>MNGO01000035.1 GCA_001918765.1 Crenarchaeota archaeon 13_1_40CM_3_52_10
GCCATCGTTGAGTTCACCGGAGGCTTTCTAGGCCAGAGTCTTGCATTGGTCAGCGATTCAGGCCACGTACTAACAGATGTGTTGGCGGTCGGGGTGGGCATCCTCACACTGAGATTGGGACGGAAGCCTCATACTGCAAGACGGACCTTCGGTTACCATAGAGCCGAGATATTCGCGGCCCTGATCAACGGCTCAGTCCTGATAGGCGCGGCCTTTCTGATAATTTTCGAGGCCTACCTGAGACTTCGTCAGCCTCCAACTGTCCAGGGACCACTAGTTCTCGCAATAGCATCAATCGGTCTCCTGGGAAACCTCACCAGCGCAGGGCTGTTGTCCCGCTCGAGACGAACCAACCTCAATGTCAAAGGCGTGTTCCTCCACACAGTCGGAGACGTCCTCTCGTCTCTAGCCGTGATCGTCAGCAGCCTCATCGTAATATTCTCCGGCTACCTTGTAATCGACCCACTCGCGGCCGCCGTCATCGGTGTCCTGATCATGCGGAGCGCTTATACACTCGTCAGAGACTCGACAAACATTCTTCTCGAAGCCACTCCCCGACAAATGCAGCTTGAGACAATTGCCAAGACAATTGGTAGCGTTGACGGGGTGAAGGGAGTCCACGACCTCCACGTCTGGACGATTACCTCTGGTCTCTACGCTCTCAGCGGACACATCACCGTAGACACTGACAGCATCAGTCAAGGCTCAACCATCGTGGAGCATATAGAAGCCAAGCTAAAGGAATCCTTCGGGATAGAACACGTTACCCTTCAAGTCGAGAAAGAGACGCTAGAGAATATTCAGGAACACGAATCGTCTACGATTTGAACGATCTCCATTGACCTTCCAGAAATCAATCGGATTGTGGCTTTCGAGGGACAGCTAGCGCGTTCAGCTCATCAAATGTTATCGCACCCTCAACTAGATTCTCGTAGGTTCCTTTCTCAAGCACTTCTTTGGCAGCTCGTTTCAAGAGACCCATCGCGGCATACGATGGGCTGGGACCGAAGCTCACTCGGGCGACGCCGAGTCTCTGTAGCTCACTCACTGGCGGGAGACCCTTTCTGACCATGACATTGATCGGAAAATCCAGTGCCTTTACGAATCTCGCGATGGAAGCCGCATCGATGAGACCCATTGGGTAGACGCAATCAGCCCCGGCGTCCCTATAGGCGGTGGCTCGACGAATCGCCTCTTTGACCCGTGCCTCTTCGTCACCCTCTGCAAATCTCAGCGCGTCCGTTCGAGCATTGATCACAAGCGGAACTCCTGTCGTCTCGCCTAGCTTTCTGATAGCCTTGACATTCTCGATCTGTCTCTCGACCGGGTAGAGCTTCTTCGTCGCATGGATGAAATCTTCGATGTTTACTCCGATGGCTCCAGCTTTGAGAATCGCTTTGACTGTCGCCAATACTTCTTTTGTGGTCTTTCCAAAGCCAGCGACAATGTCGGCAGAAAGTGGAACGGACAAGACCCTTGCGATTCTTCCAACAGCCGAGACAAACTCTTCTCTAGCGATTACCTCGCCATCAGGATAGCCCAAGGATACTATCATGCCCGCGCTGGATGTCGCGACTGCAGGGAACCCCGCATCCTCAAACACCCTTGCGCTCGGGACATCCCATCCGTTCGGAAGGATCAAGATCCGCTTCCCTCGATGAAGCGCACGAAAATCCTCCGCCTTCTCCTTCTGAGGTTTCAAAGGCATCTGCGATCACCCTTGTGCTATGTCTAATTCGTCTCAATAATTCTCTTGCCTAGAGCCAGTTGTTTGGGAACGATGCTCACAGCTTCCGGATGAGGGTTCTCTGGAAACAGCTCCGGATGTATTATGTGAGCTAGGATCTCGAGCCCGTCTACCACCCTGGGACCTGACCTGCTGAAATACGCGGACGCGTTGACCGCATAGATTCTCGAGGACTGGAATGCGGGGATTTTCTCCCATCCTTGGTACGATGACAGCACGTGCGCCTCTTCCATGACCTGGTTTGCATCGAACCCGCAAGGAGACAGGATGATTATCTCTGGCTTGTACTCAACAACTTCGTCCCATCCTAATCTGTAAGAAGGCTTGCCGAGACGGCCAAGCCCGTCAAATCCTCCAGCGTAATCGACCATCTCGGGAATCCAGTGTCCCCCAGTCCAAGGAGGTTCGAGCCATTCCATGAAGAAGACCCGCGGCCTATGTAGTTCAGTCTGCGTTTTGTCCTTCACCATGTTTATTCTTTGAAGCATCTGCTGAGCTAGTTTCTCAGCTTCTCCCAGCTTGCCCGTCATCCTGCCAACCAGCATGATGTTGTCGACAATCTCTTCCAGATTCGTCGGTTCTAACGAGACGATTTTCGTATCTGCATCCAAGACGCTAGCGGCTTCCTTGACCTTTGTATAGGAAACAGCACAAACATGGCAGAGCTCTTGGGTCAGAATAAGATCCGGCTTCAGTTTCTCCAGAAGTTTCTCGTCAATCTCGTAAATGTCGCCTCCCCGTTCCTCAACTTCCAGGTCAACCTCAAGGCTTCTGTGGATCTTCTGGTGGATCGCTGACTTCGTCAAAACAGGCCGGCTAGAAGCCTCAGAAGGATAATCGCATTCATGCGATACTGCGACAACCTGGCCCCCAAGGCCGAGAGCGAATGCAATCTCCGTGGCGCTGGGAAGTAGAGAACAGATTCTCATTTTGTGCCTTGCAGCTCGCCTAGTTGCACTAGAGAAAGGATATATTTAACGGGCGGGTAACTTTGCCCGCTTCTTCGCATGACCAGCACCCCTACTGCGGCTTCCGTCCTCGATAGGCGATCTACCAAAGTCATGATCACAGCCGTCTTCTCCGCTCTGGCACTCGCAACCAACTATGCGCTGATTGGCATCCCAAACGTCAAGATAATGGACACCCTGGTCTTTATCGCCGCTTTCTTCTTCGGTCTTCGACTCGGAATCGGAATCGCCCTGTCTGTCTGGCTAGTTTACGGATTCGTAAACCCCAACGGCGTGGACACTTTCCTCATGTTATCATTCCTGATGGTCGGAGAGTGCTTTTATGCCCTTGCGGGTGTAGCTCTCAAGAAAAGCTTCGTTGCCCGAGATATTGTGAGAGGAACGAAGGAGTATCAACGGGTAAGCATCGTATTCGGACTTGTCGGGCTTCTATCGACGTTTGCTTATGATGCACTTACGAACTTTGGCAGCTGGATTTTCAGAACAGGTTCTCTTTACCAGGATTTTGTCTTCGGCAATATTATTGGCGTGCCTTTTTCCGTTGCACATGAAGCCAGCAACGTCGTTTTCTTCGCAACCGTTGCCCCTGCCATAGTCGTCGCGGCGACGCGCCTCGGTCTTAGAACTCGACCGGATGTGCCCTAGACTGGGGCTCTACATCATCGGGGAACACAAAGCGTTCCTCGCCGTCCTCATTCTGATTGGAGCGGGTATCGTGGCGTTCCAAACAGGCGCGTATTATTACTATCAGAAATCAACCAGCGCCTGCTCAACTCCCTGCCTGGGACCTACTGTCAAAGTCGAGACCCTGATAAACTATGGAAACACGACTAGCCAATGGATCAACAAGACCGATGTACCCTTCGATTGGAATTTCTATCAACTGACAACATCTATCTCGCGAGTCCAGGCCACTTACTACGGCCCTCCAACGTCCGAACACTTGATCACTTCGATAAACGGGGTCCAGAGCAAGGGGCAGTACTTCTGGAGCTTGTGGGCTATATGCGAGAAATCTGACGCATGGATAGCCACCAGCGTTGGTGCCGATGCGCTTCACTTTACAACCTATCATACATTCGCTTGGTACTACCAAGCCGCAAACTCGCAAGACTCGTCCAATTGGAAATCACCAGTCCCTGGGGCCGCTAAAGTAACCATGTGTTAGGATTCAGGCTTTACCGTCAACTCTATCCTGCCCTACCCTTTCGCTCGTTCGGCGGCCTGGTGCTCCATAGCCACCGCCACCTGGCGTTATCACAGTCAGAACGTCACCACCATTTGCACTAAGAGTTGTCTTCGAAGACAAACCGGTGATCCTGTTTCCTCGCACGATTGCGTATGCGCCTGGCGATCCCGATTTTCCTCTAGACAATCCCCAAGGTCGGTGGCGTTGTCGCTCGCCCATTAGTGAGATGGTAGATCTTTCAGCCAACACCTCTGTGTCTCTCCTGATGCCTAGTCCTCCTCGGAACTTTCCTCGTCCACCGGAGCCTCGTACCAGCTCGTACTTCTTGACCCTCAGGGGATATGCTGATTCCAGTGCTTCTATGGGGGTGTTCAATGTATTCGTCATGTGACTATGAATTCCGTCAACACCATCTTTGCTGTAACGCGCACCGAATCCGCCGGCGATGGTCTCATAGTAGGTGAAGTATTTCCCGGTCCGCGGGTCAATTCCTCCGATGGTTACGTTGTTCATTGTTCCTTGACAAGCAGCACATACTCTCTCTGGAATGATACTAGAGAAGGCCTTGAGGGTCACGTCAACAATTCGCGTCGACGTTTCCACGTTTCCACCTGCCACTGGCGCAGGCGGCTCCGCGTTGACAATGGTCCCGGATGGTGCTGTAACCTGTATGGGTTTGAAGCAGCCCGCGTTTGCTGGAATCGAGGGATCCGTCACACATCTTACCACGTAGTAGACGGCTGAGAGAGTGACGCTGTAAACGGCGTTCAAGGGTCCCTGAACCTGTTTCGCAGAACCGGAAAACTCGAACGCTATGGATTGTTGATTAATTGTGACCTTGACCCTGACCGGGATATCGGTCGCACCAAAACCATCGTCGTCGAGATAGTCAACCGCTGATGATGACTTCCTCGGCAGTTCACGAATCTTCTTGAGCATCAGCTCCTCGGAGTAGTCGATCAATTGATCCATCCCACTCTCAACTGTTGAAGCTCTCGATTTCTTCAGTAACTCTCCCAAACGTTTCGCGCCGACAAGATTCGCGGCCCGTTGCGCTCTGAGGTCTCCCAGTCTCTCATCAGGGGTCCGGACATTGGACAGTACAAAGTCCAGGATTTGCCGGTTCGGTTTGCCCCCCGTCCAGATCTTGATAGGAGTAATACGGATTCCTTCCTGATTAACGTCTCTCGATAGCGCGGACATGCTCCCTGGCGCGACGCCTCCGACATCAGAGTGGTGAGCGCGGTTAGCCGCAAACCCAACCAACTTTTCCTTGAAGAACATCGGAGAGACCATGGTAATGTCGGGGAGATGTGTCCCACCCCGGTATGGATCGTTGATGATGATGTCGTCACCTTCAGCTAGATCATCTTTGAACTCTTTCTGAACCGCCTGCACTGAGTGTGGCATAGCGCCGAGATGGACTGGAATGTGCTCTGCTTGAGCGACTAGCTGTCCCGACTTGTTGAAGAGAGCGCAGGAGTAATCTCGCCTCTCCTTGATGTTGGGAGAGAAGCTCGATTTTCGGAGAACCACTCCCATATCTTCCGCAATGGAGATGAGTGAGTTCTTGAGAATCTCGAATGATATTGGGTCAAGATTCTCCATTGCGAGCCCTGATTCCCGGGTTCTGCCTCGTTGAGCTTATATGGAGGCATTGCTTTTTGAGCGGGTAACTTTGCCCGCTCCAAGAACCCTTGCAGTGCTGACCCTATTCATTGTTCTATCATCCCCAGCATTCACGCTTCCTGGCCATCACACTCCGCCTACTAGTCAGCCTACCGTACGATTGGCTCCTTCTTCCCTTTCATCGGCGATAAGTTCAGCGCTTGTATGGTTGGCTCATAACCAGTCTGTCGATGGCTCGTATGGAGCGTTCCAGGAGCACTTGGCCGCGGCCGCAGCTTATGCTCTCTGGCTCAACAGTTCGGACTCTCCAAAAGCAGCTCAATCCTACACATGGTTAGCTCATCAACTGAACAGTTCTCAAACATGGTTCTGGGGACAGTACGGAGAGGCTGATGTTCCGGGATCAGTACTGTTCAGTCTAGCTCTGAGCTCGAACCTGCGTCTCGTCAACACAACGATCGTTGCTAGCAATCTTCTACAGTTACAGAAGGCCGACAGTGGATTTGAGGGATACTACGATGGCTCCCAGACCGTTGCTAGCAGTGTCGACACGGACACAGCTCTCTTGGGACTCATCAATTCGAGAACGATTTCTGTTTCGAGTCAAACCAATGCGATCAACTTTGTTCTCTCGCTTCAGAATCCAAACGGTAGCTTCAATCTGACGAGTAGCAAACCGTTCGATCCATTCTATTCACTTGGGCCGGATTCAATTAGCATTACTGCATTGACGCTTCTCGTCTTGAAGAGCGCAGGGTTTGTGCATGACAGTCCAAGTGTTTCGAGCGCTCTGAGCTTTCTGAATGCAGCGGCCTCTTCGGACTTTGGCGGACATGTATACGCTGCAGCCCTCTCCGCGCTAGCACTCAAGGCCTTCAACAAACCTGCTAACATAGTTACGGCAGTTACATACATCCTTTCTCAACAGAACGGCGATGGAGGGTTTAGCGATAGTAGTCGTTCTTCGCCTTCTAAATCGAATGCGCTTGATACAGGATTGGTTGCCGTGGCTCTCGAAGAAAATCCAGTCCTATCTGTAAACAGTCCTCCGACGGCCGCTCTCGTCTATGATCCTGCTTCACCAAACGTGGGGGTAACGGTTCATTTCGACGCGAGTTCATCGCACGACTCCGATGGTGATCAGCTCTCGTATCTGTGGACCTTTGGTGACGGTTCTTCAGCTACAGGCTCGACCCCAAGTCACACTTATTCTCAGCCAGGCAATTTTAGCATCACCCTAACCGCGACGGATTCAGGCACGAACCCAGCGGCTCTATCTAATACCAAATCGCAAACCGTGACAGTGCAACCTGCGAATGTTCAGAATAACTCCAGGCTACCGTTCAGTGGCGTGGGACGGCTAATCGCCTTGGGGATCGTCGCGCTAGTCCTAGTCGTCGGAGCCGCCGTCTATCTGGTCCTGAAAAGGGCTAGAAGACCGGCGATGCGCTAGATGGCGAAACCGATTCTACCTATTAGAGTATGAAATGGAAAATTCCAAAATCGCCCAATATCAGCCCTGATCTCGATTCTGAGACATGCGCAATATTTCGCCCTAGAATCGTTCGGGAATGGCTGACGATCTCCCGACGATTTGCCCTGCCTTCAACGCCGTATCATGCCCTGAATCGCGAGACTCGCCCATTATCCCTGCCAGACGGGAAATCTCCCTTGGACGAGGGAGGGTCTTAGCGATCGCGTCTCGCGACGCAAGAGTGGTTTCTCCGGGGCTTTCCAAACCCATCGTTTCCTCGCGTAAGAAACGTAAAGACGAGTATTCTGAAAGGTCCCGAAAAATGGGGCTTTGGATTTCCAGAGCCCTGAGGCCCTGGTTTCTTTTCTTTGGCTAGCTCGTACAGTTTAGTTGTTGGTGGCGTGCTTGGTGGCCGGTGAGCCATCGAGCGCGTGAACCAGGTTGACGACAACTCGCAGCGTTGGAAGCAGGGCGATCAAGAGGAATATCAATGGATAAGCCCAAGGCGCGCTGGTAAAGTACTGGCTGGCAATACCGTTGCTTACGCTGTAGAGTATGACGATGGCGATGATCTGGAAGATGTACGCTAGCAACGGAACCCAAGTCTGGTAGTTCTTGTACGCGTCCGAGACCGCCTTCGAGAGCTGCGTTCCGAACTTGAAGACGATGAAAGCAACGACAAGCCCGATCATGAACACTACAATGTTCGCGATCGAAATGGTACTGCCTGTGATATTCTGGCTGATCCCTGGAAAGCCGAGCACAACCGCCTCGATAATCACCAGTACAATAACGCCCGCTATCAACCGTATGAATGCTGGCATGACTGGAGTAAATGCTCCCCACGTGCTGTTCGAGCCGCTTGATGTATTGGTCATATTTTCTTCACTGTTAGAGCAACTTACCAAGTGTAATCCGATATTGCCTTGTTGAAACCAGCACCACCAGACACGAGTAACAGCCCTCTTCATCCGAGCGTCATATCGCAATAGAAACCGATCCATTCCGGTCAACCACATATCGTGCTCGAGGCGGAATCACCAGGGTTGAATCGTAATCCTCAATCACACACGGTCCCTTTCCCTTGGAACCAGGAAAAAGGCTGTTCCGCTGAAAGACTTGACACCCGATACCACGTCCACCCATAAACCACACTCTTCTCCTCATCACAGGACCCTTCTCTCGTGCAAAAATACCGGTTACTCCAGAGACGGTTCCAGCTTTTCCTCTACAGTAGCTGCGAACATTCACAATCTCAACAGACCTGTCCGATTGAGAGTAGCCATATTGCGTTTGATGTCTCTGGTGAAAGTCTCTAACAGCAGATCGAACCACCTTTCCAGTAATAATCCCGTTCCGTAGAGGAACTGATAATTCGTAAGATTGTCCCTGATAACGCATATCCAAGAATCTCTGATAAGTGACATCCTTCTCCTCAACTCCTTCTCTTCCGAGCAGACCTCTCGCTCTCTCCTTCATCCCACGAAAGATCTTCTCAAGCTCTTTGACGCTCGCACTCTCTGCGTCTCTCAGTACGGTCTGGACGGAATCATGCAATGGTTCCGCAAGAAGGAGACCGAGGCTCGACAACAGCCCTGCAGCCGGGGGCACAACAACCCTCTCCATCTCTAGTTGTTCAGCAACCTCACAGGCAAACATCGGTCCCGCCCCACCAAACGCCACCAGAACCATTTCGCGCGGGTCGAGACCCTTTTCCACCGTCGCCGCCCGCAACGCCTCCGCAATCCTCGCGACAGCAATTCTCAAAACACCGATAGCTCCGTTGATCACATTCATTCGAAGCGGCTTCGCAACACGCTCAGCAACAGCCCTGTAAGCAAGTCGTGGGCTCAATCGCAGATCCCCGCCAAGAAGAAGGCTAGAGCTCAACCGGCCAAGAACAAGAGACGCATCCGTCAGCGTCGGCAACATCCCACCCTTCCCATAACAAGCCGGACCCGGCAGCGCTCCAGCACTCTGAGGCCCAACATGCAAAACACGAGCATCGTCAACCCAGGCAACGCTCCCACCGCCGATTCCAACCTCGACGAGGTCCAGGACCGGAAACCTGACAGGGTATCCTGATCCTTCAACTCGCCTCGTTCCATGCAAACGTCCCCCAACTTCGTACTCGTTGGTCACCTCGAACCCGTGGCCAGACCAGACTCCTGCCTTCGACGTGGTCCCGCCGACGTCAAGAGAGACGATACTTTGAGATCCGCGAGAATAGAACTTGGACGCCACCGCCCCAGCAACGGGTCCTGATTCTATGAGGCGAGCTGGCTCAAGGGCTGCTTGGCGAGAGAGCACAGTCCCACTATTCGACTGCATTACAAACAGAGGCGCATGGACCCCAAGTTTCTCCAGCCCGTGTTCGAGTTTTTCCAGATAGTCCGAGAATAACGGCTGCAGACACGCATTAACGACTGTAGTGCTAGTCCTCTCGTACTCTCGAAACTCTGGAAGAAGCTCCGAAGACAAAGACAACTTCGCGCTAGGATGCTCTCTCCTGAAAATCTTCCCTAGCTTCTTCTCATGTCTCGGGTTCGCGTAGGAGTGAAGAAGGCAGAGAGCAACCGTTCCGATACCGAGTCTTCGTATCCTTCTCGCAACCTGAGTAGCCTGCGACGTGTCAAGCGGTTCCAGGATCCTTCCGTCATACGTGATTCTCTCACGGACCTCGAACCTGTATCGCCTCGGGACCAGTGGAGGCAGCCGCTCGACCTGAAGATTGTACAGCTCCGGCCTGTTCTGGCGCCCGATCTCAAGAACATCTCGAAAACCCGAGGTCGTGATGAGAGCGGCCCTAGGAATATTTCCCGTCAGAAGGGCGTTTGAGGCGAGCGTAGTCGCATGAATAACAACTCTGACAAGACCAGAATCAACCTCCTCTTTTTCCAACAATCTTCGAACAGCATCAAGCGCTCCTACAGATGGATCTGTCGGCGTGGTCAGGACTTTGATCTTCCAGACCCCACGCTTCTCGTCTGCGGCCACGAGATCCGTAAAGGTCCCACCGATATCGATTCCAATTCTAATCGTATTCGTCGCAACCATTTCCTTTCCGTCTTCATCCGAATCTCACACACTTCCTGCTGTGTTCGAGATCCGACACGTCACGTTCGGCTATCTCCAACTCTTAATATCGTTCCAGTTCATCCGAAGACGCCGATTGACTTCAGTAGCTAGATTACAATGACAATCCACGTTCTCCTGACAGCAGACAACCACCTAGATCCATCCGCAGTCCAGTACGGTCCCAAGCGGTTCGAACGCAAGCGCGACTTCCAGCGTTGCTTCGAAATTCTAGTCAACTTTGCCTTGGAGAATAAGCCCGAAATTCTTCTAATCGGCGGAGATTTCTACGATGGCATTCTGCCCGGCAACCCCACCAGGGCGTTTGTAGCAGAACAATTCAAGCGTCTACACGAGAAGAACATCAAAACCATTCTTGTAAGCGGCCACCACGATACCCCACGCAGCGCAGAGCAAGGCGCATCACCCCTCGCCGTTCACGCAAGGTCCGGACATGTATACTTCATACAAGAACAACATCCAACGAACAAGAAGTTCAATTTCGGAAGCGAAACCGTCAACGTGACAGGGATGAGCCTCAACCCATCCCTACCCGTCGAAGCAGATCCACTCGTCGGTCACGAGATCAAGCAAGACGGAGACGTCAACATTTTCCTGACACATTATCCGATCGAACGCTTCGACGGCTACTTTGGACAAGAAGTCCACATCCAGAAATCATCCATCCCCAGGAACCTCCAACTCTTCGCCTCAGGCCACCTGCACAATCATCAAAGAAAAACCATCAACGGGACACCAGTCATCTATCCCGGAAGCACCGAGCGAGCTTCGTTCAACGAAGAAGGCGAGACGAAAGGGTTCGTATGGCTCGAACTGGACAAGTCCGGAATAGTCCAGCAAGAGTTCCATCCAACGCCCGCTCGGCCCATGGAAACCCTTGAGTTCCGAGTGGCTGGTGAGGGAAGCCTCACACGACAAATAGAGGAAGCCTTGGAGAAGAGAATAGACGACGAGAAGATACTTCGCGTAAAAGTCTCCGGAAAAGTCACACTGAATCAGCTCTCTACCTACAAGCGATCCGCAATCTACACCTACGCAGAGGACAAGTTCTTCCACATTGAATTCGATGAAGAACAGCTCAACGTTCTTACGATGGTCCCGTTGGAGTCGCTTCCGAAGACTACTCCGCTCCAGGAGCTAGACCGGACATTCCAGAACCTGCTAACAAAAGCAGGCGACCAGGATAGACCGCTTGTTCAAGAAGCCTGGAAGCTCACAATTGCAAAGCTTCAGGAGGAGGGAGTCGACTGAAACTACTAAGTCTCTATGCTCACAATTTCAAGAAACTGAAATTCTCCCAACCACTACCCTTCACGGAGGGCATCTCGCTAATCACAGGATTGAACGAGAGCGGAAAATCCACCATCCTCGACGCGATCCTCTTCGCCCTCTTCGGCCGCATGATACGGCCCAGCCAGAAACCTAGCAACGAAGAAATCCTCACCTACGGAACCGGCGAAGCCCAGGTAAAACTCGAATTCGCCATCGGCGACCTCAAGTACCGAATCGTAAGAGAGATTCACAAGACCAGACCAAACCGCGCACAGCTCTATGAGCTTGGGCCGAACGGTCGACAAAAGACAATCGCAACAACCGTAAACGACACAACAAGCGAAGTCGAACGGCTCCTAGGAGGCATTACCTACAACGAAATTGTCGCAAGTAGCGTCGTCGCACAGAAAGATCTGGAACGACTAATCAAACAAAGACTCGACGACCGAAGAAAAGTTGTCAACGTGTTCCTGAACCTGGACAGTTTCAACAGAGTGCAGGACCAGTTTGATACGGAGAGAGCCAGAATCGAAGGCACAACCCGGAATCCGGGACAGCTAACAGTTGAACGCGAGCGGCTCCAATCGCTTCAAGAACAAATGAAAAGGTACAAGGAAGCCGAGACCCAACTCTCAACCCTGGCACAAAAAATCGAGAAGCTCAGGCTCGAACTAGTGGACATGGAGAAAAAGTTCGCGGCCACAGATTCTCTCCACAGGACCCTTAACAAGTACGATGAAGCAGTGAAACTCCAAAAATCTCTTCAGCAAGAGATTCAGGACAAGACGCGTCTTGCAGAGAACCTCCAACGACAACTATCCGGGATTTCATCCCAACGAGAAGAACTGGAGAAAGCCCAATTGGAACTCGAACAGTTCTCTGGACTTTCCGAAATAGAATCCCAACTCGCCCAGGCATCGAATATGCTTGAGGAATTTCAATACGCCGAAATCCGCAGAATCCAGTTGGAGGAATCCAAGAATAATCTATGTGCTAAAATTGCACAGAAGACAAAAGACGTCTCGGGTCTTGGAAATCCGAAACCGTTGGACTCCAAGCCAAGAAGGGTCTGGACATATCTCATTTCAACCTCAGCTCTAGGCGCCGGAGCCATTCTATCCTTCTTCCTCGGTCTCCCACAAGTCGCAGTTGCGTTCGGCTCCCTGGCTATAGTCTCCCTCCTCTTACTGACACGACAGATTGTCTCGCTTTCGCAACAAGCTAGCAGCTCGAGATACGAGCAGGAACAGTTAGCCAGCCTGCAGCTCGTCCGCTCATGGGAGAATGAGCTGGCGGAGAACCAACAAAACCTGACCAAAATCCAGCAGGACCTTGCTGAAAGGTCCGAGAGTCTTCTGGGAACACTGAGTTCAATCACACGATACTCAGCCACGGTCGGAGCGGCAAACGACCCTAAGACTGCTTTCGAGACCATATCTTCATTGTTCGACAACGACAAGCAAACACATCAGTCTCTCGAAGAGAAGGTCAGATTACTAGGCCAACAACTGAGAGAGGAACCCCAAATCAAAGAACGCCTCGACCTTATCCAAGGCGAAATCAAACAGGTCGAAAAGAAATTCAGCACGGCTCAGTCGCCGGATCTCCCAGCAGGTCTATCCTTCTCCGAGACGCTTCTTGAAGAGACCGCCGAAGTCAGAGATACGCTAAAGGAATCCGTTTCGAGAAATAGGGCACAGATCGAAGACTCGATTTCCCGACAGCTCGAACTACGCCAGCTACTAGAGGAGAACAGCAGTCTTGATGATCAAGTTCAGACCCAAATGAAGAAAGTGATGCTCCTAGAGAAGGACTGCGCGGTCGTCAAGCTGTCTGTCAAAGGATTGGAGCAAACATCGGAGTCCTTACGTAATCGTGTCAAGCCCCAGGTCGAACGCTACATGGGGCTCATCCTTCCCGTAATAACTTCCGGAAGATACAAGGCCGTGCAACTCGACGAAGACTACACTGTCAGAGTCTTTGATCCAGAGGCTGGAGAGTTCAAGTCCAAGGAAGTTTTCTCGGGAGGTACAGAAGACCAGGTCTTACTGGCAATGAGGCTGGCCTTCGCTCTTGCCTTGATACCTCAAGCCAAAGGCCATAATCCCGAATTCCTATTCCTCGACGAGCCTCTCGGCAGCTCGGACAGAGTTCGTCGAGAAGGAATTCTCACACTACTCCACCAAGAACTGTCACAGAATTTCAAACAAATCTTCCTCATTAGCCACGTAGGAGATCTTGAAGCGGAGGCGGACACCATAATACAGATGGACAACGGTATGGTTCGCGAGGTCATTGGAAGAAAATCTCAACCACGACAGCCAGTCGAGGTTGCCGCGTGAGACTTTCTCAGGTCGTTTTTGCTAGCAAATATACGCTTGAACTATAGGCGCCTGCAAGGCCTTCAAAGCAAGTAAGAGAGTTTGTTCAGCAGTAGTTCTTACATCGCCGATTTCTGAGAGGAGGGTCGTCCAAAGCATGTAGATGCTACCTTCATTCTCGGTCGCCTGAAAGAATCCCAAACTTTCGAGGGACGATGTTATTTGGTGGAAGCGGTCTGATCTTGACGAAAGACCAACGGTAATCGTCCAGTCGCCTAGCTTGTCAAGGTTGACCCCTACAATTGCATCAGAGAAAGCAATCGAAAGGCTAGAACCGCGCTTCAATGAAGCATCAACCATTGTTGCCACTGATCTTGGATCTACCAAACCGGGATCGAGTCTGGACTGGGGCCTCTGGTTTTCTGTCATAGGCTCAGCCCACCATCGATATCGGGCTTAACAATCGTGTTACTTAGCAGGCTGCCGCAAGGGAAATCGCTTGGGTTTCTCGGGTGTTTATATCGGGCTCTACCCTTTTGGTAGCTTCTCGCCGGCGAATTTGACATGTCCATGTTTGACCTTGACGAGGATAAGCTCCTAGCTGAGATAACGGGGAGAGGTGCACGAAGGATACTGATCCAGCTACCCGATGGTCTCAAGAACGAGGGGACCCGGCTTGCAAGTCTCGTCCGAGGGAAGACGGGCGCGGACGTGTTTGTCTCCGCTGTGCCTGCCTGGGGAGCCTGCGACTTGTCTTTGGATGCCGCTAACCGCCTGAAAGCTGACCTGCTAGTCCATTACGGGCATAACGAATTCCTGCGAGACAGTTCCAATGGAGTCCCGGTCGTATATGTCCCTGCAAAGAGCAATCACGAGGTCATTCCTGTCGTAGAGAAGGCGGTTTCCGCCCTTCAAGGCAGGAACATTGGACTAGCCACCACAGTTCAGCATTTGCACAAGTTTCCTGAGGCGATAAAACTTCTAGAGGCGAGAGGGTTCAGTGTTCTTGTTCCAGGGCGCGGTCCATGGTCACACGAGACAGGTCAGGTCCTTGGTTGTGACTATTTTGGACTCAAGAGGATTCAATCTCAGGTCGACTCATTTCTGATCCTAGGCAGCTACTTCCACGGTCTCGGTGCAGCTCTTTCTGTAGAAAAACCGACAATTCTCGCAGACCCCTACGACGGAACAGTCAAAGTTCTAGATCAGGATAGGGACCGGATTATTAGGCAGAGATATGCAATGGTGGACAAAGCTAAGAGAGCCAGCAATTTCGGAATAATCGTCTCAACTAAGCCAGGACAGAGCAACCCACAAATTGCTCTCTCAATTCTCAAGCAGATCGAGGAAGCAGGCAAGAAAGCGGTCATCCTCTACGCGGATGAGATTGTACCGCAGAAACTGCTCGACTTCACCGACATCGATGTCTTTGTCGATACTGCTTGTCCCCGCCTTGCGCTAGACGATCCGGAAAGATTTCCAAAGCCAATCATCACAAGGGACGAGATCATGGTTGCCATCGGTGCTTGGACCTGGGAGCAGCTTTTGGAGCGCGGACTGGTCCGCCTATAATTGGCAAAAGAACAAACAGTCTCTAAACGCCAACTGGAAATCCAGCTAGGAAAGCTGAAGATCCTCGAGACCCCCAAACTGGGACTCGAACAATACCCAGTCTCTTCCGAAGTAGCGGCTGAACTGCTCTACATGGCCGGTTTTGAGCATCGCGATCTGCATGGTGAAACAATCGACCTCGGAACCGGCACTGGACGTCTAGCGATCGGTGCGGTCATAATGGGGTCTATGAAAGTCGTTGGCGTAGATATCGATGAGAGGTCCATCGCTTTAGCGAGGGAGAATGCGATCGCTGCGGGAGTCCAAGTCGAATGGGTTGTATCTGATGTCGACGAAGTCGTGGGAAAGTATGACACGGTGATCATGAATCCTCCATATGGGACGCGGTCTCCCCATCTTGATGTCCGATTTCTTAAGCGAGCATTCGAACTTGCCCCCATTTCGTATTCTATTCACAAGAGTTCGACTAGAGACTATCTTAGGGGCGTTATTGCAAAGAAAAATCGGAAGGTTGACGACGTGCGTACCATGAGTCTAAACATTCCTCATCTCTTCCCATTTCATCACAAGAAGTGGGAGAATGTAAAGGTCGACCTTTATCGGATAGTATCCTAGCCCCCTTGCTTCTTCTCCTCACTTGAATTGGATGGTGTTGTCGGGGGTTGTTCTTGGTTTCGGACTAGTGGTTTGAGGGGTGTCTCCTTTGTGGCGGGAAGTCCTACTGAGGGCAAACTCGACGGTGGATTGGAAACGGTCGTAATTACCGGTATTTTCGTTCGTCTCGGACGAAGTTTGCCCAACTGCCGGCCCACTTTGCGAAGCAAGGCGGGTTGGTCTGACCCTCCCGGCCTGGGTTTGCCACGGAGAAGTATGTAGGTGGTCAGAAATGATGTCACTCCAAGTATTACTCCAGTCCAGACGTTGATCCCAGCTAGAAGCCTTGAGCTCGTCTGGTTGACGAAGCCCTGAAGATACTGGTTGTTGATGTAGTCGAGATAGAGTACTAGTCCGAGCCCTACGGTCGCAAAGGTTTCGACTGTTACGGCGAGTTTTGTCGTCATTGGAATGGGAGGTATGAGTTTTTCTTCTGGAGTGACTGGAACTCTTCTTATCCGTCCTGGAGCCCACCAGTTGAGACGTTTCATGTGTCTCATTATCGAAGGAACTAGGTAGACTCGGGTGAGGGTCGCGTCGAGAATAACGACTACGAAGAATGCGAGTCCGAGCTGTTGGAGCATAGGTATTTGGGAGAGCATCATGGTTCCGAAGGCACCTGCTGTTACCAGACCGGTGGCTGTGATTATGCCTCCAGTGCGTTCTACCGCGGTTTCGATGGCCTCGTCATCTTTCGCTCCGCCGACCACGTACTCCCTGATCCTAGTTACTAGGAATATGTCATAGTCAAGTCCCAATCCAAGCATTATCACAAGCAGCATGATAGGCAGTATCCAGATCAGTTCCATTCCAATGTATGTGTGGAAGATGTAGATTACCGCGGCCATCGCCCAAGAAATGCTGAGAAGTATCGTGAAGATGAGCCGCAAAGGAGTAAAGATCGAGCCCAAGGCGATCATCAAAACTACGAAGACTCCCACAAGGACGAGCGCTGTCATGTTGAAGTAATCAGCTGCGCTTGAGTTGGCAAGATCTGCAACGGAAGCAGTTTCTCCCCCGACAAGCATGGTAGATGCAGCGAGCAATTTGTCGTTGCCCTGCAGACTATTGATGTTCTGTCTGATTTTCGTGAGGGTGACGATGGCCTGATCTGTGTAGGGCTCGTTGGACAGGTTAGCCCAGACCATTGCCGACTTCCCGTCGCTCCCGAGGAAGGGCTTCATGCTCCTGATCATTGCTTGCTGTTGTGCAGTATTGAGCTGGTTGAACGTTGAGTATGGGATCGGGTCACCTGAAGGATGTGTAAGCCCGTAGACTTTCGATACGCCGGAGATCGACAGTGTCGAGTTCTCAGCGTAGGATAGAGATCGCAACGCGGTGACGTTGATCCAGTTGTCAGTTGCGAGCCGGACTGGTGTCTGCACAATCGTGTAGGTTGGGGTTATGGTGCCAGGTCCGAATCCCTGGACCATGCTATTGTAGCCGGCCCGGCTCTCGAGCGAGTTTGGAACCTGGCTTATGAGGTCGTGGCTTGTCTGTGAGGAAAGGACTGTGCTAGTGGCTGGTAGACTGACGGCCAATGCCACGATAAGGATTAGCTTCGAGTGCTTTGCTGTGAATCTTGCGGCACGTGCATAGTAGCTGCTTCCTTTGGCTTTCTTCTTTCTCCAAAGACCTAGTCCGCCGGGCCAGAATATCTTGTCCCCGAACATGGACAGAATTGCCGGCACTAGCGTAAGGGCGACTAGTAGTGCTATGGATATGCCCATCATCACAGCAATCCCGATAGAACGGAGCATTCCAAAGCCGGCAATGGCCAGGCTTCCGAATGCTATGACGACGGTTGCTCCACTCGTGGCGATGCTCTCGCCTGCCCATGTCACTGCTCGCTCAACCGCATCCTTCTTTCCTCTTCCCATCCGTCTCTCCTCAGCGTATCTGCTAACGAGAAATATGCAATAGTCCGATCCTGCCCCGAACATGGCGACGGGCAAGAGTGTCAGGATCAGGAAGTGTACGCTGGTGAACCAAGTGCCGATTACGTAGACTAGGCCGAAAGCTATGCCCACGGATATTCCGATGGCTGAAACAGGGATTAGTGGAGCTGCAAGTGACGCGAAAAATAGGCCGACGATGACCATTATTAGAATGATGGTGATTGGGTCAATCCGTTCAACATCTCTGATCGATTCTGTTTCAATGTCATAGTTGAACGCTGGAGCGCCTGTAACGTAGACTAGGAGGTTTGTGTTGCTGAAGACGTTCGCGTGTTGAACGTCGGTTCTAATGCTAGCGATGCTGTTTTTCGGGTCAGGTCCGGTTGTCTTGAAGTCGAGTATGACGAGCATGGTGTCGTTGGAGCCTGAGACGAACTGGGTGTAGACGTCCTTGCTCGGCTGGACGGGGTAGCTGTTGATGTTATAGTTTCGAAGGAGCGTCCCTGCGAGGCTTGTAAAATCCCCGAAACTCGCAGAAGCACCCAGGGAATAAATCTCACCGATGATAAACGTCTGGGTCGGAGTTGCGTTGACCGCTCCCGAGAAGGTGTCAACAACGAAGGTCTGAATTGCCGCAGGGTCGTTCCAATAGTTATTGGGACATGTATTAGGGCAGAAATTGAACAGGTTGAAGAATGCAGCGGAATCGACAAAGAGCGCGCGGGTTATGGGGTCTGTTATGCTGGACTGGAAGAACGGTAGAGTGATGTTGTAGTACGCTGGCTGGGCCACCAGTAGCGGGCTTCCTTTGGTCACGTTTTGGGCTCGGGCTAGTGGTGGCGCGACTATCGTGAGCTGTGTTTGGGTGTAGGTGGAGGCGGTGAATGTTTTGTTCCATGACTGGTAGAACAGGTTCTCGTACGCGAGAGCGAGGGTCTGGTTTGCTTGGGGGGTTTGCGAGGATATGATTGGCCATGCGGACTGGTTGGCTTTTTGGTTGTAGGAGGCGACCTGTGACTGGTTTATGTTAAAGGGTCCTGAGTTTACTTGGGTTGTCCACTGGTTTACGTAGATTGCAGGTATGCCGAATTCGAGAGACGTAGCAAGGCTCGTCAGGTTCTTCTCTCGGTAGAGCTGGAGGTGAACCACGGTAGTATAGCCGACTAGTAGCTGGTAGTAGATGTCGTAGATGCTTGTGACGTTGCTGAGGTTTGTAATTGTTCGGTCGTTATGGAGGGTCTTGTTGAATGTTAGAGTGAAGTCGCGAACGTCGTTGCCTCTCACATCCATTGATGTGATTACAACGACGACGCTGTTGCCCTGGCTGATGCTGAATTGTTTGCTGACGATGGATTGAGCGATGCTGGACTCTGATGTCTTGGGGTTGTAAGCTGTCTCCGTGTAGACGATGACGCTCTGAACTTGTAGTATGGCTGGGACGCTCAGCGCGAGGGCTACTAGCCAGATTACGAAGACCGCCCGGTTGTGCTTGATGATGGTACGGGCTAGCCTTGTGAAGAGCAAATCCATTCCCTCTCTGAGGGTGTGAAACGAGCGGGGAACGGGCTGAGCGTCATAAAGCCGTACTGTAACCCTGAACTCTGAGCCGGGGCTAATACGGGGCGTTGAGTATGTCTATATGGCCAAACTGAGCGGAATCTAGCGTAGGCGAGCGTGGATGAAGCCGGTCAGCCTGTTACTAGCCCAAACTGGTCCCAAAGTCGGGAACAAGGAGCGAAACCTGAGGCAGATCTCGGAACAGGCCGCCAAGGCTCGGAAGAAGAACGTTGACTTGTTGATCTTTCCGGAGTTGCACCTGACGGGGTATACGATGCGGGATGAAGTCTCCCATTTGGCAGAGTCGATTCCGGGTCCCAGCACGGGGAAGGTTCAGAGCATCGCGAAGGAGCACGGTGTTCATATCATCTTCGGCATGCCCGAGGAAAGCGAGGTCAAGGGAGTAATTCACAACACTGCGGTGTTTGTTGGCCCGAAGGGCTTGATTGGGAGGTACCGGAAAATCCATCTTCCGACGCATTCTGTTTTCGAGGAGCGTCGCTATTATCGTCCGGGACAAGAAGCGCCGGTGTTCAAGACGGATATCGGAACTATCGCTTTGAACATCTGTTATGATCTCTATTTTCCCGAGCTGACTCGTCTGCAGGCTTTGCAGGGTGCACAGTTGGTCGTCTGTATTTCCGCGAGTCCCGGGTTGCGGCGGAGGTTTTTCGAGGGGTTCTGTTTGAGCCGGGCGATGGAGAACGCTGTCTATCTCGCCTATGTTAACCGGGTTGGTATTGAGGAGGGTTTGCAGTTCTGGGGTGGAAGCAGGGTGATAGCGCCTAATGGTTCGGTCCTAGCGCAGTGTAAGTATGATGTGGAGGAGTTTCAGATCTGCAAGGTGGACCTAGACGAGGTTTCTCGGGCTAGGGCGTTCATTCCGACAATAAAGGACCTAGAGCCGAGCCTCTTCGACCAACTGAGAACCAAGAGCAGGGAAGCCTAGAATCGGGTTTCCGTGGAGGGTGGGCCACGAGACTCAAGTAGGCCCCCCCGGGGGGATATTCGCGATACGTGTTTCAGAAAGTGTTTCAACAGATGATTGCAGAAGTTGTTTCTTGATAGCGGTTCAATAACCGTTTTCAAAACATGATTCCATGCATGGAAAAATTGCTTGAAAGAATTAGTAGAAAGGAAGGGCCGTAATCAAGCGTGATCTTTTCTAGCAAAGAGAATGTGATATATGGAGGACGAGTGGGATTTCTTTACATTCGCCACGCGTCCGGAGGAACCACTCTTGCGTCGCCAGATGCTCTGCTCTTATCCCCCCCTCTTTTTCTAGAGAAGATTTACTGTCTGGCAATGATAATGGGCGAATATCGTGATTTAGGGCAGGGTCCGGGCTTTGATGAAAAGGAAAAAGACGGGAAATCTAGGCCGACTCTCAAACGATTTTAGGGCGAGTTCGGACCCGGGTCCCAGATTCGAGAACAGGGCTGATAACGGGCGATTTTCCTATTTCGTATCGGTTCAGTACTAGATAGCAAGCTTGAACAAAATGAGATAATAGGGAATCTCCAGCATCCTTTCAGCCCGTTTCTCGCAACAACCCTCATTAGCACCCTCAACTAATGCCCGTGTGGTACTCACTCATGAAGGGTCGTAACTATCGTTCCCCCTCGGGCCAGGCCTTCACCCGGATGAAATACATCCACGGGTCCCCCGCGCCTAAGGTTTCCAAGTTCAACATGGGAGACCTATCCACCCAGTTCGCCCGAAAGATCCATCTTGTTGCTAAGGAACACGTACAGATCCGGCACAACGCCCTAGAATCGGCCCGTGTATCCGCGAACAAGGTTCTAACCGACAGATGGGGAGAAACAGGATACCGATTACAACTGTGCGTGTACCCGCACATTATTCTCCGAGAAAACAAGATGATCGCCACCGCCGGAGCCGACAGACTGCAGGAGGGAATGCGGCGAGCCTTCGGAAAGCCCACCGGCAGAGCTGCCAGAGTCGAAAACGGTCAGGACCTCTTCATCGTCTACGTTCCAGAAGACGGCGTCGAAACCGCGAAGAAAGCATTGGAAGTCGCTGGCACAAAAATGCCGATGAAAACCCGGATCCTAGTCGAAGAACCAGTCGCTCCACAAATGCCGGCTGGAGCCTGATCTTTTGCCCAAGCCTGACGCCATAGTTGTCCGGCTTGAAGATGTGAGAAAAGACGACATTCCACTAGTCGGTGGAAAATGCGCCAACCTTGGCGAGTTAACGGCCAAAGGAGTCCACGTCCCTCCCGGATTCGCAGTAACTGCAGAAGCATTTCGCCTGTTTCTCGAAGAAACAAAAATCGGGGAGATCATACACAAGACCCTCGGACGTTCTAACGGGTCCAAGGACCCGAAACAGTACGAGGAAGCATCCGAGGAAATTCGCAAGATTCTAGAATCCGCCCCAATGCCTCCGGACATCGCGAGCAAGGTCCGGAGCGCCTATCGGGAGCTATGCGAGAAAACCGGAGACAAGAACGTAACTGTCGCGGTAAGGTCCTCCGCAACCAGCGAGGATTTGCCTGACGCATCATTCGCTGGGCAACAAGACACCTACCTCAACGTCAGCGGCGAGGACCAGCTAGTACACTACGTCCAGAAATGCTGGGGTAGCCTCTACACGCCTCGCGCAATATTCTACCGAGAAGAGAAAGGCTTCCCACACGAGAAAGTGCTGATCAGCGTCGGAGTCCAGAAGATGGTACAGTCGAAATGCTCAGGCGTAGCTTTCACGCTAGACCCGATCAACGGCGACCCATCCAAGATTGTCATCGAATCAACATGGGGTCTCGGAGAAGCCCTTGTCGCAGGAATCGTCCGTCCTGACCGATTCATCGTTGACAAGGGCACCATGCAGCTGATCCACAAAGAGATCGTCCCAAAGATGATCGAACACCTCCCGAACGATAAAACTGGGCTGACGATGCAGAGCGAGGTTCCCATAGAGCGACGTAATGTTTCAAGCCTAACAGACGACGAGGTTATTGAAATTGCCAAGACAGCCGTGGACATCGAAGATCACTACCACACTCCACAGGATATCGAATTCGCCGTCGAGCACGTGTCGACTGGAAACTCAATCTACGTTGTCCAGACAAGGCCCGAGACCTTCTGGAGCAAAATGAAGGGTCCAGCTGGACAAACAGATTCCCACATCGTTCACAGAGTCGCAGTAGTCCACGGCCTAGCCGCGAGCCCGGGATTACATGCAGGAAGAGCCAAGATCGTCCCAACCACAGCTGAAGCGGGACGCATGATGAAAAACAAGGATATCCTCGTCACTCGAATGACAAACCCTGACTGGGTTCCCTACATGAAAATCGCAGGCGCAATCGTCACAGAAGACGGGGGAACAACATGCCACGCCGCCATCGTCTCCCGAGAGATGGGTATCCCATGTATCGTTGGCGCAAGGAACGCGACCAAACTCATGCAGATGGGACAAGAGTACACGGTGGACGCGAAATCAGGAGTCGTCTACAACGGCCTAGTCGAAGAAATTCTCAAGGCAACACAGCCTCAACATGAAATCCCTCCTATCATCCCAATAACCGCAACAAAGATCTACGTGAACATCTCACTCCCAGAGCTCGCAGAGAAAGTCGAACGGGAAACGCACGCGGACGGCGTAGGTCTCTTGCGAGCAGAGCACATGATGCTTTCCGTCGGGAAACATCCCCGATTGCTGATAGAAGAGGGAGGAGGCAAGAAGATGGTCGATGCTTTCGCAGAGGGAGTCAGAAAGGTCGCAACACCCTTTGCTCCAAGGCCGGTCGTCTACAGATGCCTCGACTTCAAGCCTGACGAGTTTCTTGGACTTCCAGGCGGCGAAAAATATGAACATGAAGCCGGTCACGTCGGGCCCAACCCCCTCCTCGGATACCGAGGCTGCTTCCGATACGTGAAAGAGCCTGACATTTTCCGGTTGGAGTGTCAAGCCATAAAGAAAGTCAGAGAAGAGTACAAGCTCACCAATGTCCACGTTATGCTACCCTTCGTCCGGACGCTCGAGGACTTCAGAAACGCGAAGAAGATCCTCGAGGAAGAAGGATTGAAGCGAGGCCCAGATTTCAAGCTCTGGATCATGGTAGAAGTTCCCGCGACAGTATTGCTGATCGACAAGTTTGTCGACGAGGGAATTGACGGCATATCCTTCGGAACCAACGACCTGACCATGCTGATCCTTGGCATTGATCGAGACGACGCATCGATTCAGGAAATCTACGACGAACGCAATCTCGCAGTACTGCGGGCGATGAGCCATGTCATCAGGATATGCAGCGAAAAAGGCGTGACAACATCGATCTGCGGTCAAGCACCCTCAAACTATCCTGAAGTTGTCGAGTTCCTAGTCCGGGAAGGAGCAGTAAGCATGAGCGTCAACCCCGACAAGGTCATCGAGACGAAACTTCTCGTGGCTGCCATCGAGCAGAAGCTTATCCTTGAAGGGATGAGAAAAATGCACCAGTCCAACGGAGACCAAGGAGCGATGCAGCCCCGCTGGCCCAAGTGATCTGAGATCCATCCAGAATTTTGTTCGAACAGATAGTAGACTGGATCAAACAGAACTACAGCGATGCCAGAAAAATCATAGAAATCGGGGTAGGCCACCGCATATACGTGGCCGAGCGAATATCCGAAGCACTGCCTCGAGCGGAAATCCTTGTAACAGACAAGGATGAGTCATGGGTGCGCTCGAGAAAGCCCGGACGAATCAGAGCTATCGCAGATGACGTGATGTTTCCAACCCTCAGCCTGTACCGAGGCGCGTCCCTCGTCTACTGCCTTCATCCGCCAGGCGAGATCCTGTCTGGGTTAGAGAAGTTGGCGAATGGAGTCGGAGCAGATCTCTTGGTCGTCCCGATAAGCGATGAGCAACACGACCTTCCGCAGGATAAGTGGAGAGAGCTCGTGGTGCGTGGGAGGATCATTGGCTGGCTCTTCAACAAGCGTGTTTGATCGGTGAGATAGCTCCGCTAGTAACGGAGAGACGCCTACCTTGGTATTAGACGACTAATAGTGCAGAACCCGGCTTCTCGTTGCTCCCTCGAGAAGTCTTCCTTGAGCACGTGGTATCCGCAAGTCACAGAGAAAAAAGGGCGCGTAGCCCGGATAATCAGTTACCTCAAGGCGCATCCACTACTTTGCCTGCTCATTCTGAGCCCAGGGATTCCCGAGTACCTTTCAGGCTCAAGCAACATGGCTTTCCTAGTTCTATCTCCTCCTGTATTCTTTCTCTTTCTCGCTGCGAACCTTGCGCTCTATGGTCCAGGGGTCATACTGATCCGCGAGGCCAAGATTCGCTGGAACAAAGGCTGGGCATCCGTCTTCCTCCTGGGTGCAGCCTACGGGATTGTCGAAGAAGGGCTAGCACTGCGAACCTTGTTCAATCCAACGTCATCAGTGGTAGGGAATTTAGGCGTCTACGGACACTGGCTTGGGGTCAACTGGGTCTGGACTGTTGGATTGGTAATCTTCCATTCAGTCTTCAGCATTGGCTTACCAATTTTCATCTTTGGACTAGCCTTTCCAAATCTCAAATCAAAGAGCCTTGTCTCGATTAGGGGGATACGAGTCAGCATAATCACGTTAGCTATCGATAGCGTCCTTCTCTCGTTGTTCGTGAACTATTGGCCTGCGGAGATATGGGGGCTGCTAATTTTTTCAAGCATCATGGTGGCATTGCTAGTTGTGGCTGCGAGGAAATTGCCTGCTGATTTTCTGAAGACTGTCAGAGCAGAGCCGAGGTGGAGGCCCCGAGCATTCTTCCTACTCGGAGCAGCATTCTTCCCGATCTGGCTGCTAGCAGGAGGCTTCGCAGCAGGCGCCAACCTCTTTCCGCCAATCGTCGTAGTTTTCGATATCGTCGTCTCACTGTGGATACTTCGGCTCGTCTTCAGGTCAATGGGAACCCGGCTCAACCAAGCCCACAAAGTCGCATTCGCCTTCGGACTGATCTCTCCGATCATCATCTTCGGCATCGCGGCCAGCGCGTCGTTCCCACTTGTCATAATGAATGACCTGCTGGTCATTCTCTTCTCCAACAAGATGTGGACAAAATGGAAGGCATGGACGTTCAACCAGCATTATTCGCTCATGCAAGGGCTTCCAAAGTTGGGTAGCGATGGAAGCTCTATGCCCTAGCCTCACCCGACCAGAACCAAGAACCAAAAGGATTGTTTCAAGACATGGCGATGTCTCCGCCCCATAGTCTTTGAAGACCTCTTAACAGAAGAGAGGAACGCTTGAACCAGAGCGTTTTACGGATCATTCTGCATGGTCTAATCAGGGAAAGGGACGTTGACGAGCCTGAAGAACCTGTATATGTCCCAGATAAATCGAGCGAGAGAAGTTAGAAAGAACATGAGCGCCAAGAGTATGAAGTCAGCTCTCAAAGGAACCAGCATCGAAGAGAAGGACGCGAAGGAGATCATTTCGGGGGTCCAAGCAATGTACGACAAGATTCCAGGATTTATCCGGCCCATGCTGCCAAGCCTGCCCGACATTCTCAAACGGATCCCATCGAGCGCTGGAAAATATACTCTCAACGAGATCATCCAGCTTCTAGACTGGGCCTATGAAAGCGGACAATTGAAGAAATAGAGAAGGTCGGAAATGACCCACCCGTCCAAGGACATCACCGGAACTTCAGGCACACAACTCTCGGGAAAGAAGATCGCGCTCCTAGTATCAAGCAGCGTTGCTTCGTTCAAAGTTCCCGAGATCGCGCGCGAGCTAATGAGACATGGAGCGGACGTGTATGCAGTGATCTCTCCATCGACCGAGAAGATGATCGGAGCCGATCTTCTGGAGTGGGCTACAGGAAATCCAGTAGTCCGGGAGCTGAGCGGCAAACTGGAACACATTGCTCTTGCTGGAAAGAGTTCTGGACACGTTGATCTAGTTCTCATCGCTCCTGCAACTGCTAACACCATCGGGAAGCTTGCATCGGGAATTGATGATACGCCAGTCACGACGGTGGCTGCGACCGCTATCGGTTCCAAGCTGCCAGTTCTAGTAGCTCCTGCGATGCACGAGCCACTGTATGATCATCCAATAGCCCAAGAGAACATTGCACGTCTCAAGAGGATAGGCGTGGAGTTTATCGAACCGGAGATTGTGGAGGGAAAGGCGAAGATTGCGTCAACGGCCAAGATTGTCCAGGCTGTCATCACACGCCTCTCTTCTCAGCTCTCATCTCAAAAGAGAGATCTTGAGGGCCGTAGAGTGCTGGTGACGGCTGGTCCCACCATCGAGCACATCGACCCTGTCAGAGTGATCACCAACCGATCCTCAGGGAAGATGGGCCTCGCCATTGCAGAGGAAGCATGGTCTAGGGGTGCCGAGACAACTCTGATTCTGGGACCCGGGTCGGTCCTACCTCCTGCCAGCGTGAAGACAGTCAAGGTTGAGACTACGGAGGAGATGCTTGAGGCTACTCTTCGCGAATTGAAGAAGGGTAAACACGATCTGGTTTTCGCTGCAGCAGCGCCAAGCGACTATAGGCCGTCGAAACCGGCGGGCCGGAAGATAAGTACACGGAAGGAAAAAACTGTCGATCTGGAGCTAGAAGCCACCCCGAAGATAATTCGAGAAATTCGCCTGGCAAGCCCGAAATCGTTTCTCGTGGCTTTCAAGACGGAACACGGCGTCTCGAACGAGCAACTTGTGTCAGAAGCGTTTGAGATACTCAGCGAGAAAAACGCCGATCTTGTCGCGGCCAATGATGTCTCGCTTGAGGGAGTGGGGTTCCAGACTGACACCAACGAGCTGTTCGTTGTTGACGAGCGGCAGAAGGTAACGCATATCACGTTGGCGCCGAAACGTGAGGTTGCCCGGCAGCTATTGGACATTGCCGTAAAGAGACTGAAAGGCTAGGATCAGAGGCACTCCTACGTCAAAGAAGATTGTTCGAGCGGTAGCAGTGCAGACAAGACCGGTAGGAACGTCGGTCAAAGAAACGATCTTCCGAGCCGTCAAACAGGCAAAGCAGGCGGCTGAGAAGGACGCGGACATTATCTGCCTGCCCGAGCACTGGTTGCCAGAGAAAACGATCCCATCTCCCATGAGCCCCCTTCCAGGGCTCCAGTCGATTGCGGAGGAGTACGGTGTTGTTGTTGTCGGAGGAGCTTTCTATGAAAAAGTCAGAGGACGACTCTATCTCAACAGTCCAGTCATCGGACGAGACGGAGAAGTCGTAGGCCGACAGCCCAAGATTCACCTGTTTCATTTCGAGAAGAAGATTGCGCATCCAGGAAACGACTATAGTGTCTTCCAAGTGAATGGGTTCAAAGTGGGAGTCCTCGTTTGCTATGATGTTGACTTTCCAGAGGCCTCGAGAATCCTGACCCTCAAAGGCGCGGACTTGCTGATGTGCCCGTCAAGGATTGTGAGACAGGGAGTTGAGCCGTGGCACCAGTACGTCACGATTCGATCGCTGGAGAACCGAATAGCAGTTGTAGCACCGAACGTCTATTCCCCGCCGTTGTTCACGGGGTACAGCCTGATTGTTAGCCTCAAGGAAGATCCAAAGATGAGGATATCTCACCCCAAGATGCACGTGTTCAAAGAGAGGCGAGAGGGAATAGTCATTGAGGATATCGATCTCGCTCTTCACGCTCGATTGCGTAAAGAACGGTTCGCTGATCGCAGGCCCGAAACATATCTCTGGAATTGAAAGGGACTGATCGACAGGAAGATTCGCGGAGTAGTCTTCGATCTAGATAACACTCTCATCCAGTCCAAGAAGGGCGCTCAAAAGGGTCTCCTCGCAGTCGCGAGCATTTTTGCGAAACGGTTGAGCGTAGAAGGATACCACTACACTGAGGCAAACCTGTTCAGAAGACTCCAGATGATCGATCTGGAAATGCATGGCCGAAAATTTCTCTACAATAGAGATGTCTGGTGGGAGACCCTGCTCAAAGAGCTCGGCTCATCTAAGCTCAAGGGTCCATGGGTTCACCAGACAACCCTCCGTTATTGGAAGACGTACGCTCAAGCGAGTCCAATGTTCTCTGACGCGATGTCGACCATTCGTCGAATGAAGAAGGAAGGATTTAGGCTTGGAATGGTTTCCGACTCAGATGGAACTCCTGGAATGAAAATGAAGAGAATTCGTAAACAGCCATTTCTGAAGTATCTTGAGACAATAGTTGTTGCCGGCGAGGACACGCCTAGTGTGAAACCAAGCAGGAGACCCTTCACCCTGGTCGCAGAGCGGTTAAGATTACAACCCAGGGATTGCGTCTACATTGGCGACAATCCAGACACAGACATTAAGGGAGCGAAGGGGGTTGGCATGATGATGATACTGGTGAAACGTCGAGGTCCAAAGGGTGGACATCCAGACTACCGGGCTCGATCGTTGAGTGATGCTGCTAGGCTGTTAACGGGGAACCAACCTGTTCCATAACAGACTGTTTTCGGAAAACGATTCTTTCCGATTCGTGGCCCATCCGTTCCTGAATAATTCCCGAAAAGTCTTGTAGCTTCTCATATCCGATGAATCGACGGCTAAGATCCATTGCTGCCTTGAGAGTGGTTCCAGATCCGAGAAAAGGGTCCAGGACCAGATCATCTTCTATGGAGAACATTCGGATCAGTCGTCGTGGGATCTCTTCTGGGAATGCGGCGACTCGTCTTTCTAATTTTCCGTGGGTTTGTCTTGTTCCTTTGACGCTCCAGACTTGTGAGAACCATTCGTCCCGTTCGTTCTTGGTAAACTTGCTCCCGTAGCGTTTCGGATCCTTTGGCTCGAAGGTTCTCAGACTTCCCTTGCGAAAAATCAAGATGTACTCCATGTCCAAGGTTACGTACGCGTTAGGGGGGAGGAAACCTGAGCCTAGAAATGCTCCCTTCCCTTTGTAGCGAGGTTTCGTGGTAGGCTTCTTCCAGAGGATATAGGGGAGGGTAACGAGGCCGAGGTGTTCGAAGGTCTCTATCACTCGTGAATGGTTCGGGTATAGATGGAACATACCATCCTTGGTCCGGGTCGCGTCGCCAATATTGATACAGGCGAGTCCGCCGGGGGCCAAGACCCTTTTCACTTCTTTCCACGTTTGGCTAAGGTAGCTGTGCATCTCGTCGTAGGACTCTGCGGATTCTTCTCGGAAGAAATCGTCCCATATACCAACCATTGGGTAAGGTGGCGAGGTGACGACCAGATTCACGGAGTTATTGGCTAGTTCTTGCATCTTACGGCTGTCGCCGATGATTACGCGGTAATCGGCCGTCGTCTCAGTCAATTCTCGGTCACCCGATATATTCAGAACTACCTGAAGATTCTGAACTCTTGTCGCCGCCCTGTTTCAGAGCGGTCTCGATCTCCTTCGCTTGTCCTTCCAGTTCGGTCATATCGATCTGTAGTCTAAGCTTCTTGACTAGGACGCGGAGAATTATCATCGCTGCACGTGGATCAATCATGAAGCCCGACGTTTCCCCTGAGAGAAATAGGCCTTTGAGATTCCGAACTTTTGCCAGGCCTGGGATAAGTCCGTT
Organism: Crenarchaeota archaeon 13_1_40CM_3_52_10; assembly: GCA_001918765.1. Taxonomy (GTDB): domain Archaea; phylum Thermoproteota; class Bathyarchaeia; order 40CM-2-53-6; family 40CM-2-53-6; genus 40CM-2-53-6. The sequence continues at coordinate 29,871 of MNGO01000035.1, forward strand.
CATCCAGGTGACCGCGCCACTGTCGATAATCTTCACACCTAACTCTTCGAGTTCTTGGACGAGAACTAGATCGCTCGCGGCACCGTAAACTTGTGGATGCTCAGCGATCCTGCCGGTGATGAAGGCGCCGACCGTTACAACTGTCTCGACCCCGAGTTTTTCGGCGAGTTTCACAACTGCCTCCGAGAGACGGAAGGCTCCTTCAGGTAGGATTGGTTGCGCGTCTCCGGTGTACAGTATGAGGTCGGGGCCGGAGTCTTTGTTGATCCAGTAGAATATTTCATGCTTCATCAGGTCAGAGGTTCCGTCGGGCTTTAGCAGGAGGCGAGGTGGGAGATAGTCCGAGTAGAGATGGCCCAAGGGGATCGCTTTGAGCGTCTTGATGAGTTGGTCGAGAACGATCTTCGCCACTCGTCCGCTGTCTGGAAGGCCGGCTATCAGAACCGGAGTTTTTAGTGGCGGAGCCTCGTTGAGATGGAGTTGGATACGTTCTCGCAAGATTTGATTCCCTTCTCAGAAATCCTCTCTAGACGTTAATGCAACAATTGTCGGGGCTGATAGACATTCCCGTGTAACTATTTTCACTCATTTGAGTGAAAATAATCCCTACTTTTCTCCGTAGAATCTTTATATCGTGGAAGCACCGAGCCAAACCTCCCCGCGCTTTAGGTGTCCATTTGGCAAAATTCATGCTGTCACTCCGCGACGAAAGTTTTGAACTCCTACAAACAGAAGCAGAAGACCGAGGCATATCGATCCAGGAATTGATCAGAGCCGTGATCATCCCTGACTGGGTCAAACTAAACTCTGTTGCTAAACCTGCCTTTGACAACGGGAATAACGGATTGCGAGCCTACAGATCGTCGGCTCCAGTGCGTGACCAAGAGCAAATGTTCCAGCCTGCCATGAGCCGGATACGCTAACACACTCAATCACACCTTCAACATTTTTCGACTCTTCAAAGACTTTTCCAAAACTCCATCGCGGTTTCGATGGAGGTCTGATTGCAGCTTCAGGTGCCTGTTTTCTATTTTGTTGATATCTGCAAGATCAGTTTTTCCAGATTCAGATGATGATATCGCCGGTGAACGATCAAGATGGTGAGGCAGCGCTCACAGATCGTTGCAGAGTATCCAGCGGCTTCGACCTGAACTAAGCTCTCAACAGGGACATGCTCTCTCCTAAACGCACAGGTCGCAAGCATCAGCGAACTCAGCCTCAAACAAGGACCTTTTGTTAGGCATCACCCGTCCTTAAGCATTCAAGCTTCAGTTTCCTCCACTCTCCCCACCCACGTACGAAAGGCTGTTCCACGACAAACTCCACAACTCTTATGGAGCATTGTTCAACGCAGTCCTCAAACGAAGTGCAATGGGAATAGTCTCTGACATCGAGAAAACGTTGCAGATTCCACGACTAGGCACTGCTTTACTGGCCATCCTCTTCGGTGCCTTGCTTCTAATGATTCCTTGGTTATTGAACTACCTAATCGCGATAGGCATGATCGTCTGGGGCATCTCGGAAGCAGTGAAGGCGAGCAACACTTCGAAAAGTTCTTCCTCGGCCAAATGAGTCTCAAGAAAACGAAGTAAGATTCTGGGAGTCGTTCGTGGACCCGGCCATTAGACGATACGAGAAGAATGATGGCGTCGCCGTTCTCGAGCTCTCACAGAAGTATACCTCTTGGGACTCTACTCCGACAGAGGCTGACATTCAGGGCTTCTACTCGTCCGAGCCTGACTTCTTCCTAGTAGCTGAGCTCAACCGAAGAATAGTTGGTTTCATCTTTGGCCGTGAATCCAAGAATGTTCCGGATGAAGTTCTACGGAGATGGAGGTCAGCTAAGGTGGGTTCCGTTGAGATACTCGCAGTCGAGGAACGGTATCGGCGTAGGGGAATCGCCACTTTGCTCCTGAATCGTCTATTCATAGGTTTCAGGGAGAGACGTATTGACACCGTAACGCTTTCGGTGCCAGCTGACGAGAGAGGGGCCAAGGAGCTGTATGATAAGTTGGGTTTTGAGACGAGAGGCTATTTCATGAAAAAGAGGCTCTAGGCCGAGGTCGAGAGAAGATGACTATCCTACCCTGCTCGCAGCTTGATTCTTCTTCGCATCGCCATAATTCGAGACCTCTATGAGGTTCAGATCAGGGTCCCGGAAATACACCGACATCATCTGGCCGAGCGCACCAGTTCTGTTGACAGGGCCCCCCAATATTCTGACCTTCGATAATTCGAGACGCCTTACCACTTCATCAATAGAAGTGGTCGTGGTGAAGCATAGGTCGGCCGAGCCTGGAGTAGGTCTGGAGGCTTTCGGTTCGAATTCCTTGCCAGCCTCATGGAGATTGATCCTTTGAGAACCAAAAGAGAGCGCTTTGCGGCCGTTTTCAAAGGTGACGACTTCCATCCCAAGTACGTTTGAATAGAATGTACAAGTTGTCTCGATGTTTCTGACCGTCAGGACGAGATGGTCAAGCCGGTCCAATTTCATAGATGTTGCCTGCGATCCAGTACAGTTGGTTGCATAGAAAAAGAGGGTTGAGCGAAGCGTTGGCTTCGCCCATTGAAGTTAGTGTCGGGGCTAGTTTTGTACGACTTGGGCTTCTTCTGTCCGGCCGGGGTGCTCGTTTTGAGCGAACATTGCCATGGCCTGTTTCTGTTTCTCGTCTTTCTCTTTCTTGCTCATGTTGACTTGCTGTGATAATGACCAGTGGTGTCCGTATGGGTCGGTCAGTTGGCCGTAGCGTTCGCCCCAGAACTGGTTGTCCAATGGCATGGTGATCTTGGCGCCGGCGTCGACGGCTTGCTGCCAGAGCTTCTCAATGTTGCTAGTGTAGATGTGCAGTGTGACAGGGCTGTTGCCGAGAATATCAGGGGATTGAGGGCCGCCACCTGGGAATGTGTCTGATAGCATTACTATCGAATCGCCGATTCTAATGCGCGCGTTCATGATTTTCCCGTCTGGAATGGCATCTCGTGCTAGTTCTTTTGCGCCGAAGGCTTTCTTGTACCAGTCAATCGCGGCCGCTGCGCCATTGATCGCGAGGTATGGTGTTATGGTCCGGAATCCTGGAGGGATGGGTGCTTTCTTGGATTTTGCGGGTTTCTTCGCTTTTGCCTTTTTGGATTTGGATTTAGGCATGCTCCGGGGGCTTGTAAAGTCGTAGACTAAAACCTTGCTAGCGTTTCTTGACGTCTAATGTTGGTAGGGGTTTGAGGTCTCGGGGGACACGCCAGGAATGGGCTTCTTTTCTCCAGTTCCAAGGCTGTTTGAGGTCGGAGTTTTGAGTCCGAAGATGACCGACGCTAGGAGGGCCCAAGGATGGTGTGAGGAAAAGGTCACTTGTCGTTTCGGAGGCTGATGGGGCCGGGCGGAACCCCCATAACTGCAACTTGTCCAAACGCTCTAATGCAGGCTCATGAGATTACTGGAAGAGGATAGTTACTGGGTGACGTGATTGTCGAATGCGACTGTGTCCAAAGTGTAGTACAATTGTCTCCGAGGAGTCTCGTACCTGCGGAGTCTGTGGCGCCTCCCTTTGGGAGGCACAAAACCGGTCGATTCAAGACGCCACAACGGAAGCCCAGAGGGCCAAGACTGCGGCCGACCAGCATCTGAGAGAAAAGGAGTTGGCGAGCGCCCGCCGGAGAATAATATCGAGGCTCGTTTTCTACGCTGGGACGGTGGTATTCATTCTTTACGGGTTCTTGCTTCTGTTCTCTTCCACCACTTCCCTATTCACAATCGGTATCGTGATCGTCGTAACGGGCTTCGTGATACTGCTGTTCTTCATAATTGGAGCAGGCCCAACTACGCGTCGTTATAGAGGCCGCTGGTTTGTCTGTCCACAACCTAACCCGCGTCGCTGAAATAGTTGCCAGAAAACTAGTGATGCATCAGGTATCTTTGGGTCTAGAAAGATTTCCTAGCAGGAGCAATGCTTAACGTGCGCGAAGTAATACTAGATTATTGCGTTTAGACTATGGGCGAAGAAGACCCTTCAACCTCCAATCCCTTGGGAGAGCCGGATAGGTTGAGTCCTGACGAAAACGGATCGGGCGACACCCATAAGCTGCCAGACGTCGTTCGCGGTAGAATGTTATGCCTGGTTCACGGCCGTATGTGTTATCGAAGGATTTCGAAGGTCGGCCTTGGGGAATGGATTTGTCCTGACGAGCGGCATCGAACTCCGATCAGAAGCTCCTAAGAGAATTCGCCCATCCTAACGGCCCATCTATCTCCACTGTTTCTAGGGAATAGTACTTCGATTCGAGGAGCATAAGGAGAATGCTCTTTCCAAAGATATCTGAGGTGACTGTTTAGAGCGCCTTCACTTGATGCAATCCGATATCCTTTAAGCCATCCCAGAAAAGAGAGTTTCCAGCGCGGGTCATCTATGGTCATAAGGTCGTTTTTCCGAATAGTCATCTCTCTGGTGGGCGCGGTTCTTCCTTTCCTCTTCCTGTCTGGCTCTTACTCGCCGCTCGGATCCTATCTTCCCAGCTTACTGAACTTGTTTGGTAAAGAGAGCTCATTGGGAAACCTTCTCGGAATACAGGCGACTCCAGTTTTGCCGATCGGGGCGGCGGGGCTGACCGGGTTCGCGACGTACAATGTCTTGCAACGCGTCTTGAGAACAGCACAAGCTGCGACTTACTCGCCACCGAACATGGATATGTCGCAGATGATGCGTCAGGTCCAAAACATGATGCCTGCAGGGATCGGCGTGTGGCGAGAAACCGCCGGTCCAATGAACTTGCCGAATGATATGACCCGGTCGCAGTACTTGATATTGACAAAATACCAACAGGGCTTCGGGAAGCCAAAGGAGATCGCAAAAAATCTCTCAATGGACAAGAACCACGTTGAGAAGGAGACGAATGCTTTGAAAACGAACGGCTATCTCACTGGAAAAAACAAGCTCACGTCCAAAGCCCTCGAAACATTCTCGTAACTGCGTACGGGTTTTTTTTGTGCGCCAGGTGACTTGTATCTTTATCCGTTGGGCGTCCCTGAGCAGAACTGTCCAATAGCATGTCCCAGAATCTATTCATGTCCGGAGTGTTGTTACTGCTTCCAACACAACTTCCTCTGCTTTCTTCAAGGCGTCAGCCAGCTCTGGTCGGCCAATAGCAGGCCTCCAGTCTCTCCATAGCTCATCGCTCACTACCAAGAAATTGCAGACCTCTACATTCCGATACACGCCTAGGCCGTACATCGCGGAGGTTTCCATGTCCACACCTAAGATGTCTCGTAGTCGATAGTTCTCGATCGTGGTCACCATCTCCCTGTAAGGCGCGTCGGTAGTCCAGAGGGGACCCGTGTATGCCACAACACCCTTCTTGACACGCGCTTTCTCAAGTGCCCGGACCAGCCGCTGGGCTGGACGAAGCCCCTCATCACTCGACAAATAGTGACGCGATGTCCCTTCTTCCCTAATACAAGAGGTTGGAATGAAACAGGTCCCGACTGGCGCCTCAGGCTGAATACTACCGGCTAGTCCAAGTCCCAAGAAAATCCTTGTCCCGCAAGCGATCAACTCCTCCATGACCATGACCGTCGCAGGCGCGCCCAACGGAAGACAAACGATAGAAACTTTCTTTCCATCAATCTCACCGTTGTACAAGGGAAATCGTGGTCCCCACCACCATGAGGGGGAGGACACGGCGCCAACTCTCTCGGCTAGAGACTTGACAGTACCAAGGTCCCAGGAGCCAACGACGATAGGAGCGATCCCAACTTGTTCGACAGAGACTCCCCGCTGGGACGCCCAGAACTCCACAGCAATGCCAGCTGAGAGGTGTTCGCTCATGGAATTGACAACTTACTATCAGTGATAGGCTTTGCGAGCATTGTTTTTCAACATCAGCTTAGGTTAAGATTGGTAGAGAAGCTGCGTCTCGAATGAAACTTGCAGTTCTGAGCGACTTCGATGGCACTGTTACGCTCAACGACACGTTCGAGAATGTTCTAGCAAGATTCGGAAAAGGTGACTGGAGAACCGTCGATGAGCAGTATGTAAGAGGGGAGATCACACTTGAGGAATGTGTCCGGCGACAAGGTGCCATGGTCCGGGTCTCAAGCTCCCAGATATTGGGGTACTTAGATGGAGTAACCGAGTTCAGGCCCAACTTCGACAAGCTCATCGAATTCTGCCAGGCAAACCACTTCCCAATCGTAATAGTCAGCGCCGGCCTTGATTTCGTTATCAAGCATTTTCTAACGCGCGAGATGTTCCGAGACAAGGTGGAATTGTGCGCGGCGTCGGCGAAGGCTACGCCAACGGGTATCAAATTCAAATGGCCCAAGCCGAAAAGTAACCGGTCAATGAACTTCAAAGACGACATGGTCAGGTACTACAAGCAGAAAGCGGACAGCGTCGCCTACGTTGGAGATGGGAGATGGGATCTTCACGCGTTAAGAAACGCGGACCGCCGATTCGTTATCAGGAATTCAAAGCTTGCAGAGCTGTGCAAAGAACAAGAGATCCAGGCGACGACAATCATCGACTTCCAAGAAGTGGTCATCTCGCTTCAGAAGCAAATGGCCGAGCGAGATATTCGGAAAGGAAACAGTGAATAGGGATACCTCCATTCGGCCCTTCAATTGTGTCTTCAGGTGGGACCTGTCCACCTTCAATTACCAAGATCCCACTCAAACCGCAGAGACGCGAGTTAGGCTTGCACTAGAGAACGAGATAGGTTCGGCGGCTGAACTATGGTACGATGGTCTCAGTAGGGAAGAAGGTTCTCCTTGGGAGAGCTATCTGAAGAAATGGACGCCCGCTAGCGCTGCAAAGTGGTTTCTAGACTCGAAGAAACGACTAGGCACGAAGATGTTGGTCCCCGAGCAGCAAGAGGTGATCGTTGGAGTCAACGGGATAATCTCCGAGAAAAACTCGGGTAAAGGTCGGTTCTTCACGGGAATAGTCGTCTCGCCCAATTATCGAAGACGAGGAATCGGTTCTCTACTATTGCACAAGACCCTGTCGGACCTGAAGAAAGAGGGCCTTCGATGCGCGGAAGTGGAAACCATCCAAGGAATACCCGCGGCGAAATATCTCTATCCGAAACATGGAGGAAAGAGCATCCAGGTCCCCGCGTAGGGGCACATGCTCTTTCTGACTACGACTCAGATTGTAATTCTTGTTTAGTCCTGTTTGCCTTGTCCGTAAGGATGTCTATCGCGTCCTCTAGCCTCTTGCATTTCTCTTTCTCTGAGAAGAGGGCTGCAAGTAGCTCGTTGATCTTGCTGAGCGCATAATCCATACTTCTATTGATCTGGCCCAACGGGGCATAGTCTAGGCGGCGGGGCATAGTTGCGAAGAGCTGTCGTTGGGCCGCGTTGATCTCGCTCATCTTGGCGTTATCGGTGGCGCCGAGCCAGGTTACTTCTCGCGCGGTCTTCAGACTCTCGTATAATTGGTTTTGTAGCTCGATGTATGCGTTCCAGTAGACGAGCCAGGACTCGTTGAACTCGTCAAACGTTTGCTCTATCCGCTTATTCTTCTCCGCGTTCGAACTAGCTGACAATGGTGGTGATGGAAAGAGACCGCGTCCGGTAAATGTGTTGCGGGGTCAAGTAGCGACTGTTTATGAGTAACTATGCTTGGCCCACCGATTGGTAATCTTAGTGGAACATGTTTGCGACAGGTGCGGTGGTCAGTTCGAATACAGTGAACTCAATTCTCAGGAAAAACAGATCCTCGACTCGTCTGGGAAATGGAAGACGGAGCGAAGCTATCGATGTTTTGATTGCGAGAAAGAAGCCTTACTCGGACAAGGCCCAGCCTGATCTGATGGACAGACTCGGGCTTCGTTATCGAGCCCTATCTCTTCTTGAGTGCGGCGGACTCGACCTTGCCATGGACCCTTACGGTTCCAACTCGCAAGGATGAAGTTGCGAGCTCCATTGTCACGTCGAAATTGAATGCGTAGTCTTTCTCAGCCATTTTCTCCAAAACCTCCGCAAGAGAGGACGGAGATGATCCATTCTTCTGAGGCATGATGACCGAGTTTGCTATCCTCGTCTTGAGTATAAAGTTCTATGGAATGGTACTCTTGAGCAAATTCCTGTTTCGTACGGTCCTCGCCTATCACGAGAGAAAGGTAGTTTTCGATTGTCCGGGAATATTTCGAGGAAAGAGACCTCTCTGTTTCTGATGAGCTCGGCAGGAAGGCCGCGGAAGCTGTCCGGCAAGACCCTTAAGGCCGTTTTTTCAGGCCCAGATTGTTGACAATCAAGAGGCCTCTACTGCAATTCCTACTTTTGAGCGTAGTCCCGTACGCAGTTGGCCTCACTGCGGTTGAACTGTCTTCCCTTTACACGGTAACCACGGTAACTCCTCCAGGAGTATGCAATAGCGTGTTTCAAGATTCGCAATCGGGCTACCCGGAACCCTTCATCGGGTCCTTCGATATGTTGCACTATACCAATCCATGTACGGCTCTGTTTGTTTTCCATGAATCCCTCGATGATTGGAGAGCATTTGGGCTCGACTTGATGTTCTATGTCGAGGTCTACTACGCGATAGCCTTGGGCGTCCTAGCTTTGTCGAGATTGACTGGAGAGAGGGGACACCTCGATTGCTTTACGCACCAAGTTGGACAGCAATAGGTGCTACCAGCAAGAGCTCTGTTTTCTCGAGGCATCTAACCGAGTTGCTCCTCATAGTCTCAACGAGCGGCTTCGTTTCAATGATGACAGTATACCTTTCGCAGTCTCCTATTTTTCTCTTCGATGCAACTAGTATTGCCGCCTCTCAAATTCAAATTCTGGCGTCATCATTGGTCTTTCTGATTCCACTTTCTCTGAGCTTAGTTCTAACTGTCAGGGGCAAGACGGGAGGTGTAGTAGTAATCTGGATCGGTCTACTCCTTGCCACTTCCTTCGCATACGCAATGCCTCTAATCACTGTTCAAAGGTACTCTGCTCAATGTAATGGAACTTATGCCGAGTGGCAGTCACTTGGCTACCGACTATTTGGCGTGGGACTTCGCACTGAAGGTGTTTTCTGCGAGTCGTGAAGTACCCTTGCTAATCTCCTAAGTTAGCTCTCGCCATATCTTACCGGAACTTGCACGGTTTCTAAACCCAGATCCTTCTAGGCTAGGGCGTCGTTGTATAATGCGTCGAGTACCGAGTAGGCTTCCTCGGGAGTCGAGGGGTTCGCTGGCAGAATATCCTCTGCTATGGACCGTTCAAGTATCTGGCGTATGCAATACCGGAGCTTAGTTGGGGTCAAACTGGCTTCCACGTTCCACATGGGATGGTCCATGTTGACAAAGACGGTTCGAACCCCGTTCTTATCAGTCTCAACATATGCCTGACCACGATCTCCACCGTGAGCGATATCGAAGGCTAACACCTGGTCCTTTAGATGTATGACGCTGCGGGTAGCGTCTCTAGAATGTGTCTTCGACTTCCGGTCTTTCCTGTGTCCAGACCCGTTCTCCTTCTTCGGCACATAGTTCGATGCATGACTAACTTTTGACGGTGCTTTCGCTTTGATCATTGCTTTCGAGATGATCTCGATGTTTCGTCGGAGACTACGCCGTAGCCTCTCTGCAATCTCGCGATTGAGATATTGTATGCTGCGGAGTTCTCTGCGGCTGGCGGTCTGTCTGAGGAACTTGTAGACCCTATTCCGAACAAACCCGCGCATGGCCTTCTCGAACACTCTCCACTGCGCACTATCTCTCTCGAACTCGTTACCACCCGGCAATCGTCGGAGGAAGTCTGCGTTAACCCAGCCCTGTATACGGCTAAGCCCATGAATACGATACTGATCCAAGCCGAAGAACTGGTGTTGCAGACATGTGATGTGTTTCTGTTGGACACTCATACCAGCCTCAGATATTCCGGCACGTGTCTTCGAAATGGGAAGGATCAAGACTTCGCCAGTAATCTTCCCGTATTCTGTGGCAATATTGACGGGGAGGAGGGTTGCGCCGCGGAGTTCTTCAGGCTTCACCGTCTCACCATTGACGAGGACTTCGAATGGCCCGTATCCCCGCAGGGCAAGGACGTTCGCTCTCGCCAAAAGTGCTCTGCGGACTTCTCCGGAGTCAGTTTTCTTCGTCAACGATCGGATCCTGATTCTCAGACCATCATGGTCCAGCGGTGCCTGGATTACACGTAGGGGCCTCCATGTGGACTGGTCGGTCGGGGCCCAGTGACGATCGATAAGGCTCTCTGTCAACATGATCGTCCGATCGAAACGCCCTTTGTGAACCTGGAGCTCCAGCTCGCGACCTAGAGTTAGCCAGGCGAGACTGCCCATACCATATGATTCGCGGATCGGGCGTTTGTATTTTGGCGAGAAACCTTCGCCGGTTGTTTTTCCTTTGGTGAGAAATTCGCGTAGACCGTCGAGGTCCATTCCGTGGCCCCATTCCTCGTATTCGATCTGAGAGCCTGAGTCGGCAACCTTGATTTCGACCCTTGTTGCTTCGCCCCACATCCACGAGTTGACAACAAGCTCGACGAAAAACTGCGCCGCATCCGTATACTGTCGTCCAAGGGTCTTAATGATGCTCTTGTGAGTAGAGACCTGCAGGTCTTCGTCGACTATCGAGTGTACTGCTCTCGCTGAATGCACTGATCGTCTTGATGCCAAGGGTCTTGGTCTTTGTCGTATGGAAAGTCGGCCGGATAATGGACTAGTGTAACCGGTCTCAAGAAAGAATGGGAAATAATCGAGCTACTTCTAGCTAGCGCGACCCGGCTTTCCTAGTAACTTCTTTCGCAGGCTCCGGGGTATCTGGGAAAAGGTCCTTCGGCATTCCGGATAGAACATCAGACAGCGAATCTCGACCCATTTGTCCCTGGCCGCCGGTCTGGAAGGGTCGAACCCTGTTGAACAAATCGTCGATCTTGTTTGCCATCTTCATCTTCTCGTTTATCCTCCCATCAAGCTCTTGACCGTCCGCTTCCAGTTGTTGCACTCTAGGCGCGAGTCCTTCTATTCCCTTTGAAACTTCAAGCATTCCGTTGACCGTGGCGAGTGACGATCTCAAACTGGTAATTTCTTTCTGCATCGCTTCTCGGTAACTGCGGAGCCTTTCGAGAATAGGTTGGTAGAGGCGGAGGAAGTCGACCATAAGACTCTCGAACTGACGAATAGCGAGGGTGAATTTTTCTTCTCGCTTCTTCTCGGCAAACTGTTTCGCTGTACCTAAAAGCTTCTCGCGGAGAGCAACCCTCTCAATAACATCATCCAATACTTCTCGTACATTGTACGACTCATCAAACACTGTCTCACGCATTGACCGTCGATGTTCCTCACAAAGAGCCTGAGCATTAAGAGACACGTCACTCGCGATCGCGAAATACAGTAGCACTCGTCTGCTCAATAGGTCACGTACTGCTCAATGCTTCCTTTAATGATCATACCCAGCATCCGTGCTGACAAAAAGAAGGTCAAGGAGATGAACCCGCATCAGTCAGCCTGAGTCATTCATCCACTCTAGCCATTCTCCGTGTGAGTGGCACCTCGCCAAGATTTTCTCTGTCTTGACGCCATCGCTGAATTCCGCGAGACCTACGAGAGGAGTTTCTGAGTCCGTGGCCCACTCCAACCAGACGAGGAACAGGTCTCTCTTCTTGGATCCTTTTGTTAGGAGTGCGTGTAGGTTCTCCCGTGGTTTCCCGCCCGCGAGGGTCAGGGTGAAAGAGTGGTAGATGCATAATGGTGCTTTCTCGGGGACTTTATCGATGAGGCTTGATAGAAGCTCCAGGGCATTTCCAGTGATGATTCTCGGAGGAGCTTGCTTGACAAACTGGATGGCATGTTCCAGTTGTCTAGCTCGTTTCTGGTTGTCAGGCCAAACGAGAGCGCGCAACCATTGCACGTTCTCGGCGTTGTTGACGTCGATGGGTGAAAGGTCGATGCCTGTACGAGAGGCGACCTTCGGCAATTGCCCCGGTATCGGGGGACGCATTTCTCCGCGCAGGGAGCACTCGATCTTTACCGGTGAGTTTGGATCTCCACACTCTAGGCCGTTTCCGTACCGGTAGTGGTAGTGGTCCCAGAGCAAGGTCAGTCCTGCGCTGGAACCAATCTCAAACATGGCCATCGGCTGACGTTTCGTTTGGGCCGTTACGAGTTCAAAGGCCGGGACGAGCACAGCGCAGCGTCCCACTTCGTTCGTCTGGACAGAATGAGTCATCATGATCTGGCGAATCTCTTCCCGGTGCTCAAGGACGAAGCTGCGGAAGTAGGGGTAGACGTAGTCGTAGTGCCGGGAGGAGTTGTTGAGACTGGGGTAGAAGGCTGCGAGCTGATGGTGCTCGCCTTTGAGCAGCAACAGATGTACGGCGGCAAAGAACAGGTTGGGGAGAGCAGCTTTCTCTTGAGCGCTGGCTGCTAAGCTGACGAGTTCAGGGTCCTCTGCAACTCTGAGAGCGAGATTCGTGTAGAGCGGTGACCGATCGGCGTAGATCTTGCCAGCAAAGTAGCGGAACCGCTCAGCGGTCTTGTCCAGAAGTAAAAGTGAGCCTGTTGACTCGCTCATGGACCACTGTTTCTTGAAGCTGTTAATGGTAAACTTTCGGTCGTACAGTCCGCATAAGGTCGTGACCGCTAGAGTTTCGTCCGCCAGTTTTCTACCCGCTATTGCGTCTGGGCTACCTGTCGCAAGGCGTCGTACGCTACGTGGCCGTCGGGTTCACCCACGACTATTATGATATCGCCGTGGCCGAAGAAGGCATCGATTATGTTGACGTCGTTCCGGTGGAGAAGTTCTGTGATGTAAGATGTTATTCCAGGAGTGTCCCAGGCATTCGTGGGCAAGTACAGTGAGAGCTTGGCGACGTTCGGTTGAACTGTGACGATATTGAGATGGCGCAGTTTCGTTCGAAGCAGTTCGTAATCCTCTGATGGTATTATGATCCTACATCTGCTATTCCATTTGAAGGGGAGATTCTATTGTTCTCCAATGCCCTTACAGGATCTAAGGATTTCAGTTCCTCTAAAGTATCTGAGAATCCCTTAATCGCTACGACTAGCGTCTTGATGGTAGGTTTCCGGCCCGTTAGCTGTTGGATGTTTGGCTGGATGAGCTCGGCAACTGAGTGGAAGTTCATGAGCTTCATCTTCAAGCATTGGTAAAGGGGGTAGTTCTTGGTGAGTATCTGCGTACGGCCATTGGAACGGTCATGTTCTTCTTTATGAGAGCCGCATTCTCAATCGCTTGTCGTTACTGTAATACCCGCGGTTCCGAGTTAAAAGGTTTATATACAAAGTAATAGGTGTTACTTGATTGCAATAAGATGATATCTATGCAAAACACAAACTATCCCGCCTACGTCTTCGCAACCGTTAATCACGGCATGACGAAGAACGTGGTCGAGGAGCTAAAGAACAACCCGAACATCGACCTCATCGCACCAGTCACCGGACGCTTCGACTTAGCACTCCGACTAAAGCAGAACACCCCAGAGCAAATCGTACAACTCGTCAGCCAGATCCGCCAAGTAAAAGGCATCCAGACAACCCAGACACTCTTCGGTTTCAACGGCATCAACGGCGCTCACTTCCAGAACCAGATGCCACTCGGCATCAGCCTCTTCAACGTCACCACCCCATTCCAGACATTCGTCAACCAGCTCAAGAGCTTCCCAGGCCTCATCGAGGCATGGACAACCCCAGGCCAGTTCGACATCGTAGCACTCTGGCAGGCAAGGACTTCTGACGAGATCGTCAAGTCCGCCTTCGAGAAGTTCCCTACTCTACAAGGCATCACCCACAGCGAGACACTTCTCGCCCCCACACCACTCTTCAAACAATAAACATACCAGTTAGCTCCAAGACCAACCTCCCCTTTTTTCTTTCGTCTCAAGCAGAGGATGCTCCGCCAGAGGTCAGCTCGCGACACCTAGCTTCGAAAGCTAAGCCTATCGGTCATCCGCCGAGAACTCGTGCGAGCAGTTTGAACATCGCGATATAGAAATTCCCCTCCAACGGTCTCAGAAACGGCCCTGTATCGAAATAGGGCCTGAGAACCCAGGCCATCTGGGTTCCAACAAACACTTGGACCAAGAGGCTGATGAGGAAACCTTCTACCCAGCGACTGTTAGCGTGAAGGCTCTCCATTCCCGCGAACTGGTAGACTAGGCCCGCAATTCCTGCTATGGCGAATATTCCGACGTTGAGGAGGACTATGAAGGCGTAGGTCTGAAACCCCTGACCCGGTGTCGTCAGGATGAAGAAGAGGTTCACGGGAACAAATGCAAGTAGCACTATTGA
>MNGO01000019.1 GCA_001918765.1 Crenarchaeota archaeon 13_1_40CM_3_52_10
GGATCGGGCTTCATACTTCCATGCATTCCTCCAAGCCAGTGAAGTGAATGCCAAGGTGAAAGGCGGGATCGGGCTTCATACTTCCATGCATTCCTCCAAGCCAGTGAAGTGAATGCCAAGGTGAAAGGCGAGGACAGGCTGTCAGGGCTACCCGCGTCGTCCAGTTCAGATCGATAGTCTCCCTCTCGCAGGTTCACCAATGAAAAGTGGAGGGGATTGAAATGATACACTCCCGCGTCTAAGCCCGGGATTGGACCGGATATCACATAGAGTTCGATGGGATACAGCGCGCCTGTCGCAGAAGCTGTCCGCATGTAAATGAATTCGCTGCCAAATCTCATCTTCCGTGTAAGACCCGCAGAGAAGAAGAGAAGCTCGGCAAGGTCACCTAGGTCGATCTGCTTGACCCCTTTGTCCCGCAGCTCACCTCTGATCGCGGTGATAGATTTCCGTTCAGGATGGGGAAAATTCCTGGGAAGGGTGACTGAGGGGAGATTCTCGTACTCTTTGAATTGTGCCGGCTTGTTGTCCCAATCGAGGTAGTGAGCTGATGCTCCGATACTCACTTCGGAGTGTTTCGTCGCCTCGTGGTAGGTGAGAGCTGAACTGAAATCGTTGCCAGTCATTAGGTAATCCTTGCGATTTCTCATAATTAGCCTTCCCGGAAGGCCATGGAGAATTCTGGCGATTCAGAGAAAATTGGCGTCAGGGGCGCAATGAATTTATTCGTGAACAGAGATTCTCCGTATGAGGTTGAGACGGTAGCTTGGCTAAGTATGCTGACATCGCGGTAAAGGGTTCGGTGGAGAATATTCAGAATCTGGTTTTGCAAGCGTTCACATCGAACGGGTTCACGATTCAGTGGGATGGTCCGACGAAAGGGAAGGCGGATAAGGGAAGTAAGGGAGCCAACATACTCCTCGGGGCAGCGGCCCAGCACCATTCCGTTACCTTCGAGATTTACCCCGCTACCGAGGGCGGAACGCTGAGGTTGATGAAGGTTGGTTCAGGTGCTGCTGGAGGGCTTCTAGGAATGAGGAAGGTAAACAAGCAATTCGACAAGCTGACAGATACTCTCTCCTCCTGGTTCAACCAGCAAGGCCTTCTGCTCAATGTCAAGAAAGAGTAGCCCAAAAAGAACCACTGCTTGCCGACTGGAGTCTCCGAGGCTATAATCGATCTCTGTCCATAAATAGAGTACAACGCCAGAGCTGCAATCTAGACCGTCATGCCTCTGGGGGAACCAGTCGCGACTAGTGACATCGTAGTCCGGCTTAACCGATTGTACGAGGATTATTGGGAATTCATCCTCAAAGAGTATCCTCTCACCGCAACCTATCTCGGAGATCATCGATTTGACGGAGCCTTAGAGGACGCATCTGAAGACGCTTTCCACCGTCGAGTCGCTCAGTCCGAGAAATATCTTGATCGGCTAAGAGGTCTCAAGAAACCTTCCGCGACCCCGGATCTTCTGAACTACGAACTCTTCGAACGTGAACTAGAAGACAATCTGGAGTCGGCGAAGTTTCGTCCTTATTTGACGCCTATGACCCAGCAATCTGGGCTGCAGATCGACATACCCGAACTGGTCACTTATCATCCATTTGGGTCGGTCTCGGATTTCGAGAATTTTTCCAGCCGTCTTCGAGCCTTTCCTCGACTTGTAGACCAGGTCATTCAGAGCATGCGGACTGGAATACAAGCCGGAATTGTTCTCGCCAAAGGTACGGCCGAAAAAATCATTCCCCAATTAGAAGCTAACGTTGTCCAAGATCCAAGAAAGCTCGATCTTTACAAATCCGTCGAAAACATTTCATCAGGAATCAATCCCAGGGACGCTCTTCGAATAAGGAACGATATCGGGGAAGCGATTCGACAATCAATCGTTCCGGCTTTTGAGAAGCTTCTCGGATTCTTCAAAGAAGAATATCTCCCAGCATGTCGAAGCGACGTGGGCATCTGGTCCCTTCCAGACGGGACCGAACGATATGCCTACACGGTCAGACATTATACTACCACAAACCTGTCACCCGATGAGATTCATGATCTGGGTTTCAAGGAGCTGTCGCGCATTCACAGGGAAATGCGCGCAATTGCAGATCAGATCGGATTCAAAGGCTCATTGCAAGAGTTCATCTCATCCGTGAGACGGGACAGATCCCTCTACAATTCCTCGCCAGCCGAGCTTCTAGACGGATTTAGGAAAATTCTCCAAAAGATGGACGAGAAGCTTCCCCTATTATTTGGAAGACTGCCAAAGGCGAAATATGGGTTCCGAGAAATTGAAGCGTTCAGAGCCGAGTCCGCGCCAGACGCCTACTATTACCGCCCGCCCGAAGATGGTTCGCGTCCGGCCTATTTCTACGTGAACACTTTCCGACCTGAGCAACGGCCCAAGTACACGATGGAGGTGCTGGCGTACCACGAAGCCGTGCCCGGACATCACCTGCAATTGGCAATCCAGCAGGAATTGACTGACCTGCCCAAGTTTCGACGCCATGGAGGCTATACAGCGTTCATCGAAGGCTGGGGTCTCTATTCGGAAGAACTCCCTAAGCTGGTCGGTTTCTACAAGAATGCACTTTCTGATTTTGGGAGATTAAGCTTCGATGCCTGGCGTGCAGCCCGACTTGTCGTTGACACAGGAATACACCACAAACGATGGACGCGTGAACGCGCCATCCAATTCTTCCTAGAAAATACTGCTCTCTCAGAACTCAACATAGTATCCGAGGTAGACAGATACATCGCATGGCCAGGTCAAGCACTCGCGTACAAGGTCGGCCAGCTTAGGATCAACGAGCTACGGGCCAAAGCGGAAAAGGCGCTGGGACCAAGATTCGACATTCGCAGATTCCACGACGAACTTCTCGGCGACGGTGCGCTTGCCCTGGATGTTCTGTCAAACAAAATGGAGCATTGGATTGCAAACGAGTCCAAGGTCAAAAGCTGATGGTGATTCGCCTATGACTCAATTCTCTTTGTAGCTTACGCTGGTCCCTTTCTTCCTATTTTCCCACACTCGAATCTCATGTAGCTCCTTGATTGATGGTTTGAGCTTATTCCAGATCCATACTGAGATCCGTTCCATCGTTGGATTAGGAATTATCTCATTCAGATTTTTCTTGTCTAATTTCGCTATTATCTCTTGGCTGACGATTCTCTCGATAACGCGAGTGTCTAGAATCACCCCTCTTTCATCGGGCGTTCCTTTGACGACGACTCTCAGCTCGTAGTTGTGGCCCTGCATCGCCTTCTCGTCAACATCGAGCGAGGCAGCCGATGAGAACTGGAATTCTCGCATCGCAAACATTTCCATTTCTAGCAGCTCTAGTTCCTATAGTTCATCAAGTATCTGAGAAAGATATGACTCCCTGAGACCCCTATGGCTTCTAGCTCTGCTAGTGGGGAGTCTTCGATTCCGAAATGGACCCCCGTGACAAAGCCAGGTCTCTTCCTGCCTACGGAATTGAGGTCTCCCATGACTTGAGGTGAAACAGTTAGCCTAACCTCATCGACCAACATCGCCTTAACCACACCTCCAGCCAAAACTGGCCCGCCCTGAATGTCCAGGAGCTTTGTCCTATACTCCTTCCTCAGAATCCCTACGGCTTTGACAAGGTCTACGCCCGTCTCTCCAATGGCGTACGTTTTGGTAGACAGAGGATGGTTGTAGCCTCGGGCTTGCATCCGTTTTTCTTGATTCTTCAGCTTCTCTTCTCCTTTCTTTGTCGTAAAGATCACCGCCTGCCACTCGCCCTTCTTCGGGTTGAACAAGGGATGTTTCAAGTCGACCTCTCCTCTACCTGATACAACTGCCCTGACGGGCTTGCGATTCCCTTTCGCCAAGATAGCCTGGAGGTCCTTGTCTCTGGGATACCAGGTCGCCGCCGGGTTGTCTCTCAGGATTCCGGCCCCTCCCAACACGGCATCGGCCGTCGCCCACCCATACTGGAGCGCTCTATTGTCGGTAAGACCTCCTGCTGCAATGGAGTTGTCCCTTAGATGTCGAAGGGCAATTTCGGATCCCCCGCGTTGCCCAGGTTCGAGGGGAACGGCAATCCCGTCAATCGTTGTTACAAACATCAGGTAGGTGTGGGGACTTCCCTCGACCTTGTAGAATTCCGACAGCTGGTCTATGGATACGTTTGGGTCTTCAAATAATTGCACCGTTCTGACCATGGTCGATGGCAATGCTAACGGATGTCTATATTGAGCTTCACGTCCCAGACTTCAAGAAAGCAATCGAGTTCTACTCAAGACTCGGTTTCAAGCTACTATGGCGAACCGAAGACTATCTCGTGATGAAAAGAAAGAGAAGCGTGTTGAATTTCTATGGCGGTAGTGAGAAGGTTTACCGTCATTCCTACTTCGGGCGCTTCAGCAAGAATACGAAACGCGGTTATGGGGTCGAGATAATCATCCCAGTTGATAGAGTAGAACGATTCTACCAGAGTGTGAGGAAATTCGCAAAAGTCGTTCAACCATTAGAGTTGAAAAAATGGGGGCGTCGCGACTTCAGGATAGTCGATCCATTCGGGTTCTATCTACGGATAACAGACAGATACGAGTGGGTGGGAAAGCTGGATGCGAGACAGAGGAAATTGATCGATGATTACAAGATGAAACTCAGATAGAAGGTTGCTGAGTATTGGGCGGGAACCGAATCCGCCACGCAAAGCAACTGACAAGTAGAGATTGATTAATCAACAATCTCCCTCTGTCTATGAGTCTCGATGATAATGTTAGTAGCCAAAGGGCAACCCGCATCGCGACTTTCAAGCCCTCGGCGTCCGGATCGGGTCTCCGAAGCAATTGCGTTGATGTTCATGCCTCAAATGTCATCTGCTTATGCCTTTCTCGCTTTGTCGATCGCAGGTGGAATCGAAAGAACCTCGTTGTACCTTCTGTTTTCTATCGTATTTGCTAGCCTCATTGAGCTGGGTTCCCTTCTGGTGTATGCACGCTTTTTGAAGAGAGACCCGAATGTGCAAGATCGAGAAGATCGACCAATACTCTTCGCAATAGCGATTTTTTCATATCTCATCGGCTTCACGCTACTCAGATATGTCGGGGCTCCCTTCATATTCAGTGCTTTGATGTTCGCTTACTTCGCCAACACTACATTGGCGGCCGTAATCACAAAATACCTAACGAAAGTAAGCATCCATACCTGGGGCATAACTGGTCCTTCTGTTGCCATACTTTACAGCTTTGGAGCCTTCGGTTTCCTGCTGATGCTGGTTGCCGGTGCTATTGTTGGCGGCACAAGAATAGGGTTAGGATATCACACCTGGAGACAAGTGGCTCTTTCATTCGTTGCATCAATTCCTTTGACATGGTTCATTGTGTACATTGTCCCGGCGATCACTCCGACCATTTTCAGGGCTTAGTGAGAACATGGATCAGCTAATGATAGGAGACCAAGAAACATGGTGTTGTAGAACAAGCCGACGCAGCGGGTCTCAATCTTGGTTATGAGGATGGGCTAGATCGTCGCGTTGCTCTATGTCCAATATGTGGCCTAGTTTTTTCCTTTTCGTCTCCAGGTAGAACTTGTTGAACTGATTCGGTGGCATCACAACTGGGATCCTTTCATCCACCTTGATTCCGTGAAGCTGGAGATCCTTCAGCTTGTCCGGATTGTTCGTTAGAAGCTTAACCGATCTTACGTGAAGCGACATCAGCATGTGGGCGGCAATGTCGTAGTCTCGCTCGTCGGGCCTGAAGCCCAGCTTCTTGTTCGCCTCGACAGTGTCAAACCCTGCGTCTTGCAGCTGGTACGCCTTGATCTTGTTTACGAAGCCAATTCCGCGGCCTTCCTGTCTCAGATAGAGAACGATCCCATTTTCCATCTTGCCTATTCGCAGAAGGGACTCTTGAAGCTGCTCACGGCAATCGCAACGTAGCGAGCCGATAGCATCGCCTGTGAGACATTCAGAGTGCAGTCTTACTGGAACGTCCTGTTTCTCGAAAATATCGCCATGAACAAAAGCAGCATGCTCCTTCTTGTCGAAATTGTTCCAGAACGCGACAGCCTGATAATCACCGTATAATGTCGGGA
Organism: Crenarchaeota archaeon 13_1_40CM_3_52_10; assembly: GCA_001918765.1. Classification (GTDB taxonomy): domain Archaea; phylum Thermoproteota; class Bathyarchaeia; order 40CM-2-53-6; family 40CM-2-53-6; genus 40CM-2-53-6. The sequence goes on from MNGO01000019.1 coordinate 6,065, forward strand.
GGTTCGCTATAGCCATGACCTTAACGCAGATCTCAGGCGCTTCCCGGCATGAGTGGTCTTCGCTCTCCTTCAACAACTGGTCTACGGCTGATTTCGGGATGCCCATCAAGGCCGACGCGAAAAACGGGAAGAGTCCCTTTTGAGGATTGCTTTCCAATAGGCATTCTCTCGCTCGTAGTCAGCGCAAAACAACCCCGTGGGCTCCAGATATCGAGTCTCTATTTTCTCACATAGTCTTTTGTTATGACAATATCAGCGAGATTCCAGACCCATAATGGTTCGAATAGCTGTTGATGAAAGGGAGAAGCCTTCAGGAGTTCCCGATGAACTCCGCTCGAAAGGAGCCTCGGTTGAGTATAGGGTCCTTGAGGTCGCCGACTACATAGTCGGCGAGTATGCAGTGGAGCGAAAATCTGCGCGAGACTTCGTCTCCTCATTGTTTAGCGGGAGGCTTTTCGATCAAGCCTATAGGATAGGCGAGTCGTATAGGGACAAGATTCTTGTCGTCGAAGGAAGCCTGGACGATGAGCTCAGGAGATCCCGGAACCCGCGTTCTCTTTGGGGTGGCCTGATTTCTGCGGTCTTGGATTTCGGATTACATTGTTTTTTCACTCGCGATGCGAAAGAGACAGCTGAGTTTTTGATCACTCTTGGGAAAGGTGGGCGCTACAAGGGTCATCGCGGACCGCCTCCTCTTGTCGTTCGGAAGCCTCGGTCGGAAGACGTCAAACGGCTTCAGGAATCGATTGTTAGTTCTGTACCTGGGATCGGACCTCGAACCGCTGAACAGCTGTTATCTCATTTTGGGTCTCTAAGACGGACATTCAGTGCGTCCGTGACTGAAATGGCCGTCGGAGCAGGGATTGGCAAGGCCAAGGCTCTGAACGTTAGAGCTCTTCTGGATGCATCTTACAAGCCTTCAAAAGGGGTCCACTCTCAAACCCAGCTCCACGACGAGGCATAGAACCCATGGGACTCTTCCTGAAGGATTGCGACTGGGTAATCACTCAGAACCCTAATCGAGAGGTTCTACGGAACTCCTCTGTCAGCATTGATGACAGTGGAACCATTCGTGACATGGGCATAACTCAAGGCACCGGAAAGGACGAGGTGATCGATTGCAGAGGTAAAGCGTTGATTCCGGGCTTGATCAACACTCACACTCATCTTTCAATGACGCTCTTCCGAGGATACGCTGACGATCTCGAACTTCAGCAGTGGCTGGAGAAGAAGATCTGGCCATTGGAGAAGAGACTCACAGGCGAAATGTGCTATTTTGGCGCGCTTCTCGGAGCGATGGAGATGACGAGAACCGGAACAACGTCTTTCGTTGACATGTACTTTCACATGGAAGACGTAGCTCGGGCAACAGAGGAGGCAGGGCTTAGAGGAATACTCTCCTATGGAATCATCGATCCGCCAACCCAAGAGGGCAGAGAAAAGGAGCGAAAAAACTCCTTGAAACTGCTCCAACACATCCGCGCAATGAAGTCTCCGAGAATCTCGTTCGCCTTCGGTCCTCACGCTCCCTACACCTGCAGCGAGGAAACCCTTCTCTGGTGCAGAAAGGAAGCTGAGAAGGAAAACGTCCTTGTGAACATTCATATCGCCGAAACCCGCGGGGAACAGGCGCGGTTCGAACGAGACAAGAAATCTCGCGAGGTAGATTATCTCGGCAAGATAGGCTTTCTTAGCGATAGGGTGCTTGCCGCCCACTCTGTCTGGTTGACGAAATCGGAGGTCAAGTTGTATGGAAGGCGTGGTGTCAGAGTGGCTCACTGTCCCGTCTCAAACATGAAACTGGCAGGAGGGAGCGTGGCGCCGTTGCCGGAGATGTGGGAGGCAGGGGTTCCAGTCGGGCTTGGAACAGATGGACCCGCGAGCAATAACAGCCTTGACATGTTCGACACGATGAAGATTTGCGCCCTAGCACACAAAGCGCACCGGTGGGATGCAACAATCGCTAACGCTCAGAAGGTGCTCGACATGGCCACAATCGATGGAGCCCGCGCGATAGGTAAGGAGAAGGAGATAGGCAGTATAGAGAAGGGCAAACGGGCTGACCTAGTTCTTATCGATCTGAAAGAGCCGAGCATGATGCCTATTCACGGAAAAGATACGGTGATTTCTGACCTCGTCTACTCCGCGAGCGGCTACAACGTAGATACAACAATAGTAGATGGGATGGTCCTGATGAAAAACAGGAAGTATACTAGGTTGGATCCTGCGAAGATCGACGAAGGAGTCAACGCTTCAGTTCGCAGACTTACGCAGTAACGAAGCCTTTTCGATAACCAAGTAACCGCTTTGTCCATCCCATCGGTTAGTCGCCTCGTCGACACTAACCCGACTTTTGAATTGGGACGTGTCGAGCACGAAGGTCTCGTACTCGCCACCCTCACCCGTCAAATGTATTCCGTGCTTCCTTGACAGTTTCTCCAGGATAGTCCACCGCTCGTCCGTCATTTCTTTTCCCAACCACGTCTCGTCAAGACCGGCAGCTCCGACGCCTGAGACAATGATCTTGAATCCAGCGGTTTTCAAATCGTTTACCAGTGTTCTAGGGTCTTTGTGCCAGAGAGGGGCGAAGCTCTTGAGTCCCAGCACGTCACAGATTTGGTCGATCCGGGTCTTTTGATAGTCGCTTGCGACCGCTCCGGTCACAACCGCTTCGACTCCAAGCTCCTGTCGTATCTGTTCTAGTCCTTCCCGGAGGCTCAACAGTTCGTCTGGACCCGCCTTGATAGTCCGATATGGAAGGCCCATTGCCTCGGCTTGAAGCTTAGTCCATCGCATGTTGGGAAAGTGAAACATGAATGACTCAACTCCCTTCGGCAGAACGCTCACGAGGCTCTCTACGTCCCAGCCTTGGCGTTGAGCGATCCATGTGGCGTAGGTGCTGTCCTTGCCTCCGCTGAAAAGAACAGCTACCTTCAAGGAACTTCCTTTAGCAATCGTCCCTTGCTTTCAAACTGTTTCTCGTACAGCTTGCGTAGCCTTTGAATCGTGTCGGCATCTTCGGGCGCCTTGTCATCTCTGAACTTCGCGATTCTTGCAAACCGCAGTGCAAATCCCGATTTGTACCGGGGGCTCTTCTGAACCTCGTTGTGAGCAATTTCGACAACAATTTCCGGTTTCACATGAACTGTCCATTTGGATTCCCTGGTCTTCAGCGCTTGAAGCCGTTTGGTTATCATGTCAAACTCCGCATCTGTCAAACCCTTGAACGTCTTCCCAACGACAAGGTACTCACCGGTCTCATCATCCCTAACTGCCAGATGGTAGTTGCTCAGCCAGCCCACCCTTCTGCCGCTACCCCAATCTGCGGCAACGATGACCACGTCGAGCCGGTCAGCAGGCTTGATCTTGAACCACTTTTTGCCTCTGGCGCCAGGAGAGTAATCGCTTGTGAGTGACTTGGCCATCAGCCCCTCATGACCTTCCTTCAGTGCTGACTGCAAGAAATCCTCAACGACCTGAGGGTTCCGGGTCACGACTCTTGGCGCGAGAGATTCAGTTGGAGCGAGGCTTGCGAGGATCTCCCATCGTTCGGTATATGGGAGATCGATCAGGGTCTTCCCTTCGGATTGTAGGACATCGAAGAGATAGAGGCGCAACGGGATTCTCTCGACCATGTCTCGGATCCCGTGGACTCGTCGAAATCTTCGCATCAGATCTTGAAAGGGTACCGGCCTTCCGCCTTCTCCGAGAGCGACAACCTCTCCCTCTATCAAGAATTCCGACGCCTTCACCTTGGTCTTGGCATAATCCACCATTTCTGGAATACTCTCTGTGACATCGGTCAGCCGCCGGCTGAAGATTCTAACCTGATCTTTTTTTCTGTGGATCTGGATTCTGGCGCCGTCGAACTTGTACTCGAACGCGTTGCCCTCTTTGTGCTCGGAAAGGACTTGAGGGATGTCTTCTGCCATCTCGGCGAGCATTGGCTTGACCGGTACGAATAGTCGTAGTCCTACTTTCTCAAGCGCTTCGGAACCTTCAGTCATAGCCATTCTTGCAACGTCGCCGATATCTCCGTGCAGCATGTGTGCACGCCTAACCAGCTGTCGGGAGACTCCTGACGCTTCTGCGATCGCGTCCAGCAAAACTCCCTCAACGACGCCGATCCGCATCTCACCAAGCAACATTCGGCTGAGATATTCTGTCTCTAACGGTGTTGTCCTGTTGAGCAAGGAACCTAAGAGTGTCAGCCTTCTTTCCTTGGACCCCGACCCTTTGACCTCGGCAAGTCTCTCAAGCGTACCGAAGATCTCAGCAATCGTTAGCGAATCCGTGTCTTCTGTGAGAAGTGACTGGTTCATGGTCCTTCCTGCGGCTGAAAGAGTGGAGTAGCTTATCTCTAGAACGCGAGGATCGGCTTCAGGGAACGCCTTCCCGGCCAAGAATAATGTCACATAAGCCACGTCCTCTGGTCTGATTTTTCTAAGGACCTCGCTGATGAGCCGGATCTTCTCGTTTCTCTTAGTTGTCTCTTCAAGAGACCGGCACAATTGCGCAACGATCGAGAATCGAGCTGGCTGATTCTCTAGTTGAGCCACTGTCCCAACCCATCATCCATGTTCTCTCTTGTCCTAGTGAGCCGTTCCGTTAAGCGCTCAACTCTCTCCCTGTTGAAACCGCGTTCCCCTGACAGGAACTCGACAAGTCCATCACGACTAGGTGGAGACATCTTCAGCGTGTATTTTTCGAGAACTCTTGGTTTCAGAAATACTTGACGAACACTGTTCAGATCTTCTGTTAGTTTTGATCTGATCTCTTCAGGCATCTTTTCTATCGAACTGTACTCGCGGACTAGTTTCAAGGCCGTCTTGGGGCCTATTCCCTTTACACCTTGGTTGAAGTCCGTCCCGACGAGAATCGCGAGATCAACTAGCTGTTCCCGGCTTATCCCTAGTAGAGCGAGATTCTCGGAGAGTTTGATCAATTCCGGGATCAACGGCCGAGACCGCCGTTGGGCTGGAAGCCACTCTCGTCCTGTCAACGTCAGATAACGCGCGAGGACGGGGGCGCCGTAGAGTAGGCAGTCGTAGTCTTTGCTTCCAACAGCCCAGACATCGCCTTTTGCCGCCATATAGCTGGCCTGGGCTTCCGCGTCTTCCAGCGCTTCGAGCCAAGGGATCCCCATCAATGTCAGCAGATGTTTCGAATCGTCGAGAACTGATCCGGTGACGCGACCGGTCATGACAGCCTTGGACCATGCTTTCGCATAATCCTTGTTTGAAACGGCCTCGACATACTCCACTTCTGCTTTCTTTCGCGCTTCTCTCCTCATCTCGATCGTTCTCCTCTTCAACGGGTTTGGTTTTCCGTCAAAGACGAAGACTGGCTTCATGTCGAAATCTGCTATCAGCCGACTGGTTCTCGCGAGCAGACCAATAAGGTGCGAGGTTACTCGTCCTTGCGAGTCGGTGAAGAGGCTCCCATCTCTCTTTCTGACGAGTGCCAAAAACTGGTGGATTTCAATGCTGGCGTCGATCGCGAAGGACGAGCCCTTCAGGGCCTTAAGGGTAGTCCGCTCTCGTTTCAAAATCGGCGTGAGCATTACTCCCAGTTGAAGCCCTCTCCTTTCCGACCACCTAACTCACTCTAGGTCGAGACTCTTTAAGCACAGAAACAGTCAGAGAGGGATCTTGTGGAGAAATGTAGAGGAACGGCTGGGTGCGAGGAGCCGAGCTACTGTTTTGTCGGCTCTGTCGAGCACTGATTCGTGACTTGGGAAAGAAAGCTAGTTGTTTCCAGGCGGAGCGGGCTCTGGCGGTGGGGACGGGTTGAACGGCTCGTGGGGGAAAACGAATGAGCCTGTTTCGGCGGTCGGCTTTGTCTCATGGCCTGATTCGCGGTGACTTGTGTGAGTACTCTGCTGGGTTCCCTTGGTCGTGTGTGGGCGACTCGCCTTGGACGAGGTGGTTTTCTTCTGGAAAGTTGATGTCTTGTTTGTCTTTCCCGAACCCGATTTTAGTCTCTGGACTTCTCGTTTTAGGCTGTCGATCTCATTAATCGCTGAGTTTAGGTCGGCCGTGAGTTCTGACGCGAGCTTGTTGAACACCTTAGCTAACTCCTGTAGTGCTTTCTTTGTCCTTGTGGGTGAAGCTGGCATGACCAATCCCTCCTCCAACCGGCTAGTGTAAACGTGCTGTAACCAGCGTCAATAAAATACACGGACAAGAATGCATCTGGAACGGCAGCCAGTTGTGGGGTTTCTGTGGAATCTTCATTCGAGGCTAGAATCGGGATTGTTCTGAGCGTGTATTAACGGAAAACGTAACCTCCATCGGGATACACAAGCACTAGCACACGTTTGTTCTCGTTGATACAGTTGTTCTATTGGCGAAGGTTCGATGAGAGTCGGTGGAAGAAAAGTAAATCCTCTTCTCCTGGCACTCTTTGTGAGCCTGAGCATCGTCGCTCTTAGCGCTGTAACTCCGGCCCATGCAAAAGGAGGTAGCTCACCGTACTCGTGCACAGTTAACGTAACCACTGCGAGTGGAAACTTCTACGTTAAGACCACAGTTAATGCTGCAAGCGGATACAACCTTCCAGGTCCAACCGAACAGGACAACGTGAACACATATCGAAGCGGTGTTCTGTACAACACTCAATCAGTAACGTATGCGGTTACCTCGGGAACAATGACCACCTCGGTTATCATACCGGTTCCGACGAATGGGGCGGGGGCTTACAGCTTCCAATCCTCGATACTCAACAGCAAGGGGAGCCAGCTGACATCCTGCGCAGGGACATATTCCCTGTAACCTCAACCATCCTTTCTTTTTCTGTATCCAACTACCTATGGAAGATTGGCCTATTTCTTCGCTAGAAAACCTAGAGGGAGACGCTGTTTGATAAGGACTATTCCTTTGCCCGTGACTATCTCGAACTCGGTTTCTATCGAGGAGATCTGACGGCCCGATATTTTCTTCACCATGAGAAACCTAGTGAGGGACTTGGCCCTTTTCACTAGGCTCAGCTCTATTACTCCGTCCGCTAGCGATTCTATCTTGAGCCGAGCCTCTTCCGGAATCGACCCCTTTGTGGCGGTGAACATGAAAATGCCACCGCTGTTCTTGACCTTTGCAGCGATGACTTGGAGGAAGTTGATACAGTCTTTGGTTGTGGCTGAGTTGAACATTGGAGTGACGGAGTCGAGAAGCAGTGTTATTGGGCCCTTCGACTTATCGATCATGTGAGTGGTCTGAATACTGATCTCAGTGAAATCGGTCGGCTCCCTAATGGTCGTTCCCTCTACCCCGGCCAGCGCGGAGTAGATGTCGAGAATCGCAAGGTGGCCGTTTTCAAGGTAGGGCGTAATGTCCCATCCCATGTCCCTCATTCTTCGTTTTATCTCGGCTGGAAAGGCATCATAAGATAGAAGCCCGCAATACTTTCCAGCGACGAGATCCTTGTGCAATAGTTGCAGCGCCATAGTAGTTGTCCCAGAACCGGAGTCTCCTGAGATCATTACTGCAGAGGGAGCCTGTATAGCGCCACCCGTGAGCTTGAAGAGGTCATCGAAGGGAGTCCTTACTTTGTTGAACTGTCTTGCAACAACGGTAGCTCCTAGGCCTCCCCCAAGTGCGAGTGCGGCTATGGCGAAGTAGAATGGGCTGATCGCCGCAGGAGTTGATGAAGAAGTTGGTTGGCGTACCTGAAACCGATATGTCACTGACGAGCTGGGGCCTACATTGCCGTATGAGTCGTTGAGACTGTTGGTGGGGAAAACGAGTTCCCAAGCCCCAGCGGGGTCCGATGATGATATCTGGAAACCAGATGGATCGTAGAAGAGGTCTCTATTTGGATCAAATATGGCAAGAAGGTTTGCTAAGTTTGTGCCAGAAGGGTCTTTGACCTGAAGGTTGAAGGACCCCTGTTGGAGGAATCCGGAACTCGAGTAGGCTATTCTGAAGGTTGCATAGAGGCTATCGCCTGGTGAGAAATCTGCCGTAGGGTTCCCCTGTGCATTGAAGGTTGCAAGGCTTGAGACGATCAGCTGAGCTGGCAGGATCGTTGTATAGATAGTGCTGGAGCCGTAGTTTCCGCCGGGCATGGTTCCGCTAACTGTAAGATTCCAGTTCCCCAAGGTATCTCCGAGCTGGATCTGGTATTGGGCGCTGTAGGTTCCCGGCGAGGATGTTTGGGTAAGTCCTAGTGTGCTCTTTGGAGTGGAAGCCAGAGCAGATCCTGAAGTGATCTTCTGACCGTTAACGTCTGTCAGAGATGCTGTAATTGTAACAGTGTTACCCCGATAGAAATTGACGCTGGGCGAGGGAGAAGTGATGGCAACCGAAATGTCGTGTTTAACTGTGAAAGTGGTCATTGCAACGCCAGTTGCCACCGGGTTGGGCGCGGTCTTGTCAACCGTTACGCCGTACGTGCCTTCGAAATCTGTGTTGACCGTACCCGACACCAACGTCCATGCTGACGCAAGGTTAGGGTACGTTACTGCGACAGATTGCCCTCCCGTCGAGTTAGCAACTCTTGAGGCGGATTGCCAAGCCGAGCCGACTCCTCCGGGCTTGTTTACCGTAATCTTGAACGAGTAACTCGCACCCGCTGTGCCTCCGTTCCAAGAAACGGTGATGGTCACGTTCTGTCCCAAGTTGACAGTGGACGGAGCGGCGCTCACTGTGTATGTAGGTGCGCCCCAAGAATTCGGGACCATGACGCTTAGGAATGCGACTGAGCAAATTACGCAGAGTGGAAGAATGACTTTCTTCTTCAAGTGATTCTAGCTACCGCTGTTTGCAGAGGGGACTGTGGCTCTGTCTCCCACGCGGAGTGCAGTAGCCGAGCGTGAAAGGTTATGTTACCTTGTGAAATGCCTCGTAGTTACAACCAGCCGCATTTGACAGAGTGAAAAACTGTAATCGGGATAATATCCCAAGAAAAAGTGGGCTAGGGTTCAGGCCGCCAAGGCAAGCTCGGTAATGCTAGTTACCGTCTTTCTTGCCGAGGTTGTGCCGCTTTACGTATTGCCAGAGTCTCTTGGTCATCTCGGATGGGGTGACCTTCTGTCCTTCCTTCCCACCGAGTACAGTGGCGAGATGCTCGTCTAGTTCGATCCCATAGCCACCGAAAGACCCTCTCTTGTTTGGCGTCAGGCTCACCTCCTTGGCCTAAAATCCTAAGCTCCGATAGACTACGACGCCCAGGCATCTTTGAAATCCGCATTGTAACTGCTTCACAGCCCTCACTCGTTACAGATACGCCCCAGATCAGATCAAGCTTTCCATGCCAAATGCCGATTCTCTCGATTCTGGTCCTCCGTGTACGACCACGGGTTACAACAATTTCTTGAGCGGAACCTCGTTCAACATCTCAGTGCCTAGGTCATTGGACACTGTCGCGGTTGCCCTAGACGTAATTGCCATCGGAGCGGTACTTGTCCTCACAACCCTATCTCTCATCCTCTCAAGAGGATTGAACGGTACAGGACTGAGAAGGGGCTTCGCCCTCACCGCTGTCGCAGGCTTTGTCCAGATTATCGGAAGCGCGACACAGTTCGCCGTAGACCTCGGATTCACCAGCTCCAGACTCCCCACAAACATCTTCTCGGGAATCCAGGTCTTGTTCCTCGTCCTATTGGCCTTGGCGATGCAGAGTTTCTTCCCAGTCTGGTTCAAATCGTTCAAGAGCGACAACAATCCATCGAGCCAGCCACGAGAGGACCCCCACTCCTCACACGGACCTGTTCCTCCAACTACAAACTAGAACATGCAATGCAGAAACCCGGTAGGACACGAATCCTTTCTGGGGTTGGAGAGAGGCTATTTCTTGGAGAAGCTCATTGAGCAGCCGTGTTCGCCGCGAAGCTTACCCTGGAATCCAAGTTCCAGAGTTTCAGCGGCCTTTCTGTAGCTGCCTATGCATGTGCTGCAAAATATTGACCTAGCCTGGGGCTTTGTCAGCCCGTAGGCGTCTGCCTGGGCCAACACGGATTCTATGCACCCGCACCTGTCCAGCTTAACCGTCCGGACTCCATCACCTGTTTCAATATCATAGTCGCTGGCAAATGTCTCGCCCATGCTTTCAGCTAGGTTCTGGGAAAGAGCCTCGACCCTACTTCCCTGGTTCTTCGCCTTGATCTCCTCAACTTTGAGATTCGCCTTCATATCCGTCAGCATGTTCATCGCAGGCCCAACCGCGTCAAATCCCGCAAGGCCAACGAACGTCCCTACCTGGAGGAGAAGGTAATGAGCCAGCGTTTTCCTCAACATCTCATAGCGCTCCTCGAGGCTACGGGTTCGCTTCGATTGAATCAGCTTGGACATTCCGATATCGATGGCCAATTCCTAGCGACCCGTTTTTAAGCTATGGTGAACTCTACCTCTGCAAATGTCGGACGCTGGCAAACTACACCTGGCGAAGACATACCAGCCGAAGGAACAGTATCTCTCTCTTCAAGAAGATTCTCTCCGAGACCCAGAATCCTTCTGGGCCAAGATTGCCGGTCAACTTGTCTGGCACAGGAAATGGGACAAGGTGCTGAAGTGGGACCCGCCGTTTGCCCGATGGTTTGTTGGAGGAACGCTGAACGCGTCCGAGAACGCTGTGGACAGGCATGTGAAATCCTGGCGTAAGAACAAAGCTGCTTACCTCTGGGAGGGCGAATCTGGCGAGCTTCGCTCGATCACGTATCGAGAACTCTATCGAGAGGTGAACAAATTTGCCAGTGTTCTTCAAAACCTTGGCCTCCGGCAGGGCGACGCAGTGGCGATCTACATGCCGTTGGTCCCCGAGTTCCCGATCACGATGCTCGCTTGCGCAAGACTCGGACTCCCCTTTACCGTTGTCTTCTCGGGGTTCAGCGCGAACGCGCTTGCGGAACGGATACAGGATTGTGAGGCAAAGATCGTTGTGACTGCCGACGGTGGTTATCGCAGGGGAAAGATCTTGGAATTGAAGACCGTTGTCGATGATGCTGTAAAAGAGTCTCCCAGTGTGAGGCACGTGGTGGTTTTTCGTCGGACTGGACATGTCGTGCCGATGACTGAGGGTCGAGATTATTGGTGGCATGATCTGATGGCGAAGACGTCCAGCTACGTTGCACCTGTGCCTGTTGAGTCAACTCATCTTCTCTACATTCTCTACACGTCAGGGACAACTGGGAAACCGAAGGGGGTTGCTCACGGCACTGGAGGCTATCTCGCTTTCGCCTATGCTACCCAGGAATGGGTTTTCGATGCGAAAGATGATGATGTTTACTGGTGCACAGCGGATATCGGATGGGTCACTGGGCACACGTATGTCGTGTTCGCTCCGTTGATGCACGGACTCACTTCAGTAATGTACGAGGGAGCGCTGGATTATCCGGGACCCGATCGATGGTGGGAAATAGTAGAGCATTACGGCGTCACGATTCTCTACACCGCCCCGACCGCGATCCGGTCGCTGATGCGGCATGGGGACGATCTTCCCCGACAGCACGATCTTGAAAGTTTGCGGTTGCTCGGGACGGTCGGCGAGCCAATCAACCCTACTGCTTGGCAGTGGTACTTCGATGTGATAGGACAGGGCCGTTGTCCCATCGTTGATACGTGGTGGCAAACAGAGACTGGCGGGATAATGATCTCGCCGAGCCCTCGCCTGGGTCTGGTCCTGTTGAAGGCTGGCTCCGCAACGTTCCCCATGCCTGGGATAGAGGCTGATGTTGTTGACGAAAAGGGTAAGCCACTCGCACCTGGCGAGAAAGGATTCCTAGTCATCAAGAAACCCTGGCCCGGCATGCTGATGACACTCTACAAAGACCCGGAACGGTATCTTCAGGTCTACTGGACCAGGTTCCCAGGATTTTACTATCCTGGAGACTACGCGCTCCGCGACGCAGACGGCTACTTCTGGCTTCTTGGCCGAGCGGATGAGGTGATCAAGGTTGCGGGTCATCGTCTCGGAACAAAAGAAGTGGAGGACGCACTTGTCAGTCATCCATCCGTCGCCGAGGCCGCAGTCGCCGGTAGACCTGATCCGGTGAAGGGCGAATCGATCGTCGCCTTCGTGACATTGAGGAAAGCGGCTGACCCCTCCAAGAACCTCTCCGAAGAGTTGAAGCAACACGTCCGCAAAATGATTGGTCCCATCGCAACTCCAGAATCCATCTACTTCGCGCAACATCTCCCCAAGACAAGGAGCGGCAAGATAATGCGACGAGTTATCAAGGCCGTCGCCGCTGGTGGCCCGATTGGAGATCTCTCAACACTCGAGGATGGGGCATCCGTCGATGAAGTCCGACAGGCCATTGAAGCGCTTCAAATGGCGGAAAAGACGGCCAAATCCTCCTGAAAAGGCCTTTTGCAGAGAGCTAATCGTTTCTATATGATGAAGTTGAAGATTATGAACATCGCCCACAACGGAATAGCTATTCCAAGTCCGACTGGAATGCCTTTCCGGAATATCTTAGCGCCATCGAGTAGCGAAACAGGCAGCATGTTGAAAGACCCGAGTCCCACATTTAGTAAGAGCCCGTAGAAGGCGACAGTGGAAAGGAAACCAGCTGGAACTGATAACGACAAGAGTAGAAAGCCGATGGCGAAAGCGAGGTTGATCCCTGGACCGGCCGCCGAAATTATCATGTTATCCTCTTCTGGATCCACAATTCCTCGACCCGAATCGTAACCGTAAACCGCGGCGGCCGCCGGGGTAATATACACTGCTCCTGGAGCGCCGAAGACGAGTCCACCGCCCGATAGGGTTACGATTGAGATGGTGAGGACGACCCCCCAAATCCAGAGACGGAAATGGGCGATGTATCCTCGTCTTATTGCGACGTACTTGTGTCCCATCTCGTGGAGGATGAACCCCGTTGCGGTGGCGACGAAACCGGCTATCACAACATCGAGACTACGTGTTCCCGTAAAGGACCCGACAAGACTCTGGTACGTGATAGCGACAGAGAGCACTATCCAGGCCATGATGATGGAGAGGATCTCTCCGGAATTGAACTGGGACGGCAAGGCCGCAGGACCGGAATTGAGAAGACTTCGGTGTCGATATTTCACTTTGCTTCTCTAGATGAACACATCTAATGAACTGACTCCCAAGTTAG
>MNGO01000032.1 GCA_001918765.1 Crenarchaeota archaeon 13_1_40CM_3_52_10
GCCTGTGGAGCCAATGCTTTCTCTGAAAATACTGCCCTCGTGCACGCCAATCCCACTAGCCAGGTAAGAAAGGAATGGCGCTGACTGGTCTCCGACCAGTCTTTCCAGGGCCTCACGCATGATCCGGATAACATCTCTCCTTAGAATGATCATTTTCTGGCCGAAAAAGGACACTTCTCCTTTGTTGTCGTTGAAGCGGAGCTGATTCACTGATCCTACGAGTCTTCGGAGGTCGTAGCCCGTTGAGCGTTTGGGGTTAGTTTGCAATCTTTGTCGCTCCTGATAATTCTCTCTCTAAGGTATCTACGGCTTCGGTTACCTTCTTGGCGAAAGAAGAGTCGGGATTATCCACGACGAATACGGATCTGCTTAGGTTGTTGATAACGTCCAGCTGAAACTCGAAGGCTTGCAAGAATCGCGACCTGAACAACTGGGATAGTTCCTGGCCGACCTTTATGGCGTCCTTGATCCGGACCCCGGGCGGGATCATGTTCAAGGTTAGGAATGTGGGCTTCTCGAATGTCTCCGCTAGCAACACCATTACGGCAGTCCCGAACAAGTCTTGCTGATCAACCCTCGACACTAGAACTAGAGCATCGCAACAACCCATTGCAAGAACAGTATCGTTCTCGACCCCGGGATGAGTATCAACGATGATGTAGTCGAGCTTGTTCTGCTCACCAACCTTCTGAATTGTATCCTGAAATACCTCGACTTCCAGACCAGACTTCAGCAGGCGAAGCATGTCCTCTACCTTGTTGCTTGCGGGACAGAAGAACAGTCCTCCTTTCTTGAGGTTGAATCTCTGCGTCAGATCTATCACGACATCTGCTGGGGTTGCATCTCCAAGAAAGATATCCGTGAGCGTTGCCTTGATTTCGCTTTTTTTCACGCCGAAGAGCACGTGTAAACCGGGTCCGGACAAGTCCAGATCCATGACCCCTACTCTCCGGTTCTTGGCGAGTATTGCTGCTAGGTTGGCGGTTAGAGTTGTTTTTCCGGTTCCTCCTTTGAACGAGTGAACAGCGATTACTTTGGTCATTCTTTATCCTTCTTCAACTGGTCTTTCACTGACTGGAAGAACTCCTGGTTCTCGATCCGTCCCGCCTCCGCTTTGACAGCCTCAAGATCAATCTTCAACCTCGCATGTGTCACCTTGTGTCTCCGGAATGCTATGAAAGTGCCTATCAAGAGCGCAGCAATTAACGCTGCAAGTATTCCGAAATAGTACAATGGAAAGGAGACGTTACTACTTGACTGGATCTGTTGAACAGTAATCGGATTAGAGGTCGCAGATACGGTGGAACCACTGTTATCGTGAACCGTCACTGCGATGGTGTAGGTCGCAGAGGGCGTCCCGGTCGCCAATGAATAGGTGTGACTGTCCGTTGTTGGTGGGCCGGATATGGTATCAGAGATTCCATCACCCCAGTTCACCGTCGTGGTTGCAATCGTCCCGTCAGGGTCCGATGCTGAGATGGTAATGACAATCGCTTGTCCTGATGTGGCAGTCGTCGAGGACTGTGTCAGCGTTAGTATCGGAGGTCTATCGGTGATGGTCACCGTCTGGGTCGAAACTTGAGTCGAGCCACTGTTGTCTGTGACGTTGAGCTTCACAGAGTACGTGCCAGCAATGGAGTAGCTATGTGTCGGAGTCGCCCCCGATCCGGTTGACCCATCCCCGAAATCCCACGCGTAGCCAACTATCGTTCCGTCAGGGTCGTAGCTTGAAGTTCCGTCAAAGCTAACAGGTGAAGAGGTGAGAATGGGACCGCTTGTAAAGGTGAAAATAGATGCTGGTATCCGGTCTTGCAATTGGATGGTCTTCGTGGCTTTTCCGGAATTTGCTGGAGATGCCTGGTCGGCCCCGGCCACGGTTAGCGACCATAGTCCTCCAGGTTCGGTACCTGGAGTATATGTCCCAACCCAGAGGTTGAGGGTTGAGTCGTAGACGAGCTGTGTGATCGTATCATTGTGTCCGCCCCCTGAGAATAGGAGGAAGGCGGCTGCTTGGCCTGTTTGATCGGTTAGGTTGGTTAGGTCGGGGTATTGGATTGTGGCATTGAACTTGATCTGTTCGCTTATCGCAAAGTAAGACTTGGAAGTAATCGTGACCGTCAAAGTGGCAGGTTGAAGCTGGGGCGATGTGGTTACGGCTGTACCGGGGCCTGCGTTTCCGAATCCGTCATCAAACCCGTTTACTGCCAGAGTCGCAGTCCAGGTGCCTGTCTGGTTGCCGGGAAAAGTCTTGTAAGTTGCGTTAAAGGTCTGAGCGACGTTGTCATAGACAGTTGTGAGTGAGACGCTGTTTCCGCCAGCGCCTGTTAGAAGTATTAACGCTGTCCCACTATTAGCGTACTGTCCGTCAGGGTAGCGTGCTGTGAGCGAGAATTTCATCGTCTCTGTTCTCTCATACGAGGATTTGCTCGCACTCAAGGCCGAAACCGACATTGACGCAGCTTTTACAGCGAAACCTTGAGCATCCGCCGGGTTCTTTGCAGTACTCTTCCCCGTAATCGTGATCACGTAGTTGTCGAGAACAGCATTTCTAGGAATCTTCCAGGAACCCGTGACCATTCCTGTGGAAGAAGCTGTAGCTGTAGCATTGAGCACCACAGTTGAGGTTGTCTGGGTTCTAATGATTATCGTTGTAGTCTCGGAGGCATTGTATCCGCTCGCTCTTATTCCGATTGTCTCTGTTCTTTGGTATTCTGTCTTGTCGGTGAGAATGAAATAGAAGCCGCTTGGTGTCACGGCGACGGGATTGCTAGCGAGCGCTGGTTTCATTTGGTTAACCCAGCCAACGTACTGTCCTACGAGAGAGCTTGTTCCGCGACCGACAAACGCGGCACTCGGATATGCTAGAATAATCCCGAACTGAGTCTCACCGAGAGACGTTGTGTAGTTTTCAGCGATGGAACCCCATATTTTCGTTGAGGGATCTCGAACATAGAAGTTGAACTGGTATTGTGTTCCAGGAAGAGCTCCCGAAACACTCAGAATCAAAGTAATCGTGTACCCTTCTTGCGATATGAATGGCAACGGTGTGAGCGCGTACTGTGTTCCAGTGGTAGGAGCGTGAACCAATGGCAGGCCCCCCAATGCGAGTGTGCTAAAGGCGGAGAAAACGAGTAGGACAGCGTACCTAGTCGCTTTGGCTTGTGGCACCTGACTGCTCCCCGCGAAACAGAACCTGTCGAACGAGAACCAACACGGGACTAAAGTGTCACGTAACTTCGAATGAGAGCCGACGACGAAGAACCCACTGGGCCTAGGAAGAAACCAATAAAGGGATGCACTCAGTTATGAGGCTCGATCATGTCAAAAATGACGAAACTGGATGATGATGCAAGGAAAATCCTGGAAGGCAAGAACTTCATCTTCCTCGCAACCGTGAACCCCGATGGCTCCCCTCAAGTCACACCGACGTGGGTCGATACTGACGGTCATTACGTGCTCATCAACACGGCAGTGGGTCGCGTCAAGCACAGAAATGTGAAGAAGAATCCACAGGTTGCTCTGGCGATAACAGAACAGGGCAATCCGTACAAGCTCGTGATGATTAAGGGTCGTGTCATCGAAGAGGTAACCGGACATGTGGCAGAAGATCATATCGACAAGATGGCGAAGAAGTATACCGGTGCGGAGAAATATCAGAATAGGCGACCCGGTGAGAAGAGAGTCCTCTTGAAGATCGAGCCGCACCACGTTTCCCGTATGCGGTAAACAATCCTAGAGGAGTAGATAACAACTCGACTCCACGCTTCGGATGGCCAGCTCCTTGGCCGGCAAATTAGCCGTGCGATTCGGAGTTCACGCCCAGAAACGGGACTGATTGATAGCGACTTCTGTGGCAGCTCCGAATGCGCGAGGGCAGTTTTGCACTCGCAGTGCTAGGTGACTTCTATGACGCGTCCGGTTTGGGCTTGATACTGATATCGTATGATTCTTTTCACGCAATCTCCATTCCAGCATTGGTATACCCGATCTCCGTTGGAGAACAGTTCTCGCATGACCATGGGCTTGCCGCATCCAACGCAGTGAAATGCCCCCGAACGTCGCTCGTCGAGAAGGAGACGGAGATCAATACCCCTAGTATCGGCTTCTTTCTTCATGTACTGTCGATAGGCGAGGGTGAGCGCCTGCCAGTAGGCTGCGTTCTGAGGTGTCGTTTCGTACTCGAAATTGCGGCCGGCGACCACGGGCGGGCTGTAGCCTTCTGCGACATAAACCGGGTTCTTGGAATAGGGCACCTTGATCCTTGGGCCCCCGCTAGGAGCTGCATGGCTGGTCGGGACACTGTGGGAATTATCATGATGAACGGGAGGATGATGAGCAGTGGGCACTGTTAGCCCTTCCAGCCCTAAGGCTCCGCCGAGGGCTACTTCTTTTTGCTTGTACGAGGCCTCTCCGACGTCAGTACAGGCACCGGGAGCGGAACCTCTACAATCCCGTCAGGAGTAACTTGGAAGGTAACCCAGTAGGTTTCGTGGGGCGCGCCTTTCATCTTCCTTATCCGGAACTGTTTGACAAGCAGCCCTCGATCCGCGAACCCTGGGTTGAACCTTACATCAACGATTCCATCTACCACGTAGAACAGTAGATCATCCAAATCCGCGTAAGCCCGTAACGGTGTGTGGTGGGAGCAAAAAAAGGGAACAAGACGCTCCTTCGGACCCTTAGCCCTCCACGACTTCACGCCGTCAAGCATGTGGAAGACAAGCGGCCTCTCTTCTTGGACTAGAGTAAACATTTCCGTCAAAGAATCGACGAAAACGGCTCCTCTTCCCATCATCTTCATCTCCTCCATCATCGTATAAAGTGCGCTCGTCACCGAGTGAAGATCCTTCGGATCCTTCACAAAGTGAGAATATTTCGGAGTCTCAGCCGGTTCCATCCTGAAGGAGAAACAGTCCAGAAACCTAAGTTGCCCAGAATCCAAGTATCGGTCGATGTTCCAGCCGAACGATTCCATATCTTGCTGTAATGCTATTGGGGGTCCTTCGAAGTTCATGTAGATGCAGGGCTCCTTTTCTATCTTGAGCATGCTGTAGAGGAGCTGTTCCATCAAGACAGACTTTCCCGTTCCAAGGTCTCCTGCCAGAATTGTCAGGCTGTTTCGGGGTATACCCTTTGGAAGGACTTTGTCCAGGGCATCGATCCCAGTCTCAAACGATTTTGGCAGCAAGAGTACTCCTTTCGAATCTCCCCGCTGGGTGTTGTCGAGATAAAGGATATTGTAACTGTCTTGACAGTCATTCTCCAAGCTAGATTCGCGCGGTTACCGCCGTACGGTGTGGAACTTGCTCTGAGGATTCAGACCTGTATTCTACAGAGACGAAGAGATTGGAACAAAAAAATCGGGGGAGATCCGCAGGACTCCATTTTCAGCGTATCTGAGCCGCTATAGTTCTGATAAAGGATTTGTCAAGAGCGCCAGCCTCGTATAGGTTCACCATCGTGTTGGTGCTGGCCTCGCCGCTCAATCTTCCTTGGTCGCCCCTCACATGTCTCCATTTCAATTGTGTGTGTCCGCTTTTGGAGTTGTAGATGATCCCGAGAACATAGCTGACTCGGACGAAGCTGATATCGTTCACTCGGCCCAGAGTCACCTTGTCTTCAGCCTCAACGTACATTGTCCCTAGCTCGCGGGCCCGTTCCGGGAATACCGAAAAATCCGCGCCGTAGTCATTTGGAATAAAGGAACGACACGTGCTGGTTATCATGAACCTTCGAAAGCTTTCGAGCAAGCACGTTGTTTCCAGTTTAGCCATCCTTTATCCCCTGAACTCTGCGGCTCAAGATAGAAAGCTCTAGTTGAGGCTATTAACTTCACTCCTCAACATACACTTCAACTGGCTCAGGATCAAGAATCAAATCAGGCGGGCGGGAACGTACCAGACTTCTTTTGAACCCCCTAACTTATCTTTCCCGGATACATAGATTTCATTCGAGTCAAGGCGTCGTAGATGGCTATCCTCGTCCGGGTCCCAGTGCCGATTCTAGAGGACCTCGTCGAGGCTGCAATATCGAAACAAGGAAACATCTACCGGGCAGAACTTGCGAAGCTAATCGGTGCTTCCAAAGAATCGCTCGACGGAAAAACCTCCCTGTATTTGATTAGTCTCATGAAGCTCTGTGGTTTCGCGGAAGCAGACATGGCTAATGTATTGAGAAAGTCGAAAATCGTCAACCAGCGAGGAGCAGTAACCCACGACATTTCCGCCGGGGACGAGCTGAAAGGAGTTATCGATAATGCCCTAGAGGGATTCCAGCTGCTGATCTCCGAGAGCTTTAGGCCGATAGGGCAGGAAAAAGGGGGGTTGTTCAACCCCGCGGCATATAGGAAGAAGAATCCCGAAAAGTGACGGTCCACGATCCCCCAGAAAACAGGGGTAAAGCAAACACCCAGTTAACACTTGAACCCGTCCTACCTTAGAGTCTAGCCAAGAGTCTCATCACGAGGAATCAAAGGCTGTTAACGGAAACTGGGCTACAGACGTGAAGATGCGGATAAATAGGTAAAACACGCTAGAGATTGGTAGTTGAAGGATCATTGTCCGCTCAGAGAACGGCCCAAGAAGAAGACCCTGTAGCGACGCTCGCAGAAGGGCTTAGCATCTGGGTTGGAAAACTGAGCGACCTTGTCAAGAGAGTCGTTGACACAGGGCCGATTCGAAATGTGATCAACTGGGCCCGGATGTATTCTCTCTGGCCGGTCAATATCACAACAGCCTGCTGTAGTGCCGAGTTCGGCGCAGCCAGCGGCGCACGACATGACCTTGAAAGATTCGGAGTTCTCCCGATAGGTTCCCTCCGACAGTCAGACCTCATCGTGATCGAAGGGACCATCACTAAAAAGATGGCGAAGCGGCTCCGGATGATCTACGACCAGATGGCGTTGCCCAGATATGTTATCGCGATGGGAGATTGCGCCATGTCAGGTGGTCTATTCCATGATTCCTATAGCATAGTGAACGGCGCACACGAGTTTGTTCCAGTCGACGTCTACGTTCCTGGTTGCCCGCCAAGACCAGAGGCTTTGGAGCAGGCAATCATCATGCTTCAAGAGAAGATTCGAAGGTCAAAGGTGTACGAGCAGGGATGAGCCTCTCTCATGAAAGAGAGGATGATCTCGTCCAGAAACTAAGAGAGAACTTTCCTGCGGACATCAAGGAAACAAATATCATCCGCCGCGGGAGGCTTGAAGTTAGGGTCGCGCCCGAAAAGATCAAAGAAGTCGCGGTATTCTTGCGAGACAAGCTGAGCTTCGATCATCCAAATGGCGTTTCGGCTGTCGACTACAACCGAGAGAACAGGTTCGAAATAGTCTACCACATTTCCTCGATGCGTATCAAGGAGATGCGGGATCTCGTTCTCGACCTGAAAGAGTCTGTTCCCAGAAACGCCCCCAAAGTAGGATCTCTAGTTTCGGTCTGGTCTGGTGTTGAGAATTACGAGCGAGAAAGCTTTGAGATGTTCGGAATACAATTCGATGGACACCCGAGATTGGAGAAGCTGTTTCTTACTGATAACTGGGACGGGCCTCCTCCCCTCCGGAAGGACATAAGATTCCCTACGGACTGAACCTGCAATGTCAGCGCCTCCGAAACCTGTTCCCCTAACAACTGTTGAGTCAACTGAGACCTCTGACTCTGGAGCACAGACGCTCACGTTGAGCGTTGGTCCCCAGCATTCCGGCTCGGGACACATGCGGTTGATCGTGGAGGTGGACGGAGATATCATCGTTAATGTTGCCCCGGACCCTGGCTATGTCCATAGGGGCATCGAGAAGATTATCGAGCTTAGAAATATCATCAAGAGCATACCCGTCATCGAGAGACCTTCTATCATCGACTCTTCCAACCTCAACCATGCTTGGGTGAGATCCATCGAGGAGATTCAGGGTGTCGAGGTTCCGCGAAGAGGACAGTACCTCAGAACCCTCCTTAACGAGATGAACCGGATTATGAGCCATCTCTACTGGCTCTCAATCTATGGCGTATTCCTCGGCCATACTACGATGTTCATGTGGCCCCTCGGAGATAGAGAGCTGTTCATCGACATGGCAGAGAAGCTAACCGGGGCCAGAATCACCTATTCGTATCTTGTACCAGGCGGGGTCCGGCGCGATTTGCCTCCGGGATTCGCTGAGGAGGCTGTCAAGAGGACCGAGTATTTTGAGAAACGTCTCAAGGAGTACGATCGGATATTCTTCAACAACCCCCTGTTCACGTCCCGTGCGAAAGGAATCGGGGTGTTATCGAAAGAGAAGGCGATCGAGCTGGGATGCACCGGGCCGACGCTTCGAGGCTCGGGTGTTGACGCCGACCTTCGCAAAGACGAGCCGTACGCAGCCTATCCGGAGCTAGATTTCGAGGTCTCAACGCGGCCCGATGGCGACTCCTTCAGCCGGGCGATGGTGCATATGGATGAGATGCGAGAAAGTTGCAAGATAATCCGCCAGATCGTCAAGAAGATTCCTGCCGGACCAATCAGACGAAAGGCTCCGATAGTCCTGCCGCGTGGCGTTGCGTATGGGAGGGTGGAATCGGCCAGGGGCGAATGCAGCTTCTATCTCATTGGAGAGGGAGGGGACAAGCCATACCGGGCAAGATACATTACGGGATCATACCGAAACATGGCAGCTATACCTGCAGTTCTTCTTGGAAACCGTTTGGCGGACATGCCCACGGCATGGTGGAGCATCGACTACTGGCCAGTAGAGGCGGACAGGTAGAAAGCGACGGCCCCTATCATTGGCAAGGCGAAGGCGGCGGTCGATATCTCGATCGCGTACCTGACCGGCATCCGACATCTCTTCCACAGACCATATACGCTCAGGTTTCCGCAGCAACGATATGCGGTCGAGAAAGGATACAGAGGACGGCACCTACTCCATCTAGATCGATGTACCGGTTGTGGGATATGCGCTTGGATTTGCCCCGAGAAATGCATCACGATCGTACCACGGGGTCAGCGATGGTACCCGCAGTACTTCTATGGCCGGTGTTGCTTCTGTCATTTCTGTGTAACTCCCGATACACTTGTTACGACGAACCCGTCTGTCTCACCCATAGGCCAAATACAGCCCGGAGACCGGGTCTTAACGCACACTGGGCACTACCGGCGAGTGCGCAAGGTCCTTACCCGAAACTACTCAGGAAGACTCTACAGCATCAAGCCGTTGGGAGCACCTTTCCCGCTTAAGGTCACGCAAGATCATCCCCTCCTGGTCTCTTCCAGAGACATCGTCAATAAGCTAAGACTCGAAAAGAAACCATGTCCCCCCGTCTGGAAGACACCCCTTGAACTCAAACGGGGCGACTACCTTACAATCCCTATCGCAAAGGAGGTCCGGGACACCGGCGTTTA
>MNGO01000002.1 GCA_001918765.1 Crenarchaeota archaeon 13_1_40CM_3_52_10
GACAATTTGTTGCAAGACTTGTTTGAGAAGTCGACTCTGACAAGATTCTCGGTGTGGAATAATGGCAAACCGAAGCTTAAGCTCTCGTCAGTGAAGGCCCAATACCCGTCATTTGAGAAACGCTAGCCCTCCCAAGGAGGGAGTTCCAACGCACGCTCAAAGGCGACGCGATTGTGCACTGGCTCGCGATCGGCATGTGAAATGATGACTTTCTCAAACGGAAGCTTCAGCAACTCTCGCATCGCCGGCAGCGCTCGCCTCTCATGCCACGGCGAACCCCATATTCGAAGATCGCCTCCACGCTCGGTTAGTCCATCTCCAAAGACTATCACCCGCTGCTCAGGCAGCCAGAGAGGCGTCTCAAGGCGCCCTCTACCCTCGTAAAGCGCGACGAAGCCTCCGGGAAGCACCATATCCGATTCGATCATCTCCAGCTTGTTCTTCGGCAAGTCGTCGGGCCAGAAGAGCCTCGGACCAAAGGCACGGACCCGGTAGCGACGGACAAACTCGTCGATGTCCCGCACGTGGTCAGGAATAATGACAGCGGCCATCGTAGGCGGCCGGTCGTCCAGACGCTTCCACAATTCTGCTGCGCCTGTTTTCGGGACGAGTGGATCGATCACCAGTCTCTCGCCTCCAGACTCGACATAAGTTGACGTGACAATCGGTTGCCAATCGTCACCAGGCTTCCAGCGATGATGCTCAGCACGCCAGATCCACAACCCGGTCCCAACATCACGAACCTCGACCCTACTGGTCACAGACTGCATGACGCACTTCTTGGTCTCTCATCGAATTAAGATTTGCTAGATGGGATGATTTCCGGTACCGTCCAGATATTATAGGCGACTAACCCTCTGTGATGCTTCGTAAGCTTAGGAGCCTCAACTGAGTCAGTATTTCGAGCATCCATTGGAAGTTACGCTTCCGAGGCGCCATACTCATGCCTTCAGCCAGTCTCTGATAATAGGTGCCGCCGCCAAAGAGATTCTCAGAAGCTTACTCGAAGCAAGCCACTACAAAGTGTACCCTTTCGGATACGAAAGTTCACTCTCGTCCCTCAAGATGCAAATCTGGGACAGCCATTTTCAAGACTTCAATGAAGTAGAGCGGGTTCGGTCCATGCCCGATTATGTCGTGTCTTCGGAGAAAGGACTAAAACTAGTAGAAGTAAAATTTCGCAAGAGATCAGATCGCGAAGGGCATTCCGGAGTCTACATGAAAAACACGGACCTCCATCGATACAGACGCTACTGGGCGGAATCCGTTATCGCACTCATCAGCCCTTTTGCGGATCACTTTTTCTGCCAAGCTGTTAACAGTCTTGTCCCTGGTTCGCAGGAGACAAAATGGTTCGATTATAACGAGTTCCGATCCCTTCATGAGGTCTATCCAGAAACGAAAGACAAGCTCAAGGCGTTCGGAGTTGCAGTGGACAAACTCGGCACTCTATGGGATGAACATAAATGAAAGCCATTGGGAGAACGACGCTTTCGGATTCGGACTAGTACTCGCCATTCTTGGGTTATTCCTGTTCGGAATCGCATTCTCAAGCTATCAGGACTCAAACGCGAACTATCAGGCTTGCTTAACACGGTACTTTCTGACGTATTGCAACTCGAACGCTCCAGTGGTTTCATGGGGTCCGCTCGAAATCGTCGGAGGAGCCCTGACCGCGATTGGTTTGGGCCTTGTGGCCGCTCCAATACTAGGGAGGCTTGAAGGCAAGAAAATTACTTCTCCATCCTAGGATTCCTCCCCCAGGAGAGGGGCTGGGACACGACTTCGCTTATCTTTGGTTTTCAGATCCCATCTTAGCGCGCTTGCGAGAAGTACTTGTGGAAGGTTTCTTTGCCGCCGTTTCCTTTTTCTTTGCGGGAGACTTCGGTTTCCTAGGGGCTGACTCTGGTTCTGCTTCCGCTTTCTCTTCCTTCTCTGGAGCAACTTCCGCTTGTTTCGCGGTGATAGCGGGCAATTCTGGTTTTGGTTCGGACCTCTTGAAGATCTCTTGGAAGGCGACGGTATCTAGGTCCGGGAAGAATTTTTGGAGGTCTGATGTTACTTCTTTCTTGGCTACTTGTATTCCCTTGAGATAGAAGGCCTCCTCGGGGACTTCGATTGTGAGATCGCTTTGATGCTTCTTTAGGGAGAATTTTTCCTTCTGTACCTCAGGGATTCTCAGAGAGATTAGGTTCAGTATCTTCTCGTTCTCGTTTTCTAGGATCTTGTCGATGGATACGTCGTATACTAGGGTTCGGCCTGCGAGTGGGTGGTTGTAGTCCACTTGGACTCGTCCCGCACCAACAGAGCGGACCACAACGGGTCGTCCATCTAACTCAGCCTGCAGCCCGGGATTCGGTTCCACTCCACTTTTTTCCCTGAATCGTCTAATTGGGACCAGACGCATCTTTCCGGGGTCACGAGTGCCGTATCCTTTCTCGGGGGTTAGCTCAACTGTCTTGTTTGTCCCAGGGTCTAGGCCCACAAGCGATTCTTCCAGTCCTTTGGGCAGCCATCCTTCGCCTAGAATGATGAATTTTGGACCGAAAGTGGAGTCTTCTCGATGAATGTGAGCATCCTTCGCTACAGAGTCGAAGGTGGTGTCGACTGTTTCCCCGCTCTCTTTCACTTTGAGGGTGTAGTTGACTAGGAGGAAGTCTCCTGGTTTGACTACCATGGTTCTCAGTTCACTCTTCCGGGTAGTCTTGATAGGGTTTCTCTAGCGGCTTCTAACCCTTCGTCAATCTTCGCCTTGAAACCTAGTTCTGAAGTTGCGGATCCTATGGCGCCGACTGTGGTCATGATGTCGGAGGATCCGACGTTGCCCATAATTCCAACTCTGAACATCTTTCCTTTCGCTTTCCCGAGGCTTCCGCCTAAGTCTATTCCATACTTTGTTCTTATGAGTTCCCTCACTTTCCCCTCATCCATCCCCAAGGGACTGTTTACCGCTGCAACAGTATGGGATCGGGATTCCTTTTCTGCGTACAATCCAAGTCCCATAGCCTCCATCCCGTTGTAGACCGCCTCGGCGCATACCCTGTGCCGTTCATAACGAGCGGGAAGTCCTTCTTCGAGTATCATGTCGCAGGCCTCGCTCAGAGCGTAAAGAAGAGTGACAGCCGGAGTGAAGGGAGTGTAGCCATCCTCGATGTACTTATTGTACATCTGAAGGTCAAGGTAGTATGACCGATTGACTTTCTTCGACTTTATCTTCGTCCACGCCTTGTCGCTGACCGAGATAAACGCCAACCCCGGCGGGGTCATCAAACATTTCTGGCTAGCGGTCACGCAAATATCCACGTTCCAATCGTCAACCGGTAATTTGTCGCCGCCCTGAATCGAGATCGCATCGACCATCAAGAGCATGTCGTAATCAGCGCACAGCTCTCCAAGCTGCTCAAGCGCCCTTACGGTTACCCCCGTGGACGTTTCGTTATAGACGACTGCAAGTGCCTTAGCGTCTGGGTTTGCTTTGACAATCCTATTGAAATCTTCAACCAGTGGTGCCTTGCCCCATTCTGAGCTTAGGACAACCGGTCTTCCGCCGTAGGCTTTGATCGCCTCGCCTAGCCGCTCACTGAAGAAGCCGTTTACGTTAACGATGATCTTGTCGCCGTCCTCGGTAATGTTTTGGAGCGCCGCCTCGGTAGCTCCTGTGCCTGAGGATGTAAGAATGAACATATCCCCTTTGGTCTCGAAGATTTTCTTGGTTTTGCCGAGAAGTTTCGTGAAGAGTTCCTTGAATTCTGGACCCCTGTGCCCGATAAGGGGTTTCAACATCGCCCGCATTACCCGAGGCGGGACGTTGGTGGGACCTGGTAACATCAGAAGTTTCTGGGTCTCACTCAAGAAGCAACCCTGCCGCTAATATTTTGCGAGACGAAGACGTGATTCTTTTAAGCCTTAGTATCTGACAACGAGGCCTTCAAGGGACTTCTAAGCCGAAGTAATGGATGCGCTCATCCCACGGACTACTATCCGGATTTAACGAGAGCTTGAGGTATATCTCCGAAATATTGCAGAAGCTAGGGCACTTCCAAAGCAAGTGGATCTAGGCTAGTTCCCCGGTAACAGAACGTCTAATTTAGTTTGTTTGCTTAGAGCGGGCTATGCCGAAGTCCCGCATCGACAAAGAAGAAATCTCAAAACTAATTGAAGAGAAAGCGAAGGAGCGCGAAGTCGACCTCTTCATCCGCGAAATCCTAGAAGTGGAGCAAGAGATGTTCGAGATAGAGCATCCAGGTGATTCCGCTCCCGGTAAGTCGGCCTTCGACAAATTCACATCCACAGCCACCGTGCACGATAAGATAGTAGAACGGAAACTCCTACTTCAAATGATGGAAGAGATCGGTGGACCCGAGGCGATCAAGAAGCTAGAGGAAGCTCGGAAACGACAGTCCAAGACAGCCGAAAAAGCTCCTCAAAATGAGAGCAGGCAGAAACTAGAAAGCCCGCTACTCCACATCTACGAGTGCGCTGAGTGCGATTTCCGTAGCTCTCCCGGCAAGAAGTTCGAGCTTGACGAACACCAGATGGAAACTGGGCATTCCGGATACAAAGAATTGTTTCTCTAAGTTTTCGGCTTTCGGCACTTGAGCGTAGCACGTTCTGGAGCCCAAACGATTAGGTGCCTCGTTTTACTTTGGGCGTGCTGCGGCGGCCTTGGCCGCGAGCGCTGCGAATTCCTCGCGGCCGAAGGCTGTGCCCGAAAGTCCCCAACCGCCTTCGGCGGCCTCAGTGAGTAGCACCCATGTTCTACCGGCCTGGGTCGAGTCGCCAGAGATCCTTGTGACGATCTCGGTTATCTCTTTGACCAGTTGCTTCTGACCTTCCCGGGTCAATGCCGCTGGAGGCGTGATGACTTGGACGCGTACGGTGCGAGCGGAGGGGGTGGCTGCGGTGTGAACCGTCTTCGGGTCCATTCGG
Organism: Crenarchaeota archaeon 13_1_40CM_3_52_10; assembly: GCA_001918765.1. Classification (GTDB taxonomy): domain Archaea; phylum Thermoproteota; class Bathyarchaeia; order 40CM-2-53-6; family 40CM-2-53-6; genus 40CM-2-53-6. The sequence continues at coordinate 4,930 of MNGO01000002.1, forward strand.
TGGATGTATGCGGCGGTGTTGTTTAGGTGGAAGAGACCAGGGGTTTTCACGCCTTCGGCGTGGAGAACGGCCATTGTTAGCTCGTGGCCAAGCTGAGCATCAGTTCCTGTTGGGAAGAGGTCTGCTGGTGCGTAGACATCGATCATTGGCATTGGTAAGACATTCAGCCGATAGCAAAATGATAGCTAATATAGGTTGTTGGCTCCGAAGTCACCAGAGGGCATAATGCAAGCTAAGCGAAGAAAACGCACAATGGCTGATTACGCGAAGACCACTACGAACGGTTACACGATTTGCGCCGCGGTCGAGTCAGCCCGAAGGATAGGAAACCAGTGGCGACTAATCGTGATCAGATACCTCCTGGAGAATCCGATGAGGTTCAACGAGCTGCTCAAAATCGCCTGTGACATTGACCCGAAGACCCTCTCTCGAGTCCTGAAGTATCTTGTCGCGGAGAAAATTGTTCGAAGGGAGGTTCTTGGCACGCAGCCCTTCACTGTCCGGTACGCGCTGACAGACAAGGGAGAGCAGGTAAGACCGATAATGCAATCTCTGAAGGCATGGGGAGAGACCTGGGTGTTACCCGAAATTCCGGCGGTGCAAAGCTAGTCAGAGAGGTTTCATCTCGCTAATTTTGCAATCGTAACGGCTGGCTCTGTTTGTGCGCCTGCTGGTCTCTGAAGACTATCAATAGGGCCAGAATCGAGACGAAGATCATCGTGTATATCGCCAGGATCGCTGATGTCTCAAATATGTCACTCGTCTGCCATACGTGCCCGGTTGCATCCGTTATCTGTGTGTTGGCGGGCCTAAACAAGTAGTTGAGGACAAACCCGAACCCGGTCCACATGTAGACGAGAATGAGCTGGAGATAGTGGGTTATCGGTAAGTCCGGACCTGAAACACCCGATCCACGCTGCCGCAGGAATAGCGCGAAAAGCTGGAAGAAGATGTACGTGGTGAGAGACCAGCCGAGGAAGTTGGAGATTGGCACGCCAAAGTATCCTCCTCCCTGCGTCCAAATCCAAGTCTTGCTGATAGTCGATGCAATTGGGTCAAGAGAGAGGTCCCAGTCAACCATCATGAACGACGCGACCAACGGAACAGCGACCGAAGTGAAGATAGTCGACCCCCGGCGAACCCTGCCTACAAGGATGGTCGATAACACCCAGGCAAGGTAGCCAAAAGCGATGTAGGATGGAAAGATCAGGAGCGGTACTAAGAAGAGCTTGGGTCCTAGGGCGGCGGCATAATAGTAGAGCCCGAAAGGAAAGCCGGTCAAGATGCTCAGGTTCTCCATGATGCCACTGATGATGAACGTGATGACGATGAAGACTACAATGCCCTTCCAAGGATAGCGCTTCAGCCCGTGGATTAACACGAAGGGGAATAGGAAGAGGATCGCAGGGACGGAGATGCCGTTAGGAAGTATTGCAGTGATTACGGTAAAAACTACGTACCCCACTGCAGTAACCCAGAGAACGAGGTTCGTCAGCTTCTGATTGCGAGTAGGCGTCGCCTTGGTCAGGTTCGTTTGTCTTTCCGATCCCATATCGTTTGCCATGTGCGGAATGGTCTTGGCACCGTTTATTTAAAGTTACTCAAGAGTAACTTTTCGGACTTGCGTTCACTTTAAGTAATCCGAAAACCAGAGTCAAACCATGCCCAAGGTTACTTTGGAGTACAAGGAACTCGTTAGGACAAGAATTCTGGAGTCCGCTCACCGCGTCTTCTCACAGAAAGGCTACCGAGAGGCAACAATGGACGAGATTGCGCAGGGACTAGGACTGAGCAAGCCAGCACTCTATCGATACTACAAGAGCAAAGAGGAGCTCTTCAGGGAGATCTTCAAATTGTTCAACCAAGCGACGGCAAAAGCGCTAAGAGAATCCTTCAAAGGAGGCCGCCTCGCTGGAGAGACATTTTTCGCTCTAATCGACAAGTGGGGATGGACGCCGAATCTTTTCTTGTCAGCCGCCTCAGAAGCCCCGAGAAACCCCAAGCTGAGGAAAATTCTCGCAGAAGGATACAAGACAGGGGTCGACATGGTTGGAAGCTTTATCGACGAGCTGAAAAATCGGGGAATTCTCAAAGACACAGCAGATTCTCGACAGATCGCGATGGGAGCTATAGCCGTCCATGACGGCCTCTTGATCTGGGAAGTGGCCGGGATGAACAGGGAGGAGACCAGAAAAGCGTTCGTCGATATTATCCAGACGATGTTTTCCACCCAGCTCGTCGCCACCAGCTAGCTCGAATCAGGCTTCTCCCCTTGCCAGGAACTCTCGCAGTCTTTTCTTCCGTTTCGCCATCCTGCGTCTCATGTAGAACGCGTAGCCTCCAAGAATAGTGCAGAGGTCTCCTAACAGGAATGCAAAGTCATTCAGAGGTAATGTCATGGCGTGCCGAGACAATGAACCTAGACCATCTCATCTCTGTAACAGTGGATACGTGAACCAGGTGACGCGTTTAAGTCCCACATGTCTGGTCTCAACTCTTTGATGAGAGTCGTCGCTCTACTTTCTGATTTCGGGTTAAGAGACGGCTACGTTGCACAGATGAAAGGAACCATTCTCGACCTCTGCCCCAGCGCCGTCATCACGGACATTTCACATGACGTCCAACGACACAATATTCCGATGGGGTCGTTCATTCTCGAAACAACCGCTCGATACTTTCCGAAAGATACGATACATGTAGCAGTGGTGGATCCTGGAGTCGGAAGCGCCAGAAATGCCATTGTCGTAGAATGCGAGTCAGCATTGTTCGTCGGACCCAACAATGGGCTCATGGCCCGAGCAAGTGAAACCCTAGGTGTAAAGTCGATTCATAAGATTCGAGCCGAAGAGTTCCAGAGGAAAGATGTGTCATCCACGTTTCACGGGAGAGACGTATTCGCCTATGCTGCCGGCATGATAGCCTCTGGCCGGAGACCGGAAGAAGTCGGACCCAGAGTCTCCAAACTAGAAACGCTCGATCTATCTTCGCCGACGCTCCTCGGAAAGAAACTCGTCTGTCAAGTATTGCACGTAGATGTCTTTGGAAACGTTATCACTGATGTCGGCGAAAAGCTGGTCCGAAACATACCTGTGACGTTTGGAGAAAGCGTTGAAATCCTAACAGGAGCCAGAAAGTTGCAGGCCCAATACGCTAGGTCCTACCACGAAGTCGACAGGGGAGCGATGGCAGTATTGCTTGGCAGTCAAGGATTCCTCGAAATAGCCGTTAGAGAAGGAAGCGCGAGAGACAAACTCGATGCGAAGGCGTTGGACAAACTAGAACTTCGATTCTAGTTTTTGTCAGTTTGGGCGATCTCTCTCATTCGTTCCTCTCCCTTGATTTTCTTAATGTAAGCGGCGACAGATTTTGGCAGGAGTTCTTCCCAGTTCTTTCCCTCTATGATTCTCCTCCTTACTTCTGTTGCAGTAAACGAGGTCCGGTTGAACATAGGGATCTTCTCGACCCGCATACCCGCCTCCTTCAGAAGCCTACCTGTCAGCGGTTCATTTGTGAAAACTAGGTCAAAGCTGGGCGTTTGGGAGAGAAGGTGGGAGACCCATACTTTGTGGAACTCGGCATCGGGAAGAGGCAACACCGTGAATCGGTTCGCATCTATCTTCGCCTCCTTCAGAGCCAGCCGAATCATCGTAATCCGTTCCCCGGCGGTAAATGGGTTCTCGAGAGTATGGCTGTCGTGTGCGCTTCCCACGACGATGACTAGTTCGTCTACTTTGGTTAGGATGTGTTTTACAGCTTCAAGGTGCCCGAGGTGGAATGGTTGGAACCGGCCCACATAGAGGCCAGTCGTCAACTCTCAAGCTCCGGTCGGAACCCAAACAGCCTTCAAAGCAATCCTATCTGATTCGATAGGAACGCCTTCTCGCTCCAGAAGGTCCCGCTTGACCTCGCACCCATGCTCCGAAAGCGTCCCCCCGATGGAGTAGTTGCCGATCTCCAGGTCGGCCGGTACTACACGGTGACATGGGACGAAGAGTGGCCATGGATTCCTTGCAACGGCGGTCCCAACGGCTCTCGGACCCGAGCTGAGCCGTTTAGCTATCATTCCATAGCTCGTAACTTGTCCCTTCGGAATCTCCTTCATGATCTTGCAAACGCTTTTCTCGAATTCCGACACAGCTTCCCAGTCGAGACGCACATTGTTGGTCGTCTTCCTGCCATGGTAGATGTTGATCATTTCGTTCAATGCAATGCCTGACTCATCCGTGAGTTCATTACTGACAGTTCCCCGAGTCCCAGGCCGAAGATGCTTTTCCAGGCTTTTCCTCGATGATGAGAATGAACAGGCGACTAATCCACTCTGATTACTGATCAGAACACCAAACCATGTTCCATCATGCTCTTTCGTTGCGAGAGTCAATTTCTCCATCGGTTGCTTCGCCTCCTTCTTCCTGTGCTGCTCTCCTTAAAGAATAGTCGTTCAACGCTGGGCGCAACATGATCGAGGTAGACGGGAGTTTCGGCGAAGGAGGAGGACAAGTTCTTCGAACCGCAATTGCTCTCGCGGCTGTATTATCGAAAGACATCCACGTGTTCAATATCAGGGCTGGACGAGCCGAGCCGGGACTCAGGCCCCAGCACATGACTGGAGTCAAAGCCGCAGCTGAGCTTTGCTCTAGTGAGTTGGAAGGGTTACGGGTTGGTTCGACCGAGTTCACCTTCAAGCCTGGAAAACTGAGAGCGGGGACGTTCCGATTTGACGTGGGCACCGCCGGGAGCATCACCCTTGTTCTTCAAACGCTGATGCCTATCCTGGCGTTCGCGCCGGGAAGTGTCCGATTAGAGATCACGGGTGGAACCGACGTCAATTGGAGCCCACCTATCGACTACCTCCGTCTTGTTACCTTGCCAATTCTCAAGAAAATCGGCTACAAGGCTGAGTTGGAAACTGTAAGGAGGGGACACTATCCGAGGGGGGGAGGACTAGTCAAATTCTCAACCGAAGGCGCCTCAATACTGCACTCGTTGACCAACAAGAGCGCGAGCTCTATCTCGAAAATCTACGGGATCAGCCATGCCGTTGCTCTCCCAAGGCATGTGGCGGAGCGACAGGCAGCCGCTGCCAAGAAATGTCTGGAAGAAGCAAAGCTGCCCTATCCCTCAATAGACGTCGAGGTTCTTGACGACAGGAGACAGTTAGGACCCGGGAGTGGAATAGTCTTGTCCGCGGAAACACAGAACGGGAACATTCTGGGAGCAGATGCTCTAGGAGAGAGAGGAAGACCCGCCGAAGAGGTAGGCTCAACTGCTGGAAGCATCCTCGTCGAAGAGGTCGAGTCGGGGGCGATTCTGGATCGCCACATGGGAGACATCATCGTCCCATACCTTGTACTAGCCCAAGGGACATCTGAAGTCTCAATCTCGCGAGTTACACAGCACACGCAGACCAATGTCAAGGTAGCAGAATGGCTGACATGGGTGAGAATCAATCTCGAAGGCGAAATTGATCAACCGGGTAAACTGGAAGTCAAAGGACTTAGTTTGACGCGTTAGCTAGCAGGATCAGCCGGAGAGATCATTGAATTGTGGGACTCATTGAACCACAGTCAGTCGGCCCCGTCATCGTAGCGAAGACACCGATCATTGATGAGCCTGTTCATACCAGCTCAGCACCCGTAGAGCACGAAGGGTGTTCCACCGGCTGGGCCGACTGTCGCCTTCCTCGAGCGCAAAGTGGATCTTGCCGCGATGCGTGTTCTCCAGCAGCCAGGTGCCATCAGGCTGCCGTTTGGATCGGAGCAGATCGATGGCTTCGTCCACCCGTGAGTCGGGCACATCCCCGATCGAGCGGAAGTATTCGAGGGCGCGCAACACGTTGTAGTGCCACCAGGTTGGAAACGAGAATTGCAGCCAGGCTGGGTTGACGATCTCACCGGTGCTCTTACGTCGGAACAGCTTTCGCTCGAGGATGTACTCTTCACCCCGTCGCCTAGCCGCGATGAGATCCGAGGAGCCACCGATTGCGCGCTCATATGCCAACAATCCTTCTAGGACGTTGATCGTGGTCGCGAAGGACGAGCGGACGGAGCCGTTCTCCACTTCGCAGTTCCATCCGCCGTCCTCAAGCTGCTCACCGAGTAGGCGGGTGACCACGCCGTCCACGTTTTGGTCAAAGTAGGTGCCCAGTGTGACGACCCTGCCATTGATGCATGGCTCGACTTCGCCGCTGAAGAACGGCTGTCCGGCGTGCTCCCAACGGCAGTGGTCTCTGACCATCGCCGCCGCCCGGCGAACCCGGTCAGAGGACGGGTCGACTCCGAAATCATGCAGCAGCTGGAGTGTTGGCAGAGTGGAGATCCAGGGCTGGCCCTGGTCCTTGACGACCTGGTAGATGCTCTTGGTTGGAAAGCATGCGCCTCCTGCCCACTGGCCGTCTTCGCCCTGCAGGTCAAGCAGTCTGGCACCCCATCCTTCTCTGGCGACCCTCGCGCGCTCGGCGGCGACAACCTCAGCAGGCTCCTTGGTCAGATCACGCATTACCTGCCAACGTATCGAGGGGTCGGAATCCAACAACCACTCCACAACAGTAAGGTCCTTTTCTCTCACTAACTCCATTGGATGGCCACTCCCTTAGCGTCGTAGTAAAACGTACCGGGTGGAAAATTACTTGTCTTTTCCACTAAATGCATAATATTGCAAACAGAATTCTGGTAACTATTCTTGGATAGACTGCGCCGGTTTAGCGGGTACGCGAGAATCAAGACAGGTCCAAGCCCAGAAGACAATGCGCTTTTACAATTGACAAGAGAACTATCAGTGCAATTCCAGATACCATACTGGTACAGACAGATTGTCTGGGGAAGACTCGACCGGTATAACAGTACAGGTTGGATAATATCAAAACCAACAAGCTCCTCAAAAGAAACCGTTTCTGTTCCGGGGTCGCTCCCCGTGGCCGAACTTATGCTGGCTGAATTCCTGAAAGGAAGATTGTCACAAGATGAATGGAAGATTCTCATCGCATTGCACTTGGTGAGATTCAAGGCCTACAATCAAGGAAGGATGAGCAGGTTGCTCGGAAAAATCGCTCTAGCCCCCCGCGGATTATTCTTCCTTCTGCTATTCTACATCCCTGCTGCCGCCTCCGGAGGATTGTCGGGTCCGGTTCTCTATTTTCCTAGTCCCATCCTTCTTCTCGCAGCACTTTGGATCCGGAGATCCCTACGAAAATCTCTGAAACGACGAGAGTTTGAACTGGACAGAAACGTGGCCAGACAGCTCGGAACCGAACAAATATCACAGGTTCTCGAAAAAGTAGAGAATCTGGATCAGAAACGAATACCAACAGACCTCCGGTTTTTCTTCCTACCCTATGTAGCATACTGGAACCCGAGCGTCAAGGAAAGAATTGGAGAGCTGAACAACCCCCGCGTTGAAGACCTTCTAAGACCGTCTAGAATCCCGAAAATCGGCCTCCGCGGACGTGTGATTACTATTCTTGTCGGCTTGGCTATTTTCTGGGGCTCAGGGCTGGTCGTGGGCAACATCTACGCCCGAGGTCAAACCACTGTTGTCTGCATGGACACTCTCTGCTCAGCCCTTGTTGTTATCGCCGCTGTCGGATTTTGGATGGTTATTATCGGGGGCATAAGCATCGTAATATGGATAGTCCGACGATTTCTCTGAACTGGAGAAAAAAGATAGACTCTAGTTGAGCAGCGTGCAATCCATGTCGGCCAAGGTTGTACCACCTTAGAGCCAGTCGGGTTCCAAGGCTCTGCCTCCCTTGCCGAACGCGGACAAGTACGCGACGACGGTGATCCGGTTCGCGCCGAACCCAGACTTCGTCTTACGCCTTGGCTCTATCCGAACGATAATCCTCTCCCGCTCGAAGACCTCTTTACCTGATGCTCCTGACCGAGCCTGATGGGAGGCGAGGCCCTCTCGCGGTTGCCGTGTGTCCTTGAGACTCGAGAGGTTCGAGGGGAGTTCATGTGCACAATCACTTTACTCTCGCATTTGACGGCACATCTGTTTTGACAGTGGCTCCAGGACCAATCCAGGCATCCGCACCAATCTTCACCCCAGGGAATATGGAGACGTTGATGCCTGTCTTTGCCCCATCACCTATTATCGCTCCGAGTTTTCGTTGTCCAGTATCAACTAGGCGCGTCTTTACCTTGGACATTACATTGGAATCGTTGAACTTCAGATTGGCCGTGATCGTCCCGGCTCCAAGTGATGCCGCGTTTCCCAGAACGCTATCTCCGACATAGCTTAGATGTGGAATCTTGGCGTCGTCCATGACGATGCTGTTCTTGACTTCGCAGCCTGCCCCAACCTTCACTTCTTTTCCAAGGGAGGTTCCTGGTCGAAGATAGGCGTTAGGGCCTACCACCGAGTCCTCACCTATGAAAACAGGACCCTCAATATAGGAACCTGATTTCACGAGCGATCCTTCTGCCATGCTGACACTGCCCTTCAGATGCACACCTACTTCCGTCTCTCCGTCGCGAACCTCTTCATCAGAAT
>MNGO01000034.1 GCA_001918765.1 Crenarchaeota archaeon 13_1_40CM_3_52_10
CAAGTCGATCAAATCTCGGATCCGAAAGGCCTCGGTTACGATGGTCAGAGAAAGATGGCCGTCGACACAACCGGAAACATCTACCTTGCCTACAGGAAGGCAGCGCCAGGTCATAGTGAAAGCGAGATCTACGTGGAAGTGTCCCAAGACAACGGCAAGTCTTGGACCGACCTTGGAGGCGGACCAGTCGCTATCGTCAACGCACCCCCGGTCATGTCCGGCACAACAGAAGGTGGGGGAACAGGATCAGACCAGCGAGTTCCCTCAATAGCAATAGACTCGAAAAACCAGGTCCACGTAGTATGGTACGGCCGCGATCAAGTGTACAACGGCACCAACGAGAGACAGATCAAATACGCGAGATGGAACGGAGCCGCATGGTCCCCCTGGATAAACATATCCCCCGTTCCAGGATATTCCGGAAGCGTATATTGGCAAGAGCACCCAGTCATCATAGTCGACAGGAACGATATGCTGCACGTTCTCTGGGAAGGAGCCGACTCTGGAAGCGCTGGAGTCCAGCAGATAAGACACTCCGCGTCAACAGATGGAGGAATCACCTGGACCAAATGGGAGAACATCTTCCCCCTAGATTCATCCGGCCAGAGCAGGCCCGACGCTGTCGTAGATAAGAACGGAAATCTCTATACGGCATGGTACGGAGGAGTATCAGGGCAAACCGGAACACGCATCAAATACGCTCGGTGGGACGCCAGCTCAAGGACCTGGGGCCAACCACAGATCGTAGCCGGCATCGAGGGCTTCAACCAAAAACACGTCAGCCTCGCCATCGACAAGTCGAACACCCTAAGGCTGGTCTGGGATGGTCCCGACAATAATAACTCGAACTCCCTCGTGAAATATTCAAGCTTAAACCTGAATCTCTCCTCCCCAGCCTGGTCGGCCTGGACCAACATTAATCCTATAACGCAACCCAGCCAGTCAGACCCGACCATCTCCATCGGCCCCGCCGGAATAGTGCTCGTTGCCTGGCAGGAATGGTCCGGCAGCGATGCAACTACCGCAACCAATGCAACAGTCTACATCATGGAAGTGGGCGCGGTCCAATCCAAGACTCCACTCGGCGGCAACATCTCAACAAACAACAAGTGGCCCGTAATGCCGGAAGATTCATCTGAGGGCATCGTCCGCATAAGCTGGCTGAGCGGGCAAGGGGCACCATACACGGTTTGCTACAGCCAGACTACTCTGACACTAACCTAGATGACCTACCAAACCGGAGGCCAAGTTGACCTCCGAAGCCCAACGACCAAAAGGGTCGAAATGGAAGAACATCACCCTAGCCACCACCACCGCAACACTCCTTCTCCTACTACTCATCATCATTCAAGTCGCCACCCAAGCACCCCCAGCACCCGCAGCCCGAGGCACGGACATAGGAAACAGAGTGTCTTCTACAACTGACTGGCAGGGGCTGGCCTGGGGAGAGACTCGGAAACTAGCCGAGAGCAGCAACGGAACACTCTACCTCGGCTACAGATCGCAAGAACAAGGAGGACAGGGATACAAGGCCTATGTCGACTTCTCAAAGGACCAAGGTGTCACATGGGTGCACCTAGGCGGCGGACCAATTTTCCCCGGCACCGGGATACAGCGAGTTCCAGCACTCTCAATTGGAAGCAATGATGTGGTGCAGGTTGTCTGGTACGCTGAACTAGGCGCCTCAGCTGGAGGCGTAGATCGTCAGATATGGTATTCGCGATGGCTTGGAAACGCATGGTTGACACCGAAGATAATACCACAGCACATAGATGGCTTCCAGCAAGCCTCGGACCCAACCCACTGGCAAGAACACCCTGACATCATCGTCGATCGATTCGACCCCACCCGCGTATACGTGGTCTGGGAAGGAACAGACCTGTCCAACCTTGCACTTCAGAACTGTGGATCAACCAACTGTGATACGCCAATGTTCATGATGTCCACCGATGCGGGGGACACGTGGTCAGCGGGACCGGGGTTTTCCAGCGGTACCTATTACAAACTAGCTCAGCCAAACGCAGAATCACACTCGAGACCCGGCATCGTTCAGGATTCGAACGGAGCACTACATGTTACCTGGTACGGAAACGATCCTGGACAAGGTGCGCAAAGCCTCATCCGGTATGTGAGCTCCACAGACGGCGGGACAACTTGGTCTTCAGAAACAGCTCCCATTCCTACGACTTACGGATCCGACCAGCGGTTCCCTAGTATGGCGGCCGATTCTCAGGGACGAGTGCACCTCGTGTGGAAGGAGAGGGACCTGTTGTTGTCACAAAACCAGACGCTATACTCTGTCCTGTCTGAAGGGTCCTGGTCTAAACCAGTCATTATTCATCCTGATCAAGACGATCAGTTGTCTCCCATGATTCAGGTTGACGACCAGGGAAGCGTGTACGTGGGCTGGCACACGGGTGGACCTTTCGCTTGGCAAGGTGATCCCCCGAGTGCGTTTGACGGGTCGCAGATTTGGCTGGCGAAGCTCAACGGGACAGGCTGGCTAGCCCGGCAGGTGACGAATTTCGCGACGAATCGGTTCGTCAACTTTCCGGCGAGCTCGATGAAGCCCTCAACTGTCCAGATGGTCTGGGTTGAGGGAAACTCGCCCAAGCCCTATGCGATCAAGTACGCTTCCTTCAGCTTCTGAAGGCTTGTCTGGCCTCTTTGCAAGACTCTATAGGCGCTCAGATTTTGGGCTTCGGGGAGTTTCTGGTTCCTACCCAGCCCTGTCTGTTCATTGTTACCAATGAGAAGATTTTCACAGGGACCATTACGAAGAGCATTAGAAATGTCATGATCACTGCCAGAGCCAAGTCCCTGGGAACTTGCCTGAGGTGGCTGAGGCCCTTGAAGGAGCGGCCGCCGATAGACACGACAAGCCATAGGAGAGGAAGATTGAACGCCACGCCGAATAGAGTCGTCAACGTTCCGGGGCTTGTCAGGGCGAAGTACAGGGTTGCCAGACCACCGATCGCGAGCGTGTATGGAGTTATTGTGGCGTGGAACATGCTAACAGGGAGTATCCAGCTCTTCCGCCAGGCCCAGCCTTGCCAGAAGGCGCGTAGGTTGCCCCTGTAACTGTTCCTGCTCCAGCGGATCTTTCTTCGGACGAAGTTGTTCAGTCCTCCAGAGTAGACTGTCTTGGCTTGGGCAGTGCTCTGATAGACAGTGTTGTAACCCCTTGAGAGTAGGAGGTGGGTGAGCCGCAAATCGTCTCCCCCTATGCACGTCTTGCCAAGGAAAGTCTCTCCTGTGAGTTCGGGAAGTATGGGGAGTAGTAGGGATCTGCGATAGGCTGCGGTCCTACCGGACAGGCAGTTGACAACCCCGTCAACTGACATTCCCGGAACGAAGTCTATGTATCTCAGGTCGAGAAGCCAGTTCTCGATTCTCCACACTATCGATTTCTGGAAGTCTTCCACGTTCTGTTTAGCCCCTACTCCGCCGATATTGGGGTCGTTGAACGGTTTCAGAATCTCCTCGATCAAGTTCGGGGCCCAGGCGGTATCGCTGTCTGAAAGGACGACGATCTCGCCAGTTGCTTCGCGTATCCCCCAGGCGAGCGCGGGCCGTTTCCCAGGCTCGTCGGTAATCATCAGCTTGACCTTCGGAAATGCGTTCAAGGGGAAATTTTTGTGAATGTTTTCAATGTTCACAGTGTCCCCACTGTCCACAACGAGAATGACTTCGTCTACATTGTTTGAAAGGTAGGACTTGATCGCTCGGACCAGTACTTCTGGGTCTTCCCTGTACACTGGCACAACCACCGAGGTTGTCGCAGTGTAGCTTGTCTGAAAGGGTCTGTAGTTTGCGCCGTAGAGTCTCCGAATCCCCCAGAGGCTCCATGTAATTATTCCGATGATGCCGAGCGGTATGAAGGGAAGAATGTCAGGCATTGACGACCATTGGAGCCTTCTGTTGGTTGGCACTTCGTTCGTTGACCTGTTTGACTGCGGAGAGCAGTGGGAGGTCTGTTCCCTTGGCCTTCATGAACGAGATGAACGCTTCTAGGTCTTTAGGGAGGCACATGCCGCCGAAGGGGCGACCCCCAAAGATTCCCCATTCTTTCATGTCACCTCGTAGTCCGAGAGCTAACAGAGGCATGAGTCGGCTAACTTCTTCTGATTTAATTCCGACCGCTTTGCACGCCTGGTCTATTTCGTTGAAGAAGCTGACTTTTGTCGCATTGAAGAGGTTCGACGTGTACTTTACCATCTCAGAGGTCTCGAGGCTGCAGCGGGTGATGGGAGACGTGAAAGAGGAGTAGAGAGATTGCAGTTTGTCTCCAGCGGTCTTGTCAGCTTCTCCAATCACTACTGCTCCGGGGTTGAGGAAGTCATCGAGGGCAAATTTTTCCCGTAGAAATTCGGGATTGTGGCAGACTCCGATCATGGGGCCGATTTGTGATTGAGCAGACAATTCGATCTGAGGGATCACCTGTTCCCTCGTTGTTCCCGGTGGAGTGGTGCTTCTCACTACGATCAGATGGTATCGGTTCGCTTCGCGGAGTGCGCTTCCCACTTCCGCGGTTACGGCGAGGAGGGTTCTTAGGTCCGGGGAGCCGTTGAGGTTGGGGGTGGGCGCGCAGATCATTGTCACGCTACTCTGGTCTACCGCCTCTCGGATTGACGGGGCTGTCCGGTATCCCTCTAGGGCGATCTGGGCCATCTTTGTCTCGTTTAGGTCGTAGAAGACTACGTGGTGCCCTTTTGCAGCGAGCCCAATGCCGGTTGCTTTTCCAACGACCCCTGCTGCTATGACGGCTATATGCAGCCTAGTACACCTGTCGAACCGTGCTGCCTATTTCCGGCAATAAAAGGATATACTCTTTGGATAACAGCAGCTTGAGCAATAGTGATATGATTATCTCTGGATAGCTTTTTCGACCCACTATCTTCTCCCCGGTCGGCCTCGCCCAGTTAACGTGCTGATGAGAAAGGTTGTGAACATGAAGAGGAGAAGCAGGATCAGTATGATGCTTACTAGCGAGAGGAGGGACAGGGTGAGGAATCGGAGCGGAAGTATGAGGAAGTTTAGGGAGCGGCCGAATATGGATAGCTGTAGGGCGATCTGATCGAGATACGCTCGACGGACTAGCTGATCAATCGCTTGCCGAGAAGTCAAATTCGTATTGTATTCGGTGAATAGCCAGCCAGACATGAACACGATAGCCACCAGCTCCATCGCTATGATCGCGGTTTTGAACGAATCATCCTGGCTCAAGATGCGACCTCGTCTGCGGGCAACATGGGTTCTCTCTGAAACCTCTATTTCAGCATATTTTTTCGGAGATCGTTGACGTTCACTTTGCGGGATTCTGTCAGCACCCCCATCTAGGCTGAGTCCCCCTGACCCTCCTTTGACGTGCGCCCCGTCGGCACAATGGTCCACAAGTTCTCATATAGCCCCCTAATTTCTCCAAAACATTCCCTTTCCAAAAATAAGCATGCTTTTCTCGACCCCTGGGGGTGGTCGATTTTCCCGCGCCGCGCCCTTCGTGGCCTGAGATTCCCTCGGACGCAGAATCGTTCAATATCAGCCCTGATCGCGAATCTGAGCGGGCTTCCCCTAGACACCCATCCGGACCCTTCGTGCTCAGCTGGAAAAAGGGCAAGTTTCGCCCTGCTGTCCAAGCCAGGACCACGCTTTGATCAGCTAATCTCGCCTATCATCAGTGCCAGACTAGGCTCGTCTTACCACGATTCGGCTACGAGTTCGGAGACTCTGTCGAAGTGCTTTTTGTTCCTTGTCAGTAGAATCTGCTTATGTATGATTGCTGCGCTGGCGATTATGATGTCGAGATCGCCGATAGGCAATCCCCTTGAACTGAGTTCGTTAGCCAGCCTTCCGTATCTCTCGCAGACCGGTAGGGAGAGTTCTAAGAGTTCCATGTGCTCGAGTGTTGATCTAACCTGCTCCAGATCGCCCTTCCTACCCCTGGTCGAGTATGCTCCCTCGAAGAGTTCTGCCGCCGAAACGGCCGTCGTCGTAAGGGGCTCGTTCCTGTCACGATAGAATTGTAGCTTCTTCTCAGCTGCAGGGCTCCCCCTAATCAGATCAACTAGGAAGGATGTATCCAAACAGACCAACGGAGCAGTTACCTCCCAGCTGCTCTGAGCTGAATCGACTTTCGCTTCTCTAAGACTTTCTCGATTGCTGATGCGAGTTCTTCGTTCGGGCCCACGGACCTAACGTAGTCCAAGAGGTCGCCGCTGCTCCTTCGTTTCGCCAGCCTCAGGATGACCTTCGTGAATGACTCATCCTTTCCCTTGACTCGCGCCAGAGCATCGTATGCCTCCTCTGAAATTGTTAGAGTCTTATGAGCCATGGTCATGGTTACGTGCACGTATGTGTATATACCTATTGTTTTGCCCCGAGAGACGTTTGGAGCGAGTTGAAGGTGAGACTGGTCGGCACGCTCTCTTGTCGTATCCGATCATGTTCTTGACGAAACTGCTACGCTGCTGATGGCTATGAAAGGAGGAACTGTTGAACCGGCTAAAGGACATAGACTCTTTCCCTTTCGACCAGCACTTCACCGAAGCCGGATCCGACCGTCTTCCCAACATCCAAATCCAGCGGAATTAGTCGCCCACGAATACAGCTCCTTCCAGAGAAATCCTGCCTGCTAACTTTTCTTTTCCAGTAACTTTTCTTTTTCTTGTAACTATTTTTTTTCTGCTAACTATTTTGTGACCCCCGGGGTGGCTGTTTTTCCCCGCGCCGCGCCTTCCACGAAAATTTGAACTTGCGTGCAGAATCGCAGGGACGTGTTAGTCAAACCGGGTCTCCGACCAGATAGAAGGCGTCGTGTCTCAGATCTTATATTCGTTCAACAATAGGGATGATCTGGGTCATCGCCTTGATACTACTCTCAGTAGCTGTTTCCTACGCGGTAGCTTCCACGATCACAGTGAGCACCACGACCTACCAGCAGATCCTGGGAGGGTACATCAGCTCAACGGGCGGTCTGACAGCCATCGACTCCGGGCTCTCAACAGCCGCGCTTCCAACATCATCCGCGGGGACATCATCCGGTTCTCCGGTCATATTCGACGTCGCAACCGGGACAGCATCGCCCGGCATAGCCGCAGGACACTGGCAATGGACCTTCCAGGTCGCCACCACCGGTAGCACAGCAGTAAGCACCACCTTCACCGTCGCTCTAACAGTCAACCAAAACGGCACACCCACATCCTACACCGTATACGTGGCTACAGGTGGAACCGTCACCTCGGGCCAAGCCATAAACTGCATATTCGACATCGGAACCTCGATAACGACACCACTGTCCTACACGTTCACAGTGAAATAGCCGGATTTTTCCACCCGAGTCCCGAATCTAAAGACCTGTTGGACGAGGACGGTTTAGACCACAAGTTTCATTGGTAGAGTAGACACTCTACGACCCTGCCCTGAACATTGGATTGTAGCAACTGGTGATGCGAGCGGAATCGCACAATCACCGTTCGATTCTGGGACGATACCGATTCAACCGCTTGTTTCATGGCGACAGGCGCCTCCACCAGAACCGCGTTGGTCCTTTCAACAGCCTTCCGGACTTTCAATGGATTGGTTTCGAGACTAGCGACTAGACCCTTTGCCCTCCAGTCCTCGATAGGTCCCAGAATAGTCTCGTCATCCCCCGCCCTCTTCGGGTCTGATAAGTGCTCATCCAGAAAGTCGACAAAGTCCCGCGCCTCCCAGCCACAAGACGCAAGAACAGCAGGGCATCGCGGATGAAACCGGCATCCCGCAGGTGGATGAACAGCATCGGGCACCTCGCCCCGAGGTAACACCTTCTTTGCTCGCCTATCCGGATCCGGTATAGGAATAACCTGGAGCAAAGCCTTGGTATACGGATGCTTCGGGTCTGCGTAGATCTCTCTAGCCGGACCAATCTCTACAATTCGGCCCAGGTACATTATTGCAATCTTGTCGCAGATGAACTTGGCAGTTGCCAGATCATGAGTGATGAAAAGATACGTCAGCTTATGTCGACGCTTGAGATCAAGCATTAGCTCGAGCACCTTCGCTCTTACGGACATGTCAAGCATTGACACACCTTCATCCACAACCAGAAGGTTCGGCTCAAGAATCAGCGCCCGCGCCATCACCGCCCTCTGCTTCTGTCCACCGCTAAGATCTCCTGGATACTTGTCGTAGAGCTGTTCCTCCGGTGTAAGTCCGACCTCCTTCATGGCATTCAATACCTTCTGTCGAATCCATTCCCCGAACTCCTCTGAGCCTGTCTTTTGTGGGCCAAATACAGAACTGTGAATCCTGAGAGGATGGCCAATTGCCTTTCCAATCGTCATGGCCGGATTGAGGGAAGCATGAGGATCCTGGAAAATGATCTGAATCCTTCTCCGCAACGCTCGAAGCTTCTCCCCTCCAAGTTTTGTAATGTCTTGACCGTCGAAGAAGATCCGGCCCGCGGTCGGTTTGACTAGCCTAACACAAGCCCTGCCCACCGTAGACTTTCCGCATCCACTCTCCCCAACGAGACCGAGAATCTCTCCCGGACGAATACCAAACGACACCCCGTCGACTGCGTGGACCACCGTCTCCCCTCTCTGTAGGAGGCGCTGGACGAAAGGCATTTTCACGGGAAAATGCACTTTGAGATCGTCAAGCCTTAGAATCTCGTCAGTAGGCTCGGCCTTCACCACAGTCGCGGGACCCGTCAAAGGAACTTGTCTCCGAAATGACAAGCCGCAAAATGTCCAGGCTCAAACTCGACCAGCGGTGGAATCCTCTCCGTACAGATCGGCTGAGCGTAAGAGCATCGCGGGTGAAAACGACATCCCGATGGCGGAGCGATCAGATCCGGAGGGCTTCCCTCAATTGAGTGCAGCTCCTTAGTCTCTAGGTGAATGACAGAAGCGAGAAGGCCTTGTGTGTAGGGATGAAGAGGCTTGTGAAAAATGTCCCGGACCGAGCCGAGCTCGACAAGCTTTCCAGCATAGAGAACAGCGACACGATCACAGACCTCAGCGACAATGCCCAAATTGTGGGTGATAAGTAAGAGAGACATGTGATACGCCTCCTTGAGGTCCTGGAGAATTTCTAGAATCTGGGCCTCGACGATTACATCGAGAGAGGTTGTCGGCTCGTCAGCGATAAGCAGCGACGGCTTCAAGACCAGAGCGAGCGCGATCATGATGCGCTGGCGCATCCCCCCGGAGAACTCATGCGGATAGTTTCTGATGCGCGTCTCATGGATTCCCATCGACACTAGCGCTTCGCGCGCCCTCGTCCGAGCCTCCGTCGAGGAGACAGATTCGTGCGCATGAATCTCCTCCAAGAAATGATCTTGTATCCTCATGAGAGGGTTCAGCCTTGTCATAGGGTCTTGGAAGATCAGGGCGATCTCCTCGCCCCGAATCCGCCGATACATTTGATTGCTTAGCTGGGTGAGGTCTCTGCCGCGAAAGAAGATCTTCCCCGACACCTTGGTCCGTGCAGGGAGGATTCCGAGAATCGCTTTCCCCAGTGTCGACTTTCCGCAGCCTGTTTCGCCAACAACGCCGAGAGTCTCTCCCTCTTGTATGATCAGCTGGATTCCGTCGAGGGCCCCGACCTGGCCCCTTCTCGTCTGGTAGTTGACAGAGAGGTCCTCTATTCTGAGGAGAGGCTCCGTGTCAGGCCCTCTCCTTCTTCAGCAGTGGGTTGACGAGATCGTTGAGTCCCTCTCCCAGGAAACTCAGGCCGACCGTGAGAAGAATTATCATGAGACCTGGAAACAGGGATGTCCACCAGATGCCTGAGCCGAGAAACCTTTGAGCATCACTCAGGTCACGGCCCCAGTCACCCGGTACATCTATTTCCAATCCGAGGCCCAGATAGCTAAGACCTGCCGCTGTAAGAATCGTATCCGCAGCACTCAGAGAAAATATGACTGGAATAACAATGACAACGTTGTAGGCAATGTACGATAGCATAATCGTCCGGGATCTCGCACCTAGAGCCCGTGCAGCCTCGACGTAGAGCTCCTCCCTCGTCGACAACGTCTGATTTCTAGTCACGCGAAAATAGAGGGGAATGTAGATTACTGTAATAGCGATCCCGATGTTGAAAATGCCCTTGCCAATCACGGCGGCAATGAGGGCGGCAAGAAGTAGACCTGGGAACGCATAAACCGAGTCCATGACCAGGACAAATAGCCGGTCAAGCTTCCCTCCGACAAATCCTGACAATAATCCCAGAGGAAAACCTACGACAAGAGCGAGAAGAGCCCCTATTGCCATGATCTCAAGCGAGGTCCGAGTACCCCATATGACGCGTGCGAAAACATCTCTCCCAATACCGTCTGTGCCCATAACGTGCTGGAGACTTGGAGAAAGTAGAATGGGGTATGCGAGGGGCTTCGTCTGATCGACCGAGATGAGGAGAGGGCCGAAGATTCCGATCAACACAAATGAGATGAGCGTTCCAAGACCAATCCAAGAGAGAATCCCAGGCAGGGTTCGCCTTTCTCTGACGAGTGGGCGAAACGGCCGGAACAGGAGGCGGCGAAGCAATGCCAAGAAGGAGAACGCGGTTCTTCGTAGTCGACCGCCCTCGGTCTTCAGTATCTCACCCTCGGATCTATGAGACCATTGATCACATCGATTACTACAGAGAGTGCTACAATGATGAGCGCATAGATCACTATGACCCCTTGGACCATTGGATAGTCCGCGGAATCGATGCTCTTGAGCAGCAACATTCCCATCCCATCCCAGGAAAACGTTCTCTCTGTTAGCACTGCGCCAGCAAATAGTATTGCGAATTGAAGCCCGAGAACCGTGACCACAGGGATAAGCGCGTTCTTGAATGCGTAACGCGAAATTATTCTGCCCTCAGGAATGCCCCTAGCTCTGGCCGCCTCGACATAGTCAGCATTTACGGTCCGGAGAAGGTTGGCCCTTACAGTCTTAGTGAAAAATCCACTCAAGACAAGGCCAAGTGTAAGAGATGGGAGAACTAGGTGTTGCACTGCCACAAGGAAAAGGTCGAGTCTGCCCTGTAACAACGAGTCTACCGTGTATAATCCCGTGATTTGATTCGGAGATGGTAGACCGGAAAATCGGAGCTGGGCTGGAAACCAGCCGAGGCCGACGGCAAAAATGAGCTGGAGGATCTGTCCGAGCCAGAAGACTGGGATGACAAAGATGATTGTTCCATATAGTCGCAGTGCGACATCCGAAGGCTTGTCGCGATTAGTCCCAGAAACAACTCCCGTGGCTATTCCAATGATTGAGGCGACTATCATCGCGCCAATTGCCAGCTCCACCGTAGCAGGCAGCTTGTCCAGGATTACGAACAGAACGCTCTTTCCATGGTAACTCTCTCCAATGGATGTGCCAAGGTTTCCTGTGAGAACTGCTGCGACATAGTTGATGTATTGCTGCCAATATGGCAGGTCCAAGCCTAGCTGATGTCTGGTTGCCGCCACAACGTCGGGGGGAGCGCGACCCGCGAATAGAGCCGCGATGGGGTCGCCGGGAATAACCCTGAGGACCACGAAAACAATGGTGAGAAGTATGAGCAACATCGGCAACGAGAGGAAAAGGCGGGTAACCGCGTAGGCTGCAAGAGAACCGGTCTTGGGCAACTGACTCGCTATCTCAGAACTGTTAGCCTCGAATAAAAGAACTAAACGACCCGTCTACTCGCGGGACCTATTGGTCCGCGCCAGTCTTTTCCAGACCGGTCTTCTAGATCTCGTTTGGATTAGGGCTGTAGCGATTTTACGTCTGTCGGGTTGAGTGTCCGGTAGGCCATGTCAATCTGGCCGCTGACAAGCGCATTCTTTAGTCCGGTCGCATCCGAGTAGTGCGTAATTGTAATCTGGCTGAGAACCGGGATTGTAGAGATTCCATAGCCTGAGTAGATGCCGGGGAGGTAGTAGTTCGGGTTCTTCACGAGAACGGCCTGCTTGTCAAGAGAATAATCAGACACCATGTAAGGGCCTGTCCCAACTATGTGGCTCTTATCGTCAGGGGGAATTGTAGCGGGTGCCGTATATTTGTACGCTGACATGGATACCGGTGCGGCCACGGAAAAGGCCATTATCTCGTTGAAGAATGCAGTCGCTTGGTTTAAGTGGAATTTGATTGTGTAGTTGTCGATGATTGTGATGTTGTCGTTATGGCCATTCGCATAGTTAACTTTGCCAAGATTGGCTGAGTCAAATAGCAAGAACCCTGCGCTTCCCGCGTAGTTGCCGCCGCCATAGTAAGGATTGCAAGTAGATCCTGAACATCCCTTTGGACCTGGGTCGCCTAGACCCATTGCACGCTCGATCGACCATTTCATGACCGTGGCGTTGAAGGGGGTTCCGTCGGTGAACTTCACACCCTGACGCAGGTGGTAGGTGTAGTCCCTGGCATCAGGAGAAATTCCTCCATTTGCAACGGTCGGAACCTGGGTTGCGAGTCCCGGAAGAAGAGTCGCGTTCGTTGGAGAATACACTAGCAATGTGTCGAACACTTGGTTGATCACTTCGATAGAGTAGTAGTCGTACGCGCAAGCTGGGTCAAGACACACCACTGAGTCGGTTGTTCCAACGTTGATTTGCGTTGCTCCTGGCTTGCTCATCACAAAGTACTTGAATGATACCGGGTGTAGGTAGACCCCTGTTATGTCTGATTTGTATTCGATGTCTGCGCTTGCTTGCCAGAGAGGGATGTATGGAACGTCAACTGCGGATTTGTTCTGAATATTTGTGAAGTTTCCAGCTCTGAAACTTTCGACGGTAGTCCCCGCTTCTAGCTTAAGCCAGTTATCCATCGTAGCGTTGCTATAGAACGAGCCTTGACCGATGGCGCCGCTAGTTCCGTAGAATGGTGCTGCGTAGTCGTCAGCGTCCAAGTAGTCAGGGTACCAGCCTAGCAAGTAGAAGGGGAAGTGACCTTTGGCCAGGTCTCCTCTGTAGGCTGCCCAAGGTTCTGATTTCAGCGATACGGTGATCATCCCGGTCTTTTCGAGGCTTGTCTTTACGACGAGAGCCACTGAGGGTTCCGTGTCTCCGTAGTGGCCATCGCTGTTATACCATAGATCGATGTAGAGCTTGCCGTTACTGCTGGAATTGTAGCCCGCGGCCTTCAGAAGGTTTTGCGCCAGAGTCACATTAGGAGCAGCACCATATTTTGTCTTGAAGACTGGCTGGGAGTATGGCATCGACGGGGGAATCATGCTGTAGATCGGTGTTGCTAACCCCAAGAACACATTTGTGTTGATCGAGTCACGATCGACCGCGTACGCTAGTGCCTGGCGGACCCTGACGTCTGTGATGTTGTTGACGTTGAAGCCCAAGAAACGGATCCGTGGCCCTGCTCCAACATCCACCTTAAGCGCAGAGGCTTTTGGAAGGAAGAATACTGCGGTCACAGCCGCAGCAACCACGATTATTATCACGACGATCGCGAGGATGTATTTCGTCTGCTTCAGCTTGCTGAGAGAAAAACCGGTTTTCGGCGCGTTCTGTTGAGTCAAGTTGATCCGGATTTGTGCAAAATCGGGCTTATGAGCGTTATTCTTGGATAGAACATATCGGGGAACGGTTGTGCGGTAGAAACATCTCTGAAAAAATCCGATCGTTGGAAGGTCCCGAGTGACATCGGGTTCCATGCGGTGGATAATTGTCTCTGTCAGACCTGGAAATCGCCTATTATCAGCCCTGATCTCGAATCTGGGACTTACCTCTAGATTCTCCCGAGATTCGTTCGGAATTGTCGCCATCTCTCCCAGGCAATCCCAGCCTGGACTATGCCCTGATCAGCCAGAGTCGCCCATT
>MNGO01000045.1:0-3102 GCA_001918765.1 Crenarchaeota archaeon 13_1_40CM_3_52_10
AGATCTCGCTTCAATGATCGTCTCAAAAGCCGTGAACATGGCCAAGAAAATGGAAGTCCCAATACTTGGTCTAGTTGAGAATATGAGCTATCTCAAATGTCCGGACTGCGGTAATAGGATCGATCTCTTCGGAGAACCAAGAGGTGAGAAACTTGCCATCGGCCTTGGGCTGGCGTTCCTTGGCGCCGTCCCGCTTGACCCGGCTATCGCGCAGTTGTCAGATCAAGGTAAGATTGAGGACTACTCTAGTCCCATAATCGCGAATATTGCCGACGAGCTTCGCACTCGCGCCGCCAAACAGGTCGAACAGCTCACACAGGGGTTGCCTATTGCCTGGTCCGTTGAGCCAAGCCAGTGACCTACGTCCTCTGCTTCTTCTCAAGTCAATTGCTGGCCCCGAATCTTTTAACACAAGTTCGGCCTCATGTAATGTGAGCTAGAGGTTTGCCTAATGGCATCCAAGAAAAAGATTGCGCGAGTAAAGGCGAAGAAGAGAGCAGGGAGTAAGGCCAAAGTAGCGAAGCGCCTGAAGCCTAAGGCTGTCCCGAAAAGGTCCTCTCCCAGAAAGGCTGAGCTTCCGATATCTGTTCAACCACCTGCTCGAGTCGAGCTGCCTGCCAGAGAGCCTGTTCGGATATCCGTTCAGAATATTCGAGGCGAAACCGCGATTGGAGACCTTCTCGTCGCCTTCCCCCGGACTCGCGAGGTACTAGTTAGGAACGGCCTCAGATTGGAGGCTGAAGATGCGGGTGACATCTACATGACACTTGACGCCTTCTCTGCAATGAATGGCTTGAAGATGGAAACTCTGGTCCACGATATCGTTGACATTGCCAAGGAGTCTCCCCTTCAACAACCTGTACCCCAGGTTGCAGCCGCGCCTGCAGTCTAGAATGCTGGTCCTCTCATCCATTATTTGGTTGAGAGTTCAAACCTCGATGACATCAGTCAGGAAGTTGTAGCTGTCCAAGAATGAAGGCGCGTACTCGAATCGTGATCAGGGGGCTTGTGCAGGGTGTGTTTTTTCGACGAGAGATAACAGATGTGGCCAGGCGGGTTGGAATCACCGGTTGGGTTCGAAATCTTCCTGATGGAAGAGTCGAAGCGGTCGCAGAAGGAGAGAAAGAGATGCTCGAAGAGCTCGTGAAGTTTTGTTATGTTGGTCCCCGAGGTGCGAGGGTTAATGGAGTTGAA
The DNA here is from genome assembly GCA_001918765.1 of Crenarchaeota archaeon 13_1_40CM_3_52_10. Lineage (GTDB taxonomy): Archaea > Thermoproteota > Bathyarchaeia > 40CM-2-53-6 > 40CM-2-53-6 > 40CM-2-53-6. The sequence continues at coordinate 1,195 of MNGO01000045.1, forward strand.
GTCGAATGGTCCGATTTCAAGGGCGAGTTCCGTGGGTTCAAGATAACCCGGTAGCGAGGTCCGTCTGTGTCTTTTACGCCTGTAGATTCGCCGAATCAAATTCGGCGTAGTATTTCCCGGCTACGGCTACAGCTTCACGGCTCTTTTTTAGGATGATCTGGTATTCGGGGTGGGAATCTCCGGCCAGGGAAGTTGCTTTCGAAAAGTACGTGTTCACCCCATCTAGGTCGCCTTTCGATAGAGAGATTCCACCCGCAATTCTGTACCCTATCTCGGCTCTCAGCTTGTTTCCTTGGGCCTCGTAATCCTGGGCTTCCTTAAGCGTCTTGTCTAGAGGCGTTATGATTTTTTTCGGGTCCAAGAACATGAGGCGCGACATTGTTGTGAAAAGTTCCGCGTCGTTGCCACAAAGTTCCCGTAGCCTGTTTGAGCCAACCGATTCGGCCGTTGTGACCTCAGACTGCTCCTTCTGCTTTGGTTTGCGGAGGCCTAGCTTCAAAGTGTTCCCTTTTTCTCCGTTTGAAGACTCGTAAGCTCTTTTAGTGGGCAATTTAAGAATTAACCTATCGAGGAGCTAGTTCGAGAAGGCTGGCCACAGGAGGGCGATCTGTTGAGTTTTGAAGACAAGATGATTCGGAAAAGAGAGTCCAAGGACAAGGCTCGTCGCCGAAAGAGGGGGCCTTATCGGAAGTCTTCCAGCGGAAGGATCATAAAGTACTAAGACGGGTGGAGGGGGCTGGACCTACGTTCGCATCGTCGCTTATTCAGCTCGATCTTGGTCGTTACCAGAAGACGGGTGAGAATTTCGGGTTGTGAACGCTGTCGAGTGGTGTACTCCGGCGCGCAGATCAGTACTGAATTGGAATCTTTCTGTACTTTGCGATACTGCCAGGCTCGATAGTAACATTTTCAGCGCAGCTGTGATGCCCGAAACAAATCGTGCAGTGCTCTACGTCCCAGCTGGGATCGACCTTCCTGCACGTCTCACACATGAGGCCTAGCGCACGGATGTCAGTGCAAGCCTGACAGAATTTTCTCGAAACGTCGAGTGGGCTTGGGTCTCCGACCAGCGTGGAGGCGATATCTCTGCTGATCTGACGGACCTCTTCCGCACCTTCAAGGTCAACCGCTTCTCCGCGAACTTGGTGTCGGTACTTGCTGACCGCGGCTTGCGTAACTCCCAGCCGATCTGCGACTAGTTCCTGTTTCATTCCGTAATCTTCGATGAGCTCGCGAGCTACCATGGCTCTCAACGCCGGAATAACCGATTTCGCGGCGACTTCGCAGGGAATGATCAATGACGGACCACGAAAAAACAACCCCTAGAATCTATTTAAACATGACCTATGTCATAACTTCCTCACACAAGGGCCCTCACGCACAAGATCGCCTAATATCCCCCCCGTCATGGTCAAACAATACTCCGGAATCTTGTGCTCAATCGCTCCAGGGGGGCCGCATCCCCCGTGGGGAACGTATAAATCAAAACAGGCACGCTGCAATAGGGAGAACATTGGTTACAGTCGAAGCAGTTGAGAAAGAACTCGAAAAAGTCGTTGATCCAGAGATCGGGCTTCCAATTACAGAGATGCATCTGGTTGACGAGATAAACATCCAAGATAATGGGGACATATTCATCAAGTATCATCTCACTGCGCCGTTCTGTCCGCCTATCTTCGCAGAAGACATAGGAATGAACATAAGGACACTCACATCCAAACTTGAAGGAGTCAAGAACGTCACAGTAATCCTACATGGACATGCCCTCGCAAACGAGATTAATCAGAGAGTCAACCCCGGTTACACTCCTCCGCCAGCCCAGACCGCATCACTAGCCCAGCCAAAAGTTTGAATCAGCCAAAGCTTCTGTTCAGTAGACAGTTTCCGTCAAGGACATTCCGAAAGAGT
>MNGO01000045.1:3113-9200 GCA_001918765.1 Crenarchaeota archaeon 13_1_40CM_3_52_10
GCTTTAGAAGAAATATGCTCTCGCGTGATCAGAGCGGAAAAAGGTCCTACATTCGAGTTAGGGCCGGGTTGGCGATCTATCTCGAGGCATCATACAAGAAGGCTCCGAGCAAGCCTCCCAGGACAGGTCCAACGATATAGATCCAAAGATTGTCCAGCGGCGTAATACTGAAGACTGCTGAGGCTATTGTCGGCCCCCATGTTCTAGCCGGATTGAGAGACGCTCCTGATATCGGCCCGAACATCCAGACGATGGCCGCCAGAGCAAATCCTATGGTGACTCCGGCCCGGCTCGGGTCCGCAGCCTTGTTTGTGGCTCCGAATATTGTGAAGACAAGAATAGCTGTTCCGATTACCTCGGCCAGAAGTACTGCGCCTATTCCGAATTGCGGGCTTGGAATAGTATTGCCTAGAAAGGTTGACTGTGCAGCCCGGACAAGTCCTCTGTTGTTGCTTGATGTCCATAATGCAAGCTGGACGAAACCCGCGATGGTTGCTCCGGCAAGTTGGCCGAGAATGTACGGTGCCACTTTCCGGGTCTCTATTCTTCGGGTAGCCCAGTGGGCTATTGTTACTGCCGGGTTGATGTGGGCCCCCGTGACGCGGCCTATTGTGTAGACAGCCAACAGAAGCGCTATTCCATGGGCTAAACCGATGAAGCCGAGTCCAGCGCTGGTCACGGTGCCATCGAGAAACGTTACAGCTGTTATTGTCCCTGGACCGATAAGGGTGAGAAGAAATGTCCCGTAAGCTTCGGCCAAGGCGGCACGTCTCATCTGGTTCATGACAGAAGGGACTCTCGCCAGACTCAGCGTATATAGCGCTTCTTTTCAGGCCCGATCGGACCCGGGTCCAGAAGGAGACTTATTCGCAGCTTAAAGACCGTGTTCTTGTGAAGGGCAAAGAATTTTCTATAGTGGACGATCTCCTAGTAGTGCGGGAATTTGACAGTAACGAACAGTTTCACTTGGATGATTGGCGGTCCCCAGGGTAGCGGGATCAACTCGGTTGCTGAGAATTTCGCAAAGGCATGTATCAGAGGAGGGCTTCACATATTTGCGAATATCGAATATCACTCGAACATCAAGGGGGAGCACAGCTACTACAGGCTTAGGGTTGAGTCAAAGGCGCCTCGCTCGCACGTGGACTGGGTCGACTTATTGGTCGCCCTCGATCGAGAAACAATCTTCGGTGACATGAATAAGCCGCATCCAACACATCGAGGTCATAGACACGAGGTTAGCCCTGGCGGCGGAATAATCTACGACCGCAGCCTAAACCTAGCGCCCGAATCTTTCGGGAGAGACGACATCAAACTCTTTCCCATCCCTTACATGGATCTTCTTGTTGACGCTCTGAAAGAGTTCGGAAAGGACAAGGAACTAAGCAAATACCAGGTAATGGTCAACACGATCGCTCTAGGCGCCTCGCTGGGACTGGCTGATTATGACTTCGACCTTGCCACTGAGGCTATCAGAGAAGGGTTCACGGGACGAAAGGCAGCGCTCGGTGACCTGAACGTCAGAGCCGCAAAGCGCGGGTATGATTATGCAAAGAAGAGTTTCGGAGAAGAAGCCTTTCCGACAAAGCTGCGAAAGCAACCATTGTCTGGAAAGCGGGTGATGATCAGAGGCGTCCAGGCGGTGGCCATCGCCAAACTAAAAGCCGGATGCGGATTCCAAACCTACTATCCAATCACACCAGCAACGGACGAGAGCGAGTACCTGGAGTCCCATCAAAAGGACTACAACATGATTGTTGTGCAAGCGGAAGACGAGATTTCCGCCATCAATATGGCGACAGGCGCCGCGCACGCCGGTCTCAGATCTTCAACCTCCACATCCGGACCAGGATTCTCGCTTATGGCTGAAGGTCTTGGATGGGCGGGAATAACTGAGGCCCCTGGACCAGTTGTTATACTCTATCAGCGAGCGGGTCCTGCAACAGGGCTGCCGACGAGAACCGAGCAGGCAGACCTGAGATTCGCTCTCCATGCTGCTCACGGAGAATTTCCTAGAATAATTATCGCACCGGGAGATGTGGTGGAAACTTACTATGACACGTTCGACGCGTTCAACTATGCAGAACACTACCAAGTACCGGTAATACTGCTAACTGACAAGTTTCTGGCGAGCACGTATCAAGATATCGCTCCATTCAACGGGAATAATCTGAAAGTCGATCGGGGAGACCTATTACGAGAATCCGACCTTGCCGACGGCACAGACTATAGACGATACCGCTGGACAGAACTAGGAATATCTCCACGGGCAATTCCTGGCCAGAAGGGTGGAATATTCTGGACAACTGGAGATGAACACGACGAGTATGGTCATATCACCGAGGCGCCGGATATTCGGATCAAGATGATGAGGAAGAGAATGCGCAAGATTGAGCTGGCAGGACAGGTCATTCCAGACGCGAAGAAGGCGACTCTACACGGACCCAAGGTTGCTCCAATTACTCTTGTTGGTTGGGGATCCTCGAAGGGCGCGATCCTTGATGGAATGGAAGACCTCAAGAGCGATGGGATAGAGACGAATTTTCTACAGGTGCGATACGTCAACCCTTTCCCAACCAATTTCGTCCAACAAGTACTGGAGTCGGCTCGGAGAAAGATCGCGATTGAAAACAACTATTCGGCTCAGATGGCAGGTTTGATCCGTGAAAAAACCGGTATCGGAATGGACAATACGATCGTGAAGTTCGACGGAAGACCGTTTTCCCAGAACGAAATCTACGAAGGTGTCAAAGACATAATAAAGAACGGAATCAAGGAGGTTACTGTATCTCATGCTTGAGCTGAAGACATACCGGACACAAGTTCACAACGACTGGTGCCCGGGATGCGGAGACTTCGGAATCGTCAACGCGATTCATATGACACTCCTTGAAATGCAGCTGGAACCGCACAAAGTGGCGATCTTCTCGGGAATCGGATGCTCAGGCAAGACCCCGCACTTTGTGAACGCTTACGGTTTTCACACGCTTCACGGCAGGGTGCTTCCAATTGCCACTGGCGCTCGCCTCGCTAACCCGGGATTGACCGTCGTGGCTGTTGGTGGGGATGGAGATGGGCTGGGCATTGGCGCCGGCCACTTCGTCAATACAGGACGGAGGAATCTAGATTTCACCTATGTTCTCTATGATAACGGGGTCTATGGGTTGACAAAGGGTCAAGCTTCACCGACACTGCCGAAGGGCGTCAAGACGAAATCGATGCCTGGACCGGCCATTGTTGAGCGCGTGAACCCGATTGCAATGGCTGTCGCCTCCGGCTATACTTTCGTAGCACGAAGCTATGCTCTCGACGTACGCCATCTCAAGCAGACTCTCCGAGCCGCGATAGAACATCGAGGAAGCGCGTTCGTAGACGTTCTACAAACCTGCCCGACCTACAATGACATCAACACCAAGGAGTGGTATGGCGGCGAAGACCTTCCAGTCAAAGCGCCGAGGCTCTACAAGCTGGAAGATTCAGGATACAATGGCGCGGTCGCGGATCCCTCGATAGAGGGAGAGGTTAACGCGAAGAAGGGAAATGCGCTGGTGAAGTCTTTCGAGTGGGGCGACAAGATACCGATCGGTGTCTTCTTCAAGATGGAAGTACCGACCTTCGAAGACCAGTTGGCCCTGCGTATGCCGGCCTTGAAAGACAAGCCCTTTGTCGAACACGACATTTACAACCGCGACATTACGCCGTTGCTGGACGAACTTACCTAGATCGGGAAGCATCATCCATATCAGGGTTTGGCAGGCTACGAATCTCGTCGTTGCGTGGTGAGACGCTTGGAGTTCCTCTCAACTTCGCGTCCTAGCGTTGATTCTGAACGATTCTCCTGGTTGGAAGCAGACCATTCGCCGAGCCACGGAATTTACTTTGAGGGGTACGCGAGGACCACTCATGCCATGCAAAACCGCTGAACAATACCCCCCTTTTTCTAGAAACGATTTCCTGTCAGGCATGGATAACAGGCGAGTCTGGCTAATCAGGGCATAATACTGGCTTGAACGCGAGGGCGAAACTCGCCATATTTCGGCGAGTCCCGAACGATTCTCGCCGAACCATCAGATGCCATCTCAGAATCGCGATCAGGGCCGAAAATGGGCGATTTCGCGAAGCGAACGCTTCTCTCAACCACTCTTCCCTCGCGAGGTCGAGTCGCTAAGACCCTGATAATGAGCGAGACAAGCTTGTCAAAGCACAATCTGGGCTTAGATAGATGGGGAATCATCCGCGTTTACAGCGTAGATTATCCCTTGTTCTAGATCTGCATATTCAGATCTTGAATCAGGGCTGGAAATGGGGCGATTCTGGGTAACAAAAAGTGGAGCCTTGTGAATCGGCGCAGGCGTCTACGACAGGTTTATCGAGACATTCTTGGTCCGCGTGTAGAATTCCAACGAGCGTATCCCATTCTCATGCCCGATACCGCTGTCCTTGTAGCCGCCGAACGGGGTCTGAGGAAAAGTCACCAAGTACTCGTTTACCGCCAGTCCACCGACTTGGAGACGAGCCGCGAGCTCATGAGCTACTTTCAAGTTGCTCGTCCAAACTCCCCCGTAGAGTCCGTAATCCGTCTCGTTGGCCATGGTAACCACCTCATCGAGTGTCTTGAACTTGGTAACGCTGAGTACGGGTCCGAAAATCTCATCGCAGCCAATTTTCATTTGCCCGTTGACATTCTCAAAGATAGTGGGTTCGACGAAATTCCCCTTTTGCAATCTCGGGTCAGTCGGCCTCTTTCCTCCGCAGAGTAGGCTAGCTCCTTCCTCGAGGCCGTCCTTGACGAACCCTAGGACCACATCTTGGCGTGACTTGGAGGCTAATGGTCCCATCTCGCTGGTTTCGTCCGTACCGGGCCCGACTTTTATCGCTCGGGTCTTGGCAACGAGATCCTTTACGAAGCTGTCGTACACATTCTCATGAATGAAGGCTCTAGATCCAGCCCAGCACATCTGTCCAGCGTTGGTAAAGATTCCATCTCTCACACTCTTACCTGCTCTCGCCAAGTCAGCGTCAGGGAAAACAATGTGAGGGTTCTTCCCACCTAACTCCAGGAGAACTCGAGTAACATTTTTCGCCGCGGATTCCATTACCTGCTTTCCAGTCTCAGCCGATCCAGTGAAAACTATCCCGTCGACTTGCGGGTCCGAAACGAGAGCTCCGCCAACTTCTGCGCCAGATCCTGTTACAATATTGACGACTCCTTTAGGGATCCCCGCCTTAAGCGCTAGATCTCCCAATATGATGGATGTCAGCGGTGTAATCTCAGATGGCTTCATCACAACAGTGTTCCCCGCTGCAATAGCCGGCGCCAAACTCCTGGCAGCCAGCGCGATAGGATAATTCCAAGGAACAATGTGCACGGTAACGCCGAGCGGTTCTCGGAGAGTGTAGTTCAAACGCTTTGGAGGCACGGGTATCGTTTCTCCCTCAACCTTGTCTGCCAATCCTGCCCAGTACTCGAATGCTCTCGCCGCCCAAGCGACGTCACCCTTTGATTCACGGAGAGTCTTCCCCTCGCTTAGAGTCTCGAGCCTTGCTAACTGTTCAGAATTTTCTCGGACGAGACCCGTCAGCTTGGTGAGGAGGCGCCCCCTCTTGCTAGGATCGATGTCAACCCACCCTGCGGAATCAAGGGCTGTCCTTGCACTCTCAATTGCGGTCTTCGCATCCTGCTTTGTCGCTCGTGGAACCTCGGCGACAACCTCGTTGTTCGACGGGTCAAGAATTGATGAGACGGCGCTGTTTGAGCTGTCCTTCCACTCTCCGCCGATAAGCATCTTGTACTTCTGAATCTGAACAGTCAAGTCTGCATTCCAAGCCGCATGCGGCCATAAAAGAGCCTTCCCTAGGCAGAAATTGTTTGTGTCTTCTTCTCGCGAGCCATGTTAATCAGAAGCTGGACTCTTCGATCAAGGTCGGGATACCTGCTCAGCCAGCCCTTTCCCTGGTGACCCACAAACAATCCAGCACCTGGTCCGGGTACGTAGGCATGAAAGGCTGAATGAACTTTCAACAACGCCGATGCGAGGGCTAGCGGCTTTTGAGTGTATTTGACTGATGACTGATCGGCCAAGAGCT
>MNGO01000069.1 GCA_001918765.1 Crenarchaeota archaeon 13_1_40CM_3_52_10
GGAGGGATTTGAAGGGCGCGATGGGGGTTGAGGGGGCGTACTGGCCGGATTGACCACCAAGGTCTCATTGGGGTTGCCACAAAGGGTTGCCACAAGAAGGTTGTTGAAATCCCCATCATAGGATGTCTCCCACTGGTATGATCCCGGGGCTAGAGGAGTAAACTGCTGTGAGGGGTAGTTTCCGTTCCCATTGAGGATCATGGTGGACGTGAACAACGGAGTTCCCGTGCAAGTCTTGTTCGAAAAGAAGACGGCGAACATTACACTCCCTGTAGGATTGAAGCCACCGACTAATGTCGCTGTATCAATGGCAGACACTGGTGGGAGTCCCAAGGTAATTGATCTAGGATTGACCGATGCCACCATTTCGACTCTGACCTTAGTGACAGTTATCGGAACCGTGGCGATAGACACGTTAACTCCGTTTGTAGCTGCAAAGTAGGCGAAGTAGCTTCCTGGAACGCGATTGGCGCTTGGGGCCCAGCTGAATGTTCCCGTAACTGGCGAAGTTCCGGTAGCTGCTAGGATAGTCGCGCCTAGCGTGGCACAATTGGCGCACGTCAGGAGAAGTGTCTGAGCAGGGGTATTACTGTCTGTGGCGTTTATGAAAAATGAGAGAGTTGCGGCAACACTCACTGTTTGGTTACCTGGAATGATTAGGATCGGAGGGGTGTTGTGTGGCGGTCCGTTTGCCGGATACACGGTGATCTGAATTGTCGCGTGTGAACTATTCTTGCCATCAGAGACTGTAAACGTGATGTTAAGCTGACCTGTTTGTATAGCGGTGGGGGTCCAGCTAAACTCGGCTGTAACTTGGCCAAGACCGTTGGCTGTCGGGAAGCTAGCTCCGATTGGGCAATTGGCGCACGACAGTGTCAGGTTTTGCATAGGAATATCTGGGTCCGAAGCGTTGACCTTGAACGATACAGTCGATCCGGCGACTACAACGTTGCCGGATGGTGCCGTGATGGTCGGAGGAGCGTCGTTTGATATGGGAGGGGTCACTGGCTGAAATCTCAGTAGGCTGCCCCATGTGTCCAGTGCTCCGCAGCATGATCCTTCGCCGGCCTCCCACCAGAGCCAACCCATGGTCTCGGAGCCCATCAGATTGGTGAGATACTGGATGAAATGTAGTGTAGTGCTCGAATAGCTAGCGTCATCTGTTCCGACTGCATCTGGCGGATTGGCGCAGACGTTGTTGCAGCTATAGTAGACGGCCCCGCCTTCCGTGTCCAGTATGGGCAGGTGATATTTGCTGCTTGCCTGGAGCATTCCCTGATTGTAGACGTTAGCCACACACTCAGCTGTACTGTTGCCCCAAGTATTCCCTGCATTTGGGCTGCATATTCCATAGCCGTTGCCTAGCCAGATGTCGTAGAAGAGATATGGGTGGATTGATAGAAAAGTCTCGTTCAAAGGGTCTGTTATCGTTGGATAACAGTTTGCGAGTGACAGCGGGTCGAAACTACAGCCTTCATTGCTTATGGTATTCTCTACTGCGATCCAGTGCGCGTCACCGAGACCTCTCGCTTGAGTAATCCAGGCCTGATATGCTGAGGATAGCACCGAAACCGAACCTGCAGGCTCATTGATCGGCTCCCATACTATTCTGCTGTAGCCCCAGTTGGTTGTTAGAACACTGTTCCAGAAAGACAACCACTGCGTCTGGCAGCTGATGTCCACAAGGTCCGTGTAGCTGTGATAATCAAGAATCACCCACATACCATACTGCTTGGCAGTCTGGATGGTTTGATTGAGCAAATCTGGGTTCCAAGAACCGAGTTCGCCGGAAGAACATGATGTAATGCCCGCACTGAAACCGACCCTCACTCCGTTGTACCCAGACTGGTTTAGCCTTAGCAGCGTGGACCCCATCTGGCCGTTTGAGGCCTCATCGAGAGTAACGCCCCCCCAGCCCTGAATTACCGGTGCCTGACCAGAGACCTGACCGGATACTATCTTGACACTTGAGCTTCCCTGAATGGTTGAAACGATTTGGTTGACCATGGTTGGCCCGGTGTTGTGGCTGTTGGAATGAACGAGTGACGGAAAATGTGGCAGGGCAACCCCGAGCAAAGTCAAGGAGTAGAGGAGAAGGATTCCATTCCTTCGATTCAGGGCAAACATGTCAATCACAATAATCAACAGATCCCATCATCGGGATTTACATGACCTCCTTGTAACTACGGTTGGAGCGAGAATGATTTGAACACTATCCTTCTTTGGCCCGATCTATCAATCCTCTGCCTGGGGTTTGAAGCCCACTAGACCAAAGAACGTATCTTGCCCAAGAGAAAGGAATTTCAAGAGGTTTTTAGTCGCCCCGATTCTAGGAATCTGGTCAGCGCGTTGTCTTTCTAGCTACGTTTGGCAAGAATCCCAGGACTGCACGGAGACAGCCAGCGGTATGCCGAGCAAGATCGATTGTTGTACCAGATCAGTTATAAACGAAACGAGAACATACGCGTGGGCTGGAGCGATGGAGTCGTTAGTTGTATCTCCAACCGCTGAGCCTCGAGGCTCTTCGAATGCCGGGGACGAGTTCTTTTTCCTGAAACTCTTCCTTCGCTATACGATAGATTCGGCCTCGCGGGTAGGAGCGGCCCCCATTGAAACAGAACTCTTCGGAGTCGAGACTCGAGTAGACAGACTCGGTTTCTACTCCAGCCCTGCAATCTCTTCAGTCCTTTAGTCTAACGGTCGTCCCAGACCCCAGCGAATGTGGCACTTCTGTTGAAGAGCGGAGCTCCGGCACGAACACCAGCTCCGCGAAACTCGCACAATCTCGCCACGAATCGGCGAACCCTTCCGGCGAGTCCACGCAGGACTGCAGTGGTAACTGGGCACTTGAACTCGGATACCGGACAAGAAGTTCGGTAGCGCCTATCTCGAAAATAGGTACTATACTAGTTTCTTGCCGAAGAACTCGCTCACACCAAAGAGTCTGGTTCTGCGTCGGCAATCCGAGCAGGCCGTTCGGCTCGGGCCTCCGTGAACGTGGCGCCCGAGGTCGTGAAAGAGAGTTGACAACGAAAACAAGAATCATAGCATTAGGTCCGCATCCGCAGCATCACGCTGTCACTCTGGAGAATAACGACTACTACGTCTCACGTTGCCGCCAGACGCAGCTCGGGAAAAGTTATGGAGGATGGCAATATTGAGAGTTCACTTACTAGCGACTATTCTGATCGTCGGGATGATCGCGTCCTCAGTTCTCGCCATTCCGCAGGCCCGTGCAGCGTCCGGGACCAACTTCAACAATGTGGTTATTGTTGCTATGGAGAATCAGAATTATGCTTCAGTAATGGGCACTGGGACGGGAAGTTCCAGTGCTCCATTTATCTCAAGCCTGTTAGCCCAGTCATCGACCATCCCCAACTATCATGGCTACGGCGCCGCCGGGAGGAGCATCAATGGATGCTCTGCCGGATGCTATACGGCGCTCATCTCAGGCTCTGACCAGGGAATATCGGATGGATACTCATGCTGCATAAACCAGCCGACTCTCATGGACAGAATGTCAACAGCGGGGCTGACGTGGCAAGCCTATTGTGAAAGTGGATGTCCAAGAGGCAATGACCACTTTCCATTCACAGGATTTACAGGCACTTCCGGTAGTCCAAACATATTCACCAGCAGCAGTGTTTCAACAGCGAACTTTGTTGCGGCGGCCAATTCTGCGACTCCTCCTAACATTCTCTGGTTCACTCCAACCGACAGCCACAACATGCATGATAACAGTATACAGACCGGAGATACCTATCTCCACAACTTTCTTGTCGGTTCGACAGGAAGTCTAGCGAGTCCTGCTAGTGGCTCACTTCTCGCCAGTAACCTCTTCCAGCCAGGTCACCGAACAATGTTACTTCTCTGGTGGGACGAGTACGACCCAGCACCAATCCTATTCTTTGGATCGATGGTCAAACAGGCGTTCATCTCATCCAGCAACCTCTACGATGAATATTCAGTTCTGCATTTGCTAGAAAACAACTGGGCACTTCCCACGCTAACCACGAACGATGCTGCCGCTCTAGCGATGTCGGAGATCTATGGAACCTCGACACCGCCACCTCTAGCAACAAGTTTCACAGTCTCGCCTTCAACTCCAATTGTGAATCTGCCGGTCACGTTTACCGCAACAACAACTGGCGGAAAGTCACCTTACACTATCAGCTGGAACTTTGGCGATGGATCAACTGGAACCGGAGCTTCCGTAACTCACATTTTCTCCGCCCTTCAATCCTACATGGTCACCGAAACAGCCACCGACTCATCATCGCCGTCACAGACAGCAACGAGCACCAAAACAGTAACGATCGGAAATCCACCGCCCCTCTCAACCAGTCTTACATTCCTTCCCTCGAGCCCGGTCGTTAACTCAGCCGTAACCTTCACATCTACAACAACCGGGGGAACCGCGCCCTACGCGACAAGCTGGAACTTTGGCGACGGAACAACGGGCACAGGCCCCACGGTTACCCATAGCTACACGGCAGCTCAATCGTTCACAGTAACTGAGACCGCGACAGACTCATCCACACCAGCACAAACAGCGACGAGCTCCAAGACAGTCCCGGTAGTCACGTCACTGCCGTTGTCGACGAGCTTTACCTTTCTTCCGACAAACCCCACCGTCAACTCTCCCGTATCGTTCACCGCGGTGACGACAGGTGGAGCAGTACCCTATACGGTTAGTTGGAATTTTGGCGATGGCGCAACGGCGACGGGCGCGTCGGCGACCCATACGTATGCTACCGCGCAATCGTTCACGGTCACTGAAATGGCCACGGATTCATCTTCACCACAGCAGACAGCGACTGCCAGTCACGCGGTAGTCGTATCGTCATCATCCACGGGGAACTTCGACAATACCTGGTTCATCAACAACTGTCCCGGTGGGACCGAGACCATCTCTAACGGAGTATTGCAAACGCGGCAATCTACGCCCGGGGGCGGTTCGAACAACTATGGCTACTGTACCGCCCAACGGGGAACGTTTCCGTGGCACTCGACGGTCGGTACCGCGCTTCCGCCCGGAATAACGACTGTTAGAGTATCATTCAACTTTCTGAGCAGAAGTCTTCTCTCTGGATCTAGATACCATCTCTACGTTGCGCTCTACTATCAGATTCCCTCGTCGACATCTGGCGGCACAACCTACTCCTGGCTGGACACTCAATCCCGTGTCGAGAACATTGGTGGCATAGACAGCCCAATCGGCAGCACAGCGACGTACGACCCGGGAGACTCTTTCGGCTGGGACATTGTCACGTTACAAATCGATCCGGGTCAGTCGGGAATAATCACCGCTGACGTTACCCAACTGTGTCAGGGAGACCTCGCCGCGTGGGGACTTCCAGCGAACACCCAATGCACTCTACTAGGTATTGAGATCGGGACCGAGGGTTACCTGGTCAATTCGGTGAACGTCGACTGGTACAACGTGAATCTCAACATTGGCTCAGTTCCTCTGTCAACAGCCTTCACGGTTTCACCAAATAGTCCACTAATCAATACGCCTGTAACTTTCACTGCTGCGACAGTAGGGGGAACGGCACCTTACACCATCAACTGGAATTTCGGCGATGGCTCGACTGGAACAGGCACTTCCATAACACACATCTATTCGAGCGCTCAATCCTACACAGTAACCGAGACCGCGACGGACTCGTCTTCGCCTACGCAGACCGCAACAAGCTCCAAAACAGTAACGATCTCACCGCCACCCCCACCCTCGACCAGCTTCACATTCCAGCCCTCAAGCCCAATCGTAAACACCCCAGTAACATTCACTGCTACTACAGCCGGAGGAACAGCGCCATACTCCATTGCCTGGAATTTTGGTGACGGTTCATCCGGAACAGGAGCCTCGATCGTTCACACTTTCACCAGCGTCCAATCCTTCACGGTAACTGAGACGGCAACCGACTCGTCCTCACCCTCCCGAAGCGCGACAAGCTCTAAAGTGGTGATCGTTCAGCCCATCCCATCATTGTCAACTAGCTTCACTTTCCTCTCAACCACACCTCTAGTCAACACGCCCGTCACCTTCACCGCATTGACAATCGGCGGAACACTGCCCTACTCTGTTACCTGGAGCTTCGGCGACGGGACAACGGGCACGGGAGCCGCAATGACTCATAGCTACACAACCGCTGGAACGTTCACGGTGACAGAAACCGCGACAGACTCGTCCCCTACAGCGAAGACCGCGACCAGCTCTCAGTCTATAACCGTCTACGTAACCCTCCCACTTTCTATCTCAACCTTCCAAGGTTCATCGTATTCGCCTCAAGTTGGCCAAGCGGTAACGTTCACCGCCTTGGCGACAGGCGGAATATCGCCGTACACTTACACCATAGCGTTCGGCGACGGTGCGAGTGGAACCGGAAGCAGTTCAACTCACGCTTACTCTGTGGCGGGATCCTATACTGCCACCCTAACAGTCACGGATTCGGCTTCACCGCAAGTAATCGTCTCAGCAAGCATAACAGTCAACGTGCTGGCAAACGCACCCACGCTGACCATTCCAGGAAACCAGACTGTCATCGTTGAAACCTGGATCAACTTTACAGTAAGAGCCGCATCTGTGAACACTGGTGGCAGCATCGCGCTTTCGGCAACTGGGCTACCGGCTGGCTCATCATTCGATCAGGCAACCGGTATGTTTTCTTGGAAACCCAGCGTCAGCCAGACCGGGTCTTACGTCGTCGTCTTCACCACCACGGACAGCAGTGATCCCTCCACGCCCACCAGCAAACCTATGGAGATTCAAGTAAACCAAGCCGCCCCGGGAGGGTCTAATGGAGGAAACGGGGGCTCAGGTGGAAGCTCGAACGGGGGATGCCTGTTATGCGGAGTCTTCCCAACGATCTCGACCAGCCTCGGCCTCCTCCTAATCGGGGGACTCCTAGGCATAGTTGCGTCGCTTGCTCTCCTAACAATCAAGGCCCGTGCAAGCTTGGAGCAAACTAAGAGAAGAATGAACCGGCTCACGAGGGAAGAATAGGCCGATCATCACGGGACCGGCTTTCAGGTTTTTTCCCTGTAACTTTTCTAAACATTCTTTTTCACATCGACCCCCGGGGGTGGTCGGTTTTTCGCGCCGCGCCTTCGTGAAGCCGATGCGGGCTCGCCTTGTTCTCTATGGTACGAGCCAATCCGCTAGCTGAGTCAGATCCCTGACTTCTCTGACGATCCTGCCTTTCAGCCGTCTTCCTTCAGGGCTATTCTTCCTGTTAACCCATGCAGTTCTGATCCCGAGCTGTAAGCTTGGTTCGATGTCGTGGTAGAGGCTTGCTGCGACGTGAAGCCATCCTCTATCAGCTCCGATAATCCTCCGCGCTTCCTCAAAATGCTCGGTCCCGGGCTTGTAGGACCTCACACGCTCAGCAGTCACGACGAGATCGAAAGGAACCGTGAAATGCTTCAAGGTCCCCGCGAGAAGATCACCATCAACATTCGACAATATCCCCAGCGTGTACTCAGTCGCAAGCCTTTCTAGAGCAGGATTCGTCTCGGGGAAAGGACTCCAGCTGGGCAACTGCTCCGCAAGAACACTTGACAGTTTTTCCGGAATATTCTTTCCGAATCTCTTTGCCGCCGCTGATGCGGCCAGCGCTAGAACTTCGCGGTATTTCCGATAAGGCATCTCGCCCTCAATTCTCTTTTCTTCCTCCTCGTACAGCTCGAACAATTCACCCTCTTGGGTTTGGCTCAGACCCGTCCCTTCAAGGGCACTCCTGAAGGCGCGACGGATTCCGGTTTCCCAGTCGATCAGGGTCCCATAACAATCGAAGGTCACAAATTCAAACTCTAGGGGCTCTTCCAATCATGGATTCCTCTTTGAATGCTCCGAATCGATTTCGCATGGTGAGCGATTCTAAAGCTAGATGGTCTACTCCCTTGTAGTTCGGGCTAAGGGACAAAAAAGAGGTAGCGAAATCGCCCATTATCAGCCCTTATCTCAAATCTGAAAGCCCTTCCCTAGACTGCCCGAAAAATCGTGCTTAGCAGGGCGACGAAACCCCGATGAATCGCCATGCCATCTAAGCTCAGACCAAGCCCTGAGTCCCGAGACTCGCCCAGAATACTCGCCAGCGAGAGACCTCCGGGGGGAGGGGGGCCCTTAGCAAACGCTTCTCGCGACGCAGGAGCGGTCTCCCCGGACCCTTGTGAAAGTAAGTTTTCAGTTCTCGCGACTCACGAGTGGTTTCTAAGACCTTGTGGAAATTTCATGTCGGTCTGTTCTTGTGTGGTTTTTGGAGCCTCGGGCGTGGGAGCAAATGCAAGTTCAAACCCCTCAACCAGAGCCGGATGGCCGTAGGAACCAACCCAGAATCTACACTGGAACGACTCCGTGGAGGGAATCGTCGAGCCATATTACGCGTGAATGTATGAATCGACGGATAGTTTAAGCTTGTACCCCCCAAAGCTACTTGGAGTGGTACAAGTTGCTGTTTGACGAGCGCCAAAAAAACGAGAGAGAGTATCTCCTCGACATGGAAGAGCAACTTAGTGCCATACGGCAGACGATAGGAAATATGACTTGACCATGGAGAAGGTCGGTATGAGTAGAGGGTTGGTCTTGGCAATGCATTGCCAAGGTCTTTATATGTAGCTTGGCAGCCTATTGCCAACGGATTAACGGCTTGTCCCAAGCAGATTTTGTCGAAAATAATCCCTGGTGGCTGGACAAGAGGGCAATCGACAAAGATCCTCGGATAGTCGAGTGGGAAGCGTCAAAATTCAAATGGACGCCAAGGCTCGGCGACACCTTCGAGTGGAACCTTGACGTAATCTATGTTCTGAGAGGTCCTCGACAAGTCGGCAAGACTACGCTGATGAAGCTGAAGATTCGGGACCTGTTAGAATCTGGAATAGAAGCGAGGCACATATTCTACTGGCCGTGCGATCTAGTCGAAGGCCCGGAACGGCTTGTCCGAATAATAACGTCCTACCAGGATTTCTCGCGAAAGGACACCGCGCCAAAGGACAGAGGCGTAGGGCTCAAAGGCTGGCTCTCCGGACCGAAACCCAACGACACGAAGGCAAAGGGTCCTTCAGAGAAACAAAGCTTCGCCGACAAGCGTCGCGCAGCGGTGCAACCCATGACCAGCATCAGCTCAGACTCACAAGGCAAGACGACAAGACTCTACATTGTTCTCGACGAAATTTCCTCTGTGAAAGATTGGCAGAAAGGCATCAAGTCCCTCTACGATGCAGGAAGACTTAGGAAATGCACCCTTGTCTTAACTGGGTCTCACAGTATCGACCTGCGCAAAGCTACCGAGACCCTTGCCCGTCGAAGGGGAGAAGTTGACAAGCTTAAGGATCATCTGCCGGACAAAATACTGCTGCCTGCCAAGTTTTCAGAGTATGTGGATACTAGGAGTGAGAAGATCCAAACCATGGTTCGAGACTTGGATCTCCTGAAGCGACCTAGACGGCTTGCTCTCTGGAGTCAGATAATCAAGGGAGAACAGCCGAAGGAAGTGGAGGAGCTGCGGCTGCTTTCCAAGGAAGTGCAGACTCTTTTCACCGAGTACCTACTTACAGGTGGCGTCCCAAAAGTAGTCGATAGCTACATGTCTTTCGGTTCCATTTCCAAGGACCTCTACGAAGACTATGTGAACCTGGTTTTGCGGGACATCGCCAGATGGAACGGGCGTGAAATCGTGCTGAGACAGGTCGTTAGGAAACTCATGGAAGCGCTGGGGACCGCTATTTCCCTCAACGGTCTCCGGCAGGAAACCGATGTATCGTCTCATCACACCACCGGTGTTTACTTGGATTTCCTGAAGGACAGCTTCGTGACAACGATCATCCCAAAGCTAGACCTGAACAAAGACGCATCCAATGTCAGGGATCCTAGAAAGTCGCACTTCGAAGATCCGTTCATCTTTCACGCGCTAAGATCATGGGCACTGGGCAGGGACCCCTACCGTGAAGCTCTCAACTTTCTATCGGAACCAGAGAAAGTGTCAAAGCTGGTGGAATCGGTCGTTGCAAACCACCTTGTTAGGCTACTCTTCAGCTACAATCCTTCGACCCTGTTCGACTACAGCAGCCAGCTCTTCTACTGGGAGGGGCCTAGCTCAAGACAGTTGGATTTCGCTGTTCGCCTCGGCAACAAGTATCTTCCGGTGGAAGTGAAATACCAAAGCAGGATATCATCTGACGACGCGAAACCAATAATCGACTTTCAGAAAGCCGGAAAGTCTACCAATGGGCTCATACTCACAAAGGACACTCTTGCGACGAAAAGCTCGCATCTGGAAGTTCCTGTCCACCTCGCGCTTCTGCTTATCTAGAATTTGCTAGGAAAGGGGGGGGGGTTCATCCCGGGCAACAGCATTTTCTTCCCCACTTCGCAAACTCTTGTCTGGGGCAGGACTTGGGCGCATCTGTGTCAGAAGTGTAGTGACTTTAGGATCGGGATTCAGGCTATCGACTCGTGACTCTGGACCCATCTGTGTGATTGTTGGCGCCTGGGTGAGCCTCGGGCGGGGTTTGAACCCGCGACCCTGCGGGGCACGCAAGGACGTGCCTTTCCGCTTACGAGGCGGATGCTCTCTGGTGTCGAGAAACATCTACCAGGCTGAGCCACCGAGGCACCGAGCCAAGGCTCGACTACGCTTTGACTTAAAGCTCCTACCATAAACAAACAGTTCCACTGACGATGAAGGGCCTAACCGAGACACAGATTATTCGCGTCCTCACCAACGAGTTTGCTAGTCAACCAGGCCTCCCACTCGGCTTCAATGATGACGTGTCCGCAATCCCGTTTTCATCGAAGTCCTGGATCATCGTGAAGACCGACATGCTCGTTGGCAGCACTGACGTTCCACCAGGAATGACAGTTCAAGAAGCGGCGAGGAAGGCCGTCGTTGCCACCGTCAGCGACTTCGCCGCAAAAGGCGTCAGACCAAGAGCCCTGATGGTGTCCCTCGGACTTCAGGCACCGGCCAGAAAGACAACCGTTCAGGCAATAGCGCGTGGTCTCCGTCAAGCAGCCCGAGAATACCAATGCAAGATCATCGGCGGAGACACCAACCAAGCAGACGATCTCGTAATCGACATTATAGGCGTCGGGTTCGCAAACCCGAAAACACTAGTTCGAAGAATCGGAGCAAGACCCGGAGACATTATCGCGGTGACAGGACCCTTCGGAAAAACAAGCGCCGGCCTGAGACTCCTCATGTCACGAAGAGAGAAAGATCGCGTGAAATATCCGTTTCTGGTACAAGCTGTACGCCGGCCAAAGGCGCGGCTCGCAGAAGGAATCGTTCTAGCCAAAAGCCGCGCGGCTACTAGTTCCACTGATTCGAGCGATGGTTTGGCATGGAGCCTCCACCAGATCGCACAGTCAAGCAAGGTCGGAATCAACCTCCACACCATACCAGTCGCACCTGAAGTGGAGACTTTCGCCAAAGAATATCGACTGTCCGCCTTGGATCTCGCTCTTTACGGAGGAGAAGAATACGAACTCGTGGTAACGATCAAACCAGAGAGGTTTCACGATCTGAAAAAACGCGTTCCCTCTCTAGCGCGAATCGGGATTGTGGAGAAGAAACCTCTCGGAGTCGTAGCGCATCTTGCAGGAAAGCGGGTTCAGGTCAAGGCGCAGGGCTGGGAGCATTTCACGTGACAGTCTGTAGATGCAACGATTGATAGTCAGTTTTTGACCGTAACCTAGAAGAACTCAGCTACAGCGCACGGGATAATCGTTCATGTCCAAGGCAGGCGAGGTCTACAATGTTCCCCGAGGAACAGCCTATCTAACCACCCAGCAGATCATCACCTACGCCACCTACCTAATCTTCTACGTTGCCCTCGCCAGACTCTTGAGGCCAGACGAGGTCGGTCAAGTTTCCCTCCTCCTTGCAGCCCAAGCCGCTTTTGTCGCCCTGACCCAGCTTGGACTCCCGTCCGCAGCGACTCGTTATATCTCAGGCAACATTGGAAAAGGCGACCGACAGGCCGCCGGTGCAGTCGCAAGGACCATCCTGCGACTCTCTATCCTAGTTGGAACCATTGGTTTCGCGATCGCCGCGCTCATCTCTCCACTAGTTGGACCCTCGGTAATCGGCAGGTCTGATGCAGGAACCCTACTCATCTTGACCTTTTTCTCAGGATTCCTGCTGGACATGATTCTCGTCTACGGAGCCTACTTCATTGGCGTAGGCGCCTATGCACGGAACCTCTACCAGAACGCGCTATACATTCCGTTCAGCCGCGGTCTCGGACTCCTACTCGCCATCATCGGATATCGGGTAACGGGAATCGTCTCCGGATGGGTTATAGGCGGACTGGTTGCCGTGCTTCTCTCCTCATACCTCTGGCACGGCCAGCTAACGGAGAAAAGTTCGCATCCCATAAGACCGCTCCTTGCGTTTAGCTTGCCAGTCTTCGGATCTGCCCTGATCACTTTCGGCCAACAGTACGGTGACATTACTATTCTCCAAGCTATCATCGGCCAGCTTTCAACCACTGGTGCGTACTA
>MNGO01000023.1:0-3697 GCA_001918765.1 Crenarchaeota archaeon 13_1_40CM_3_52_10
GTTTCTTCCGTTCGGTTGCTACGGGAGAAATCAGCAGTCGTCGTTTCGTAACGGCTACCGGACGTTCTCCGGCCAGTCAACCTGACGATAGAAAAGCGGTCTCTTCAGAATATAAACATGCTTTCGTTGGGGCACGACAAGAAACGTAATCCTCTCCTAAAATTTAGTTTGTATACCCCATGCAACAATTCGGCTCGGTATGCGCGGCGCCGTGCAGATACTTCCCCTAAGCGGGCTTCCACTGATCCGACCAGGCGACGACTTGCCTCGGTTGGTGGCCGAGACTGCCCGCAAGCTTGGATGGGGAATCCGAGAAAAGGACGTACTTGTTGTGGGCCAGAAGGCTGTTTCCAAGGCGGAGGGGAGGCTCGTGGACATTGCCTCTGTTCGTCCCTCAAAAAGGGCCCTGGTCATTGCGCGGAAGACCGGACGGAAACCGGGGTTCGTTCAGATAGTCCTCAATGATTCAAAGAAAGTTGTTAGAGCCGACAAGATGGCCTTGATAGTCACAACAAAACATGGCTGGACCTGTCTCAACGCCGGCGTGGACAAGTCGAATGTGAAAGGGGACCAGAACTATGCGCTACTTCCCACAAACCCAGATGCTTCCGCGAGGAGGATCAGAAGCAGAATAAGACGTCTCACGGGCAAGGACATTGGGGTCATAGTAACGGATACTCATAGTCGGCCCTTTAGATTGGGACAGGTTGAGGAGACCATTGGAATCGCAGGCCTCAAACCTCACGCCGACTATAGGGGCCAAAGAGACCTATTCGGATATCAACTACGGTTCAAGAACGTAGCACTAGCGGACGAAGTGGCTGGTGCAGCTGAACTCGTCATGGGTCAAGGCAGAGAGGCTATTCCCGCAGCCCTTGTGAGAGGATTGAAGAGAGTTAGATTCCAGGACAGGGCGAAGAGTTCTGATCTCACTGGACCCGCCCGAGAAGACTTGTTCAAGGGGACATTGTGAAAAGACGAAGCTCGGGCGCAAAACCGAGCAGAACATCCGACAAGGTCCTAGTCAGCTATCCCGCGTCTCAATGGGCTAGGATAGAGTCTCTCAGAGACCGCGCAGTCAAGGTCATCAACGCCCTCACCGGATGGACCCAAACTGCTCTGACTCATGGGAGCGTCGCTAGGGGAGACGTAGATGACAAGAGCGACGTGGACGTGCTGATTCCATCCAATGTCAACACCCAACTCGTAGAGGCCACCCTAGAAAACGCCGGCTTTACCATATTCTCAAGAGAAATCGCACAAGCAACTCCATCCCATTCCCCTAAAGCGCACATCCAATTAGACGTTGAACAGACAACCTCGGTCACTGTTCCGTTGACACCCTTCCGCTCACTAGAGCTGGAGTTTTACGCCTTCGGAGGAAAAGTCACACTCCCCGAGTTGAAAGCCAACGTTAGAAGTCCGGGTTGCACCAAGAAACTGATTCTGATCGAACCCACAACAGAAGGACATTTCGAGTCTCCGGTGGTTGGTAGAGAGAGTGAAGTCGCTGGAATCTTAGGAGTGAGTGTGGGAATCGTCATGGAACGAGTAAGAGTTTTGACGCGTAGGGACACCATCGGTAGAACGGGAATGTATCTCAGGACCCCAGTCCGAGATGGAGAATCCTTCGAAGAAGTACTTCAGGCGCGTGTGGACTCGGACCCGGCTCTGAGAAGAACGCTTAGAGGAAGAAGCTGAAAAGGTAATATGAAACCCGCTTGAGCCGAGCCTAATTCCCCGAACTAAGAGAAGAGCTTCTTGAGTCTACTCGACCCTTACATCCCGTTACTCTTCTACCTCGCCGTTTGGATTGTCATCTACGGTCTGGCTGTGTTGTTGAAGGCCGACAAGTACGGCATCATAGCCAAGCCCTATTATCTCATGCTGAAGACAGTAGTTTTCAACGGCTGGATAGAAAAGATAGGCGGCCGATTTCGGAGAGCTTGGCTCGCCTTTTTTGACATTGGCGCAGCCATGGGGGTAGGTCTTCTAGTATTCGTTGTCTACAGCTTCATCAACAACGCAATTGGGTTGTTCAGGCACAGCTCTAGTGCCGGGCCGACTCTTCTGATAATTCCACTGCCTGGGTTGACCATCGGATGGGATATTTTCCCTTACATTCTGCTAGCGATTGCCGTTCTTCTAATTCCGCACGAAGTGGCACACGGAATAGCGAGTGTACTCGACAAGGTTCCCCTGAAGTCATCGGGGGTCTTCATGGCCATATTCCTCCCCGGTGGTTTTGTGGAAATTGACGAGGAGAATCTGGCTAAACGAAAGGCGAGAACAAAGCTCAGAGTCTTTGCAGCAGGATCATTCACCAACGTGGCCACATGGGCACTTGTCCTGGTTCTTCTCGTCGCGCTCTATCAACCTGCACCTACGGGTGTCCTTGTTACTGGATTTACAAATGGAAGCCCAGCACAGACGTCAGGCTTGCCCCAATGGTCTATCATCACTCAAGTCAACAACAACGCGACGCCCGATGTCCAGCACCTAGGGTCATACTTGGGTAGCCTCAGCCCTGGGACGAACGTCACGGTTCATCTCACCAATCCATCACAGACTCTGAAAATAACGACTGGAAAATCTGACACAAACTCTAGTAGGGCAATAATTGGGGTGCAAACCGCGAACTATGTTCCCCTCAGATACCAATTTCTACCGGTCACCTCATCATACCAACTTCTTACCGCGTTCGGCTGGATGCAACTAATCCTTCTCGGAGTAGCGCTCGTGAACATGTTACCTCTCTTTCCCTTCGACGGGGATCGCTACCTGGATACCCTCTTGAGCGTTGTTGGACTGAAGAATACCAAGAACGTGCGGACAGTCGCCAGTGTCATCTCTCTCGGTCTACTGGGCTCGAACATTATTCTGTCCTACATCTTGTTCGGTACGATCTTTCCGAGATAGGTCCAATGGATCTCAGATCCTGCACTGTGTGCAAGCGGAATCCCGGTTATTTCCGAAGAGAGTACGAGGGAACGATTCTATGCAAGAGCTGCTTTAGAGATTCGTTAGAACGGAAGGTTCGTCGGACCATTAGCCACTGGGACATGTTCAGCCCCGAAGACCACGTCGCAGTTGCTGTATCAGGGGGAAAGGACAGCCTAACACTCCTTATGATACTGCACAAGCTCGCGAAGCGATTTCCCCGCACTCGAATAACCGCGGTCACCGTTGATGAGGGTATCGCAGGTTATAGAGAGGAGGCAGTTGACCTTGCGACAAAGTACTGCAAGGATCTTGGAATCGAACACGAGATCGTTTCATTCGAGGAGCTGTACGGGTACGGGTTGGACGACTTTCTGAAGAACAAGCAAGAGAGAATGACCGCTTGTTCTTACTGCGGTGTTTTTCGCAGAAAGGCCATCAACCTCGCCGCAAAGAAGGTTGGAGCCAACAAGATTGCAACAGCCCACAATCTTGATGATATTGTGCAGACTTACCTGTTGAACTTGTTTCAAGGCGACGCCGAACGGTTCGTTAGATTCAGCCCCGCTCTCAAAGATCCTCGAGGCCTCTTTTTAACTCGGGTAAAGCCGCTGTGCGATATTCCTGAGAGAGAGATTGTCATGTATGGCTATGCTGAGAACCTGCAGTTTCAAACCGCATCCTGTCCCTACATGACCGAAGCTCTGAGGAATGAGCTTCGGACAATACTGAACAAACTAGAGCTGGCTCATCCCGG
>MNGO01000023.1:3856-13949 GCA_001918765.1 Crenarchaeota archaeon 13_1_40CM_3_52_10
TACGTGAAACCCCAGACAACTCTTCCCTCGACAAAATAGGATTCTACACTCCAAGGTTGGTTTCTGATCGTAATGTCGCTCATTTTCTTCTTTGAAGGTAGTTCCAGTAAGTTGACCCAGAGAGAATCGGCTATTTCCGAGCCGAGCCTGACCTCCGGCTTGATCTTCAATCCATACACCCATGGCTGAACCCTCATCTCGATCCGTCTCATCGGATGACCCACCGAGAGGCTCCCAAGTTCCACGCCGAATTCTTCTAGCCTAATTCCAACCTCTTCTTCGACCTCCCGGTGAAGCGCGGCTCGAGGCGATTCGACGGCTTGTTTGACCCGGCCCCCGGGAAGACCGATCTGGCCCGACCACGGGTCGCCTTCCCTCTCAGCCCTCTGGACTAGCAGTGTCTGTAGGCTTCTTCCAGGCTCGTCCCAGAGAAGAATCGCAACCACAGCCTCGACATGGTCGCTATCCGCTGGTCGAGGAATTGAAGCCAGTTTGTCCTTGAGATGAAGGAGGTTTGAGCTCAGGTCTAGGTTGGGCAAGAGCCTAGCACATTACAGCTTCTCTGTTCACCGGAGGTAGAAGAGCCCGACATTGGTTTGTTTTCCCAGTATATCTAGAAGGCGATAGGTCGTTCCTCTCGCGGTTTGCCACCGGCCTCTTCAGCAATTATCTGGTATTTTGCCTTGACGAGTTCCATGAAGGGTCCCAGATCCTTCGAGGTTTCGAAGGCGAAGCCTGCCCAGGTCCGTTTCCTGATCTCGTCACGCAGACGCCAGTCGATCGCCTGGTTCTCCGTCAGACGGAGCCGCGACTTGAAGTCCGTGTGAAATGTTGCGTTCATCTCTCGGCCTCTAGCGTGGAGATGGAAGAGCTGGCGGCCCTCGTAAAAGAACGCTGGAGTCGGTTCGCCGCTGTTGCTTTCGTAGAGAACTTTCATGGACACGCCTTTCAGTTGTCGCATGCGGGTTCTGAGTGCTTGGAAGAGAGACCATGTCTGTGGATCAACGCGGTCGGCTATCATGGAAAGATCGAGGGTTTCTTTCCGAGGCAAGTTTGGAACTCTTGCTACCCCGTTCTACTAAAAAAGGTTAGATGAAGAATAGAATCTACACGATTCAATCATTCGCTTCCCCAGTAATCCGTAAGGGGTCCAGCAAACTCACGATCTGATTCGAAGTTCCCTTATGTCTGGAATAATTTTCGGGCTACGCCTGAATTGGATTTTTCTGTTTCCTTGGAAAATCGCCCGATATCAACCCTGATTGCGAATCCAAGCCCACGATTTGTAGAACACGATCTTCCACGCTAATCCCTAGGGGAATACACGGGGATCGAAAAAAGCGCGACAAGCCGATATCACGCCCGCCTCAAGAAAACAAACCTAGAATGCAACTTAGACAGAAACGGCTTGGAAAAAAAATATCCAGATTGTGATCTTGGTCCCGTGACACAGAACCCGAGTTTAGGAGGAAGAAAACAAGACTGAAAATCGCCCATTATCAGCCCTGATCTCGATTCTGGCACTAGCGCTCTGATTCTCCCCTGATTCGTTCGGAATGCTGCCATCTTTCCCAGGCTATCCGAACCAGAATTGTGCCTTGATCAATCGGACTCGCCTATTATCACTACCAGACAGGAAATCGTCTCTAGAAAAAAGGGGGGTATTGCACAGAGCATCCCGCGACGCAAGAGCGGACAATCCGACACACCCCCGAACCCAAAATCGCCTAAAGGATAAGCCATCAGGCTATCTCTCGTTGTCTCTTCCTCCACAACAGAGTCTTCTTCCCGTCCAACACATACAAGACCCTGTGGAAGGGAATCTGAGTCTCCCCATCCCGCAATAGGAACGAGCCCTTTCCCAGTCTGGCAATCTCCGAGACCCTGATGATCATTTGATCGTCCACCGCGCCCCGATGAACGTAGGCGAGTTCGAATTCTGAAGGATCACTTCCACCGCGCATAATTTTCGAAAGGATGGCCTTCAGAGGATGCTCCTTCATGGACTGATAACTGAACGGTCAGAAGAAGGGTTTTTCGATTGAGCGAGGACAAGGCTAAATGATTCCCGTATCCCAGAGCTCGTACTTTCGAAACGGGAAAAGTGAGTTTCGTGGATCCAAGGATACTTCGAAAAGAGGTAATCACATCAGCTCTAATCGCTGACGTCTGGACCATCTGGACAACACCTGAAGGAATAACCAGTTTTCTCGCCCCGAAAGCAAACATCAAACTCGAAGTCCAAGGACCCTACGAGATATTCTTCGACCCCGAAGCTCCGTTAGGATTTAGAGGAACAGAAGGCTGCAAACTACTCGGATTCGACCCAATGAAGATACTGTCCGCAGAATGGAAAGCTCCGCCAGAGTTCCCCAACGTTCGAAGACAGAACACCCGCGTCGACATCTACTTCGAAAGAGTTGAGGCATTGAGCAAAGTCCGCGTCGAGCATTCCGCCTGGCAAGAAGGAGAGGAATGGGACGCAGCCTACGAGTTCTTCGACCGCGCATGGGACCTTGATCTCGCCAGAATGCAGCAGAGATTATCATCCGGACCAATCGACTGGAGGAAGCCTTACGTTCCAGCATGGCATCGCTTGCACGAGCAAAGAATTCGAGACCACGTCCCAGTCGAGACTCCAAAGCAGAGACTCCAATAATCCACCCTGATCAACATCGGCGCTAGCTTTATAGCAAAACGGCAAGAAGGCCGAACGCTGACGCAATTATGAGCGATGACATCTACATGCCTGGAGCGACAACCGTCGGACTCGTATGCAAAGAAGGAGCCATACTCGGCTCCGAGCGGAGATACGCGTACGGAACATTCGTCATGAGCAAGGTAGCCAAGAAAGTCTTCAAGATAACAGACAACATCGGAATAGGCTGCGCTGGGATAATAGGAGACATGCAAGTCCTCTCACGCGAAGCGTTAGCTTACATGAACATCTTCGAATACGAACGAGGAAGAGCTGGAACGGTAAAGAACACAGCCAAACTAATGGCCAACCTGCTCTCAGCGAGACGCTTCATGCCCTATCTCGCCCAGACCATAATCGCAGGCGTAGACAACAGCGTACCAAGCCTATTCGTCATGGACCCCATCGGATCCGTGCTCGAAGACAAGTTCGCCGCAGTCGGAACCGGCGCAGAAGTCGCCATGGGAGTTCTAGAATCAGAATACCGAGAAGGATTATCGGTTGACGAAGCCCGCCCGCTCATCCTGCGAGCCATAAGATCCGCCCTCGCTCGAGACATTTCAAGCGGAGACGGAGTCGATCTGCTCGTAATAACAGAGAGCGGGATAAAGGAAGAATCCCATAAGCTCGTCAAAGAGAAAAACGAGTAACCGGAACCCTGTTTTAATACCGCGAAGCTCAGCGGAGCGGAAGCTCGCAACATGCTGTCAAAAAAGGACCTGACCTCAATCCAGAAAGACCTGTCCCAATATGATCGCGCGCGTGAAAGAGTCCTCGATCTTTCCAGAGCCGCCACGAGAATGGCGTCATCCTCAATTCTCGAGATTCATAGGGGAGACTTGAAGGCAGCAAACTCCATACTCGAACAAGCCCAGAAGACCCTTCAGGAGATCGAAAAACTGTCCGCTGATGCCCCGGAGCTTCGAAGTTCGAACGGAGTCATAGTTGCATTCCAAGAGTACGTGGAAGCGATCACTCTGCGCAAGGTTTCGCGGAACGAAGGAATTGTATCGATCGCAGAGTCCGGCGCCGACCACCGAAGCTACATGCTCGGCCTCCTAGACGCCGTCGGAGAATTCCGCAGAATGGCACTAAACTCTCTCCGAAAAGGCGACGTTGGAAAAGCGGAGAAACTTCTCGACGCGATGGAAGGAGTGTATGATGACCTGCAAACGCTGGAGCATACATCGATTGTGCCTACGTTCAGAGTCAAAATGGACGCAGCCAGGCGAATCATTGAGACCACGAGAGGAGACGTTGTCACGGAAGTTAGACGATTCTCGCTCGAACAGGCCCTAGACCGTCTTGGAAAGAAGATAGAAAAACAGTAAGTGATTCTCGACCATCAGTTGAGAAGTCGAATCTGGAAATGAAACCGTCCCATCTGTTGGCTCTATACAAACTGTCCGAGATGGGGGCCGCAGACAAGGAAGTCATCTGTAGCACGTCAGACGTGGCGAAGGGAATTGGAGGCTCTCAACAGACCGCCTCCCGGCGTCTTATTGAGATGGAAAAACTGGGCTTGATAGAGAGGGCTCGAACTGGACGCGACCAGAAGGTCAGAATCACCGGAGAAGGACTTCGCCAGTTATCTGACATGTACGTCAACCTCAGGCGAGTCTTTGAAGTGCCCAAGAAAGACTTGATCATAACTGGAACAGTGTTCACCGGGCTCTCCGAGGGCTCGTATTACATGAGTCTCGATGGATACCGGAAACAGTTCATATCCAAACTAGGATTCGACCCCTTTCCGGGCACCCTCAACCTTAGAGTCGGCAAGGAAGATCTAAACAGTCGAAAAATCCTCGACACGTACCCTTTCGTTTACATCGAAGGCTTCGCCAATGAAAAACGAAGTTACGGACCAGCGAAATGCTTCAGAGCCATCGTCAACGACGAGGTCAAGAGCGCAATCGTCCTTCCGATACGAGCACACTACGGCGAGGACGTTGTCGAACTAATTGCACCAGTATCGCTGCGGAAACAGTTCAAACTTGTCGACGGAGACAAAGTGCGCGTCCGAGTCCCCATAAAACCCTAGGACGCCGTGAATGATCTTGCGATCTTTTTCTTTAGATTCGAACTACTGTTGAGACCGGTCGGCCCAAACCTTCGTATCCGAACGACCTTGATCGGCAACCCCTGTTTCGTGATGAGTCTTGTAACGGCGGTTCGTATTTCGTCCTGGTCGTAGCCGACGCAGACTATGTTCGGCTTGACCTCTTTGAGGATGCCGAGAAGGTCAATTTCCTCCCTTCCCAGAATCGCACGATCTACAGCTCTCAACGCACCAACAAGCTCCCTCCTCTGATCCTCAGGGATAACCGGACCCTTCCCTTTCCTACGAAACACAGTCTTGTCACGGGCGACAACGACTACGAGCTTGGATCCAGGTCCTCCTTTTCTCTTAGACTCCTGTAGAAATCTAAGATGTCCGAGATGTAGAAGATCAAAAACGCCGGTGGCTAGCACTGTCTTCCTCGGTGGCAAGACCGAAACGGGATAAACCTGCGAGTAGAGAGAATAAGAACGCTTTCTCAACGGGAAGCTATACGCTTAGCCCTTTCTTGAGATCTCCTTTTGGCTCATACTTCAGCATCATGGCTTGTTTCGATGAAGCCTCTGGAGCTTCGCCTTTCTTCGAAGTGATAGTAACTGGAGTGTATCCACTTATGATCCCATAGACAACCCCGTCATCTCCCCTCTCGGTGCAGTGCACCTGGAGCTTGTAGAGAGGCTCCCTGTGAGTGAACACCATCTTGGTAGTCTCAGCGTTGGTGATGATGACTCGACCGCCGCAAGTGGGACAAGCGAACCTTTCTTGTCTAGCGATCTTTAGACCGCAGTCAGGGCACCAGACATCCTCGTCTCTTCGTGCTATGAAAATCGACTGCCAAACACCGACGTGCTTTCTGGGACTGCACGCGTCCCACTCGGACATCGTCATTCGCGTCACCCTGAATGCCCATGCTGCCTCCTCCTTCCACTTGTTGACGTGCTCGGCTCTGTCCTCGCATGTCTTGTGGAAGAAGCTCCTCTGGCCTTCCTGGTTGAACGAGGCAGAGACAGGCTCCTCCCTATGAATGGGCTTGCCGCATACCGCGCAGTTCTCCATGTATCTCGACGATTAGTAGACTCGGCCCGCGATATCAGGAGAGTGTTACCCAAACGATCTGTTCCGGCTAAAACTCTGCTAACTGAAGAAATTTCAAGGCGTCGAGAAGACCCTCCGCATAAGCGATGCACGCGAGCGCAGTCACAGGTTTCCTGTCGCCCAAATAGTGCTTGGCGTCTCTCGCATAGTCCCGTGCAAGATCCGAAACATAATCTAGTTGAGGAGAGGAAACAGTTCCAGGATTCCTTTTGACCTTCAAGGCTCGCAACGACTTTGTCGTTGCCTCCAGATATTTCGCGGCTCTCTCTCCTGACCGCTCCCTCATTTCAACGCCTCCAAATCCTCATCTTCCGCCCCGCAAAACACTTTCAAAGCTTCAGCCTCCATGAAATGGAGCCTACCGGGGATCACGAGACAGTGAGGAGCTCGCCCGAAGTCTTGGTTCTCAAGTTTTCCAAGCTTCGCTGACAGCACGAACTGGTCTTCGGACCCTAACCGCGCCACACCAATTCCCATCCGGCTCTCGAGTGTGCGATCTGCAGTTACCAGTTTCGCCGCCGCCTCCCCTATCGTCAGCTGCTGCGCCATTTCCGGTCGAACGTCGAGAAGAATGAGAGTGTGAAGTCCCCTCGTCTTGTTATCACGAACAGTGTCCAGCAACGAGTCCGGCACGCCAGGCTCTTGCGGGAGGGTTACGGATTTTCCGAACTTGTAGCTCTGAAGACCTGTGGCTCCGCATACGGCAGACGTTACCGACGGGCCGTGAATGATCTTTGAGGGAATACCCTTCTTCGCAAGTTCCAATCTGACAGAAATGTGAGTCGTTGCAATCATCGGATCTCCAGGAACCAGGAAAGCAACTCTCTCCCTTTTCGCAGCCTCAACAATCCGCTTGCCGCCTTCGTCCTCCAGTTGAGTTCGACCTAGCACGACAACCCTCTTTCCGAGTAGAAGCTCAAGCTTCTTAATATCCAAACCTGGCATGATGTTGGTGTAGAACTCTGCGAAAACACTGCCTGCCCGTCGAGCCTCCTCGAGCCCCTCGATGGTGAGGCCTCTTTCATCGTTCAAGCCTAGGCCGATAAATGCGACACTCATAGAGATAGGGAGAT
The DNA here is from genome assembly GCA_001918765.1 of Crenarchaeota archaeon 13_1_40CM_3_52_10. Taxonomy (GTDB): domain Archaea; phylum Thermoproteota; class Bathyarchaeia; order 40CM-2-53-6; family 40CM-2-53-6; genus 40CM-2-53-6. Next base: position 10,782 of record MNGO01000023.1, read on the forward strand.
GAATTGTTTGCTAAAAGCTCGCTTTCGTAACCCTACCGCTGTTTCGTGCCTGTCCCCTTCGACGGCAGCCCGGAGCCTGCTCCTCCCTTGTCTTTCTCATCCACTGGCTTTCCGTCCGGTTTGGCCGGCGCAGCGGTACTCGGAACCCGCTTTTCAGATGACTGACCCGACTTGAGCTTCAAATGCTGCAGCTTTCCCCGCAGGATACCGAAGCGTGAGACTCGGAAGACAAGTCCTCGCCCTCTAGCTATCTCGAATGAGACCGTCTCGGATGCTATTCGTCTCCGTTCCATTTTCAGAACTGTGAGGTACCTAACCCCCTTTCTTCCTGTTCTTACCAGAGTGAGTTCGATAACGCCGTCCGCTATACTCTTGATCTTCGCAATGGAATCCTCCGGTATCGCTCCCCTCGAAGCAGTCAGGATGAAGAGACCTCCCGTCTTCTTCACCTTCGCTCCAACAGTTTGCAAGAAGTTTATCGCTTGCTTCGCCTCGACCCCGTTAAAGATCGGCGTGAGCGAGTCGAGAATGAGTGTCACAGGGGCATTCTTCGCCTTCGTTATGAAAGAGGTAACTTGAATGTTGAGCTCGGTGAGGTCCGACGGATCCCTCAACGCCCCTTCGCCCTGCCCCGCGAGCCCTGAATAGCAATCGATTATTTTCAATCGCCCCTTGCGGAGATGGGAGATAATATCCCATCCAAACTCTCCCATACGTCCTTGAACGTCTTCAGGGAATGCGTCATACGACAAGAATGCGCAAGGCCTACCGGTCTCAAGCTCGTCATGCAACAATTCATACGAGAGAACGGTTTTTCCGCTACCTGGATCCCCGAGCAACAAGAGGCTCGACCCACGGGGAATAGGCCCTCCGATCATCTGTTCAAGATGCTCGAATCCCTCAAGAGATGTATCGTAGCGCTTCAACACGACGATTCCGCCGAGCAAAGCTACCACTCCACCGATGATGAAGGGAAGGTAGCCTAGTGGAGAAGTTACAACATCCACTCTTACGGACGTGTCGAAGTTGGGTCCAGTGTTTCCGAAACCATCATTGAGACTGTTCGCATTGATTCCAATGGTCCAAGAACCGCCTGGGTCGAAAGTAGAGACCGAATAGCCTGTAGGAGTATAGAATCCGAGACGGTTCGCGTCATAAACCGCGGTGAGGTTCGCAACGGTTGTCCCTGATGGATTCTTGACCGAGACCACATACTGGCCGGCGGTTAGAAACGTCCCGCTGGAACCCGAGTACTTTATCCGAAAGTAGGGGTAGACCGTGTCCCCCGTAGAAAAGCTAGTGGTTGGAACGCCCTTGGAATTGTATGCGACCATGGCGTCGACAAACAAGTCGCTCTTTGTTGTCGTAACAGTAACGGGGATACTTGTTCCTGAGTTTCCACTGGAGTCGCTGGCGTAGACGATTATCGTCCAGGAACCAAGCGGGTCACTTATCAAGACCTGATAGCTGATGGAGTAGACCCCATTCGTAGAGCTAACTTCCGGGAGTGTAATGTTGACATTCGAAGGAGAGAGGAATTTTACCGTGGCACCTGACACCGCCCCTAAAGAGTTCGCCACAGATGCAGTGATTGTCAAAGCCTGCCCCCTTTGGACAATTGTTCCCGAAGTTGGCTGAGACACGACAACGCTCATCATGGCAGTCACCGTGAATTGGCGTGAAGCAACGTTGGCGATGTTTGTCGGTGATGTCTGATTTACAACGACATTGTAGACGCCGCCCACATTTGTTGCGACGGTGCCATTCACCGGGGTCCACGAAGTTGACGTTGGGTATTGGACAGATACACTGCCCGACCCGAACCTATCTGTTGATATCACCTGGTTTGATACTGCTGAACCAGCACCGTTGGGCTTCTGCACTCCGATCGTGACCCCATAAGCGAATCTGGCGTTGCCACTAGTAACGATTACCATGATGTTGACTGTGTTGCCTAGGCTTATCGTCGTCGGGCTTACCGAGAGAGAGTAAGGAGGAATGTCAGCTTTCACCGGGACGACTAATAGCAGACCCGTCGCCAGGACTATGAGCAGCATCACAAAGCATGGTTTCAACAGTATCCTACTCTCGGCCGAGGCGGCGTGATCAATGAACCCGCTACGGAGAGTGTCGGGGAAGCCTTGTGTTACCGAAACAGAAGCAGGCTAGGGACACCAACACGATTCACGCCAAGCTAACGAGTGCCGTCTCTTCCGGTAGTGAGAGACATCAGTGACATCGTTCTTCCCCAATCCTGCGCTTTTGATGGACTAAAGCGAGAATTCTTCGCTCGTCATCCGCGGTTTCGGGGACCAATTTGCTCTCAGAAACGGTAATCCTTATTAGAAATTCGGCCGGGACCGAGCCTTCGGCGGGTTCGTGGGCCCGTAAACCGGACAAGCATACTGGTCTAGTCGGGCAGCTCAGCCAGGTAGAGCAGCAGACTCTAGGCTGAAGCTCTTAACCTGAAGGACGGGTCAAGCTGACTCGTTCGGGGAATGGTCGAGGGTTCAAATCCCTCCGGGCCCGCCACAAACAATATCCGGTCTTTAAGTAGGAGGGCGGACAATAAGCTTCTCCAGACTTGAACGGCCCCACGAAACGTGAAGCGAGGCTACTTCACGTCCAACGCAAAGGCAATGAGAATATCCTGTCAGCAACATTCAGAAAAATATAATTACGTCACTGTGCATTGTTTTAAATATATTGTCCAGGTTGAATTAGGACCCTATGAAACCACTAATTGGCGTACTGTTCGCCTTCCTTTTGTCAAGCCTATCGGTGGTCACATTTATCCCGGCGATTTGGAGCACGGGAGATGATCTGACGTCCATTGAGAGACAGATCTCATCCTACGAGTCTTCCTTGGACACGAGCAAGGCGACGACGATCGCCCAAGCGTCATTTGAGTTCCGGTTGAACACCATGGGTTTCAGTGCCTCGTATCAGAGCATATTCAACACCTGGTCTTTTTCGAATACTCAAAACGGAATCCAGGTGAAGTGGAAGGATGTAAACGTCGGATTCACGCTTAACAACAATTCGGTACCGGTCCGAAACATCGTTGTGAGTTTGGACCCGTACTTGACGCGAGTAACATCAATCAGCAATCAAGAGATAACGCGAAATGGGGCTGTCAAACCCTTATGCAACTCACCTCTGCGGAAC
>MNGO01000025.1 GCA_001918765.1 Crenarchaeota archaeon 13_1_40CM_3_52_10
CTTGAATCGCCAGACATGCCCGAAATCAGTGCCAGACAGGAAATATTTTCTGGAAAAGGGGAGTATCTGTCAACGGTTTCGCGATGCATGAGTGGTTCAGGTGACGGTCGAAGGAGACTCCTATTGGTCCACATACGCGTCCGAAAAATTGGCGTCAATCTAAAAAGCAACCCAGCGAGCAAGCTGTCTTCCCCAGTAAACGGTGAATCAATGGCCAAAGCATCAAGAGGGCTGTTCGCAGCCCAAAAGCTCCGCAAGAGACGTAAAGAGTTCAGGTGGGCCTACGCACCGTACAAGCGACGAATGCTTGGACTGGACTACAAGTCAGACCCGCTCCAGGGAGCCCCACAAGGAAAGGCCATCGTTCTAGAGAAGGTTGGCGTTGAATGCCGACAGCCAAACAGCGCTGTCCGCAAATGCATTGCTCCGAACAGTCAGATTCTACTCGAGGATGGCACACATCTAACGATGGAAGACTTGTCCCGTTCGTGGCATGCTAGCCAGGTCATGACCCTGGACTTGAAAGGTCAACACACTGAGGCTTCGGGACTTGTTGACTATTTCAAACTGAGCCAAGAAGAAGCTACCCAAGTTGGAGCCCTCGAAATTGTTACGTCGGAGACGGGTCGGCGAATCGTTGCCAGCGGCGACCACCCCTTCTACACGTCAAAGGGCATTGTGGAAGCACGACAGCTTAACGCTGGAGACACACTCATCGTGCTTCCGTCGGAACCCGTGAAAAAGGAGTATCGCGACGATACCATCGTAACCGAGGACGATATTCGGCAGAATGCTCCTATCTCGTCGAAACTTGACCGAATCATCGATCAGCTTAGAGAGCATCGTATCTTGCCCTTAACCTATGCTAGTGCCCGAATAGGACCGATTGCACGACTCCTCGGCCATCTATATGGGGATGGAAGTCTCAGCTATGCCAAAGGTGGTAATGGATTTAGTGCCAAGTTCGTCGCAACGGGGTCTCCTGAGGATCTCAGAGTTATCAGCGCCGATATCGAGTCGCTGGGTTTCCATGTTTCCCCTGTTTATGTGGGAAATGCTACAAGCGTAATCACCATGACTGACGGGACCCAGCAGATGATTTCAGGGTCGTATAGTTCCGCATCCTGTACATCCATAGCTCTTTTCACGCTTCTGAAGGCTCTGGGTGCGCCAGTTGGAAGGAAATCCGACTCTTCATACACGGTTCCAGCCTGGGTCCTTGCGGGTCCATCGTGGGTCAAGAGGGAGTTTCTCGCGTCTTATTTTGGAAGCGAGCTGGAGAAGCCGAGAGTCAGTTCAAGTCACGGGACCTTCATGCCACCCTCGTTCGCAATATGCAAGGCAGAAGGAAGGATTGAAGGTGCTCAGCGCCTTCTGGCTGGAATTCAGCAGCTACTCCTTGAGTTTGGAGTAAGAATAGCCTCGGCAAGAGTCCAGCCTTTCATCGTTCGAACCAAGGGAGAGAGGTCATTTAAGCTGACGGCCTACATCGCATCTGGTATCACGAACCTTCTGCATCTCTACGGGAAAATCGGATACAAGTACAATGGAAAACGGGAACGCCTCGCGCGGCACGCCTACGAATACTTGCTGGCTCGACATCATCATATTCTGCAGACCATTGCTGCGCATTCTCTGGCCCGGACGTTGAGGGAAGAAGGCCTAGCAATAAGGGAGGTCCATAGAAAGGTCGTCCAATCTGGATATCCTGTAACTTTTGGAGCGGTAAGCCGCTGGCTTTCTGTGGGGGTTCGCGACCCGGAGAAGCTTGGCACTACGACACGTAGGGCAACTTCCTTCCAAGAGTTTGTAGCCCGTAACAAAGATTTACCTGAAGGTTTGGTATGGGAGACAGTTTCACGAGTCGAGGCAAGAGACTTGAAGGATTTGCGGGACATTACTACACGTAGCACCAGTCACAATTTCTTTGCCAACGGTTTCCTCACCTCCAACTGCGTGAGAGCCCAGATTATCAAGAACGGCAAGACCGTGACCGCGTTCCTCCCAGGCGACGGAGCGTTGAACTTCATAGACGAACATGACGAGGTCGAGATCGAGGGAATTGGAGGCGCTGAAGGAAAGGCGTATGGCGACCTTCCCGGAACACGCTACCGTGTTTTCACTGTCAACGGTGTAAGCCTTGACGCCTTATTGAAGGGCAAGAAAGAAAAGCCCCGTCGCTAGTTCGCTTGATACTGAGAGGTTACTGCCGGTCCTTGTATCGATACGCGTGTCTGTGTAGGTTCGGTACCAATTTACTTATCTTTTTGAGTAAGAAATGTCCAAACGGCTTTAGTAACCAACGCTAATACGCTGAGAATTACCGGAGACATGAAACAAGAATGGCACTCGTATGGGGAACGGTATGCACCGACTGCCAAATTCTCGCTGTAGAGAACTGCCCCCACTGCAGCAGAGACCTGTGCGAAAAGCACAGCGCGCAGCACGAATGCGACCGGCTCAAAGCCCGAAGCTTCGAAGTCGCCGGCTAATGACATATCATACGTCCGTTAACCGAACTTAGGTTCTTCGTCCTGGAGAATAGCTCGCGCGATTGAATCAACGCGTCGCAGTTGCGGCTCTGGGCTGACTTGACGAGCTGTACTTCTTCCTGAAATCCATCAACCCGATCTCCTCTCCGAACACAAGAACCTGACCCTCCGAGCGTCGTTGGTAGAAAGGAAGCTTAACGACCTCAGCTCGGACTCTCCGGTCCCGGATTCCCACACTAAACGTTTCTCCAACAGCTGCGAGCGATGGAGGGAGGTAGCCCATTCCAATCCCGACACTGAGCGTTGGAGAAAATGTGCCGCTCGAAACTTTTCCGACGGTCTCAACATCAACAAAAATATCTTGGCCTTGACGCGGAATTCCCTTCTCCTTCATTTTGAAACCAACCCGTACGCGGCTAGGTCCTTTTTCCTTTAGGCTTAGGATGGCGTTCTTGCCCACGAAATCCGGCTTCTCCGAACGAACGACCCAGTTCAGCTTCGCTTCGACAGGAGAAGTATTCTCGTCAATATCATTTCCATAGAGACACATGCCTGCTTCAAGTCTCAAAACGTCTCTCGCACCGAGCCCGACGGGACAGATCCCTAACTCTCTTCCACCCGACAACATCTTCTCCCAGACTTTCACGGCATTTGCTGGCTCCTTTACACTGGTGTTCCAGATGTAGATCTCGAAACCGTCCTCACCCGTGTACCCGCTACGAGTCAAGAGACACGGGATCCCGGCAACCTTCACATCTCTGGTTCCATACTTCTCTACCTCGTCGAGCTTTATACCGGATACATTCCATAGGACGGTTCCCGCCCTAGGACCTTGAACTGCAAACATAGCAACATCATCGGAAACATCGGAAAGGGTCGCATCGCTCCTCGTCTTGTTCTTGAGAAGCCAGCGCCAGTTCTTGTCACGGTTACCCGCGTTATAGACGACAAGATATCGCATGCTACCGATTCTGAAAATAGTAAGATCATCCATAATTCCCCCTTTAGGATTGCAAAGGAGAGAATACTGGCCTCTTCCAAGCGCGAGCTTAGACACATCGTTTGTCGTGAGCTGGTTGAGAAATGACTCGGCGCTTTTTCCTTCGGCTAGTACCCGTCCCATATGGGAGACGTCGAATATTCCACAGTTGTTCCTGACGCTGTGGCATTCCGGGATTATGCCCTCGAACCAGACGGGGAGGTCGAAACCAGCATACTCGACAATGTTACCGTGCTTCCGGTGATACTCATAGACCTGGGTTCTTTTTGCCAAGACCGACGACTTGCTAGTTCAGTGCTGGTAGAAAAAAGAATGCGAAGCAGCTACGGACCGGGAACGGGCGTCTCAGGAATAATCTTCAGGTTCTCAGTATCAAACCCGAGCTTCTTACCGCACTTCGGGCAATAGCCGCCATTGCGTTGAATGATCTCGCCAGGAGTCTCCAGCTCAAGCCCGGTGTAGAGGAGTTCCCCGCACTTGGAGCATAATATTCTCTGCGGACACAAATCGGTGCGGAAGCCTCGTGACGCTTCATGACCCAGCGCGCTATAAAAACGGTTTCAGAGTAGCGCATGCACGTGGGAAAGCAGGGCTTATTATCGGCGATGGCCCTCTCAGGCTTGACGACGTGGACCAGCGATGGGTTTCAGAACAGGATTCTTCAAAATGAAGAGATCCCTCAACAACCTAGCATTCAGAATGAGCTTTGTGAAACTCGCGCCTGGATCAAGCAGGCCACTATTACCTGTAGCCTCATTCGTGATACTTGCCTTCACAGTCTTTGTTCTCGCAGGCGGATTGTTCATTCTGGTGGGCGCCGGTACGTCTGTAAGCCTCTTGAACGTGCAGCAAGGTCTTGGCTTCGTCTATCCCCACGACATTAACAACCAGACTCCCGCCGAAGGAGTGTTCGTAGCTTTGCTCTACGCGTTTGGTGTCGTCGGATTGTACATGATGTTCATGAGCACAAGGAACGCCTACCGGCCCAAACGCGCATACGGCTTTCTGGGGTTCGGCATGCTTCTAAGCTTCGTCTTCATGGCCACCGCATACTTCGTACTATACCAGAAACTGATGTAGGCTCTCCTCGAAGCCGCTATGTTCTCGATCTAACGAACTTACTGGAAGGCCTTGTAGGCCGAATTATTTGTTTGAATCAGAACTAGATTGAGTCTTAGAACATTCACGTACTGAGTGCCAAAGATCCAGAAAGTGCCCTCCTCATTCTGGTCAACGATCTGTTGCAACATGTCCATCGGAATACCAGTGGCCGTGCTTATCCTCGTAATCTGAGAATACGCATCCTGGACAGTAATGTCGGGGTCTACCCCGGAGGCAGAATCGTTTCTTGGATGGAAAAAGATGGGTAGGCTGAAATTCTGCGCAATAAGACTAGAGCCGACATTCTTGCCATGAAGCTGTACTAGGCTTCCATTCGCTTGGGACGGTAGGAATACTTGGGCGATTCCCGTTATGACAAGGGGAAACACCAGCCCACAGAGAACCAGCGAGATTACTGCCAATCTTACAGCAGGACTAGAGTTTTGCCAGAGTTCACGCTTGAAGCTCACCATGGTTTTTCTCTCCTAGAGCAACGATATTGCCACGTCTATCAGCTTAATTCCGACGAATGGAATGATGACTCCGCCGATCCCGTAGATCATCGTGTTCTTCAGGAAAAGGGTCATGGTTCCAGAGGGCTTGAACGTGACCCCTCTCATCGCCAAGGGAATGAGGAGGGGAATTATGATAGCATTGAATATAAGGGCCGAGAGCACCGCGGTGTTCAGTCCAAGCCCGAGCACGTTCAACGCCTTCAGCTCTGGTACAGTTGATGCAAACAGCACTGGCATGATCGCAAAATATTTCGCGACATCGTTCGCAATGCTGAATGTTGTTACCGCGCCTCGGGTCATCAGTAACTGTTTGCCGAGCATCACTACTTCTATGATCTTGGCTGGATTCGACTCGAGGTCTACCATGTTAGCAGCCTCTTTTGCGGCCTGGGTTCCAGAGTTCATCGCCAAACCCACGTCGGCCATCGCTAGTGCGGGGGCATCATTGGTCCCGTCTCCTATCATCGCGACAATTCTCGTCTCAGCCTGCTCCCGTTTGACGATGTCGTATTTGTCCTCGGGTTTCGCCTCCGGCTGATACTCGTCGATCCCTACCTCGGCGGCAATGCTCTTGGCGGTGAGTGGCTGGTCGCCAGTTATCATGACTGGTCTAATGCCCATCACCTTAACCGCCATTATCTTTTCTCTGATGTCAGGCTTGAGAACATCTCTCAACCGTACTATCCCGATTGCTTCTCGATTTCTCGAAAGCGCCATGGCTGTGTCCCCCGCAGCGGATATTTCTTGAACGACTTTATCGTAGTCGCCCGGAACGGACTTGACAATTTTCTTGATAGCATCAGGAGCACCTTTGATGATTTCTGTCTCGTCGGATCCAATCGGGACGCCACCTTCCACATGGGGCTCGAATTTTCTCCTGAGCCTTCCCCTCTCGCGGCCTGTCCCGCCGCTCTTGGGAAGCATGAAGCCGGTTCCTCCGGCCAGTTTGACACCGCTGGTTCGGGTGCTGGCGCTGAACTCGTAGACCTCCGAGGCGTCGAGGGCGTTCATCTCTTTGGGCACAAAACCATCCTCGTAGGCAAGCCTGATCAGGCTTCGGCCCTCAGGAGTATCATCGTGCCACGAGGCAAGAAAGGCGGCTTCGCCGACATCTCTCTCATTGAACCCTAGAAAGGGTAGGAACTCCACTGCTTGCCTGTTTCCGACTGTGATGGTCCCGGTTTTGTCGAGAAGAATGACGTCAGTATCGCCGGCCGTCTCGACCGCACGACCAGATTTTGCAACGATCTTTTCCTTGTAGAGCCGAGAGATGCCTGACAAGCCTATCGAGGGAAGGAGAGCTCCTATGGTCGTGGGTAGGAGGCAGACGTAGAGCGCTATCAGGACTGAAAGGTCCGCGGCGAGGCTCAGAACAAGAGACACGCCCAATAGGGCGCCGATGAGGATGGTGAAGATTGCTGTGAGGCCTATCAGGACGATGGTTACGGCTTGCTCGTTTGGGGTCTTCGGCCTTTTGGACGACTCAACCATTCTGATCATCTGATTGATGAAAGTCTCGTCAGGGTTGACCGTGATTTTAGCAGTGAGAGTGTCGCTGAGGACTTGCGAGCCTCCGATCACATCGTCTCCTGGAGCCTTCCGAACCGCTGTGGATTCCCCTGTGAGGAGGGACTCGTCCACCATGGCGATTCCTTCCAAGACTTGCGCGTCGATGGGAACTGTATCGTTCTTCTCTAGAAGAATGAGGTCACCAGTACGAAGATCCCTCGAAGGGGTAGGAACGATTCGCCTAGAACCAGCTTCGATCAGTATCTTCTTGCTAGACACCTCCATCTCCAGTCTTCGAAGGCTGTTGGCCGTGTTCTTCGCCTGGCTTTCTGCAAGCGCATCGGATAGGGTGCTGAACCAGGCTGTGATCAGAAGAATCAATGCGACCTCACCATAGAATATTTGGAGAGACGAGTTCGCGAGTCTTGGGAACGCTTCAGGGTCGAGGGCCATGGCCGCCACTATGAAGAATGTGATCTCCACAATCAGCATTACAGGGTTCGCGATGAGCCTGAGTGGACTTAGGCGGACAAGCGAGTCGATGAGTACCTTCCGGGAAATTAGGGTCGTTCGCCGGACAGATATCATCTTGCTCAATCTTGTCGACATGGTTTTTCCCCTAGAATCCGTTTACACGTCCCTGGAAAAATTCTAGAATCGGGCCTAGTGCGAGGAACGGGAAGAAGGTGAGGAGGACGAGGACAAGTATGCTTCCTACAAGGATCAAGGCGAAGAGTGGACTGTCCGTCCTTACACCAGCTTCTGTGGTAAGCCTCTTTCTATTGATCATAGATCCGCCGAGCGCAAGCAATAGTCCGATGGGTGCGAAGCGTCCTAGAAACATGACGATGGCCGTTGAGATGTTGAAGAATGGCGTATTGGCGGTCGCACCGAGAAAATCGCTCCCGTTATTCGCGGCGGCCGATGTGAATTCATAGAAGATCTTGGTGAACCCGATAGAATTCGTTCCAACGCCGATCGCGCCAGCAGCCCCAGTCGAATAAGCGAGCACCGTCGGAACGAGAACGATAACAGGGTGGACGAGAAAAGCTATCATTACCAGCTTAACATCTCGGGCGGTTATTTTCAGTCCCAAGTACTCAGGGGTCCGACCCGACATTAGGCCAACGATGAAGACTGTGAGGACGATGAACATGACCATGTACATCACCCCGACCCCTTTTCCACCGGGAGTTGCCTGGATCAACATTCCATTGAAAGCCGACAGTATGACTAGCGGGTATAGCCCCGACAGGGATGTGTTAACAGAGCCTGTGGTTGCTGCAGTCGTGACGACTGTCCAGAATACTGAGAAGAAGCCCCCGAAGCGGACCTCCATCCCTGGACCCACGACAGGAAAGTTGGGCGTGAAGGCGATCAAGAGATCAAGGGCAAAGAGTGCGTAAGCACCCCAGAGGATTGGACGAGTCTCTCGCTTCTTGCCAATCAACTGACCAAACACGAAACAAAGTGTTGTCGGAATAAGCAGCATGAGAAATATCTGGAATACGTCGGACGCCGGGTTTGGGTTCTGGAAAGGATAGGCCGAATTCGCCCCGTAATATCCTCCCCCGTTCGTTCCGAGCTGCATAATGCTGGCGAGGGAAGCGACAGGACCGACGAGAATCGTCTGAGCCGCTCCCTCGACCGTTTTCGTAATCTGGTACCCAGTAAGCGTTTGGGGAACTCCAAGGCCGACAAAGACGAGCGAAGCCACGAAACACAGAGGGAACAGTATCCTTGTCAAAGTCCTAGTAAAGTCCACATAGAAATTGCCCGAGTCCTTGGAATGGATGATGAAGCCTCGAATCATCGCGACAGCAACGCAGATTCCGGTGGCTGCACTCGTAAACTGCAAGAACTGGACAGCCATCATCTGGCTGAGATATGAAAGACCTGGAACACCGGGCCTCAACGCGGTGCAGTTCGGCAATTGTACGCAGTTTCCTTCACCGCTGTAGTGTTGCAGGTTGGTATTCGTCCCGAAGCTGATGACCTGCATGAAAGCCAAGTCCCAGGAGAGACCTGGAAACCCTTGCGGGTTCAAGGGGAGCACGCCTTGAAACGCGAATATTACGAAGGCAAGTGCCATCTGGAAAATGTTGACAATGAGTGCAGCAAGGAAGTATTCTTTCCAGTCCATGCCGCGAGCTGGATCTACGCTGATGATTCGATAGATTCCTTTTTCGATGGGATTGAGAACCTTGTCTAGTCGGCCGGGGGATAATGAGAAAACTCTAGTGATGTAGGGTGCTAGAAACCGCCCTGATACTATGGCTATGAGGAGAATCGTGATGAGTAAGAATAGATTGCTCGGGTCGATCAGCTGCTAACAGCCTCCATAGAATGGTCTCAGGATTCAAGGGTGGTTGATCTATTTCTGGTGGCTGACAGAAGCTGACACGGCGGAAGTCGGGTTCAAGATGTCGCCGTTGGACCCGGAGCCCTTGTGAGTTTTTAGAACGATTGAGCTCACAGTGCTCTTGACCCCTTTGACCTTCATGATCTTGTTCTTCAAGACATCTCGAAACTCCTCAATGTCTGAGGCTGAGACGACAGTGACAATGTCAAACTCGCCCGTGACCTCGTAAAGGTCGACCACCTTGTCGAGACGAGATAGGGCCTGCACTACATCATCCATGTAGGGCGACTCCACGAATATGCTAACGAACGCGATTAGTGAGGCCATTTTTGAATCGTCCGGCTTCGGAACCGCGGCTGTGGCGCTAATTTATGCATTTCTTGCAAGAAAGACGAGCTATTGGGCTTACTCGAAATATCCCTCAAGGAACACTCCGGTGACCCAGAATCAACTATTTCAAGACGCGTTGACGGCTTTTTTCGACGTGTCAGGATTGTCAATGGGACCGTTATGGTTGCCAGTTTCACCTGGGCTGGTAAGTCTCGTTCTTTCCACGCTGTCAAAGTCTATGCCGTCATGCCGGCTCCTAGGCATCAAGTGATTGGCGAGAACAGCCTCCTTCAGGACAATCAGTCGATCTCTTAGAGAATCTTGATAGGAAAAATCGGCGCGCTGCGAGTACTGACGGAACATCTCAACAACGGTTCTATGGACGAGAACTCTGGAGGATGTGCCCAAGACTTTGGTTAGCACCGTCACAGTGTCATCAAATCTGTTGCAAATCTCTCCCCCCGTTATCCCGTTTCTCTCTAGGAGACCGTACACCGATTCACACACTGCAGATCCGAGCATATCTTTGAGGGTTGAAGCAAAACATGAGCCTAGGGTCTCGTGGAAGGTTGTTACCAGAGGAGACCGCATGTTGTCCAGCTCACGATAAACCAAGGCACCATGCCGAATACGTGTGTTGTAACCTACCTTCACATGCTTACTGTCCAGTTTTCATGGAATGAACGCTGATAGTGTAACAACTAAAATGCCGTGAGCTGGGTTACAACGAGTTTATCGCTTGAGTGTGTCTCAACGAAACAACTGACAGGAGCCTAGCTGCAGCCATGGGTTCGCCCGTTTCTACGTTGCCTCGGAACGATTTCCGAACAAGCTGGAAGACGAATAGGACGAACTCTATCCGGACCCAAGAGAACAGCTTCTCCTCGTTGCTGAGAGACAGTATCGGTGACGGGATAAGAGGAGCGCTAGGCCAGGCGATCCTGGGCGTTCTAACCGACCAGGGCTTGTTCGACAAAGCCTCCGTCCCAAAGGAGTTTCACATGAAACTGCAATCTGTATTTGGCAACGGGGCAACAGTCATCGAAAAGGTGATCATCAAAGATCTATTCCGGAAGCTGAATATTCCCTACGCGTCTCAAGGCTCGTTCGAGTACGGAGAAGCCCTTGAAAGGGCAAGAGAAACCTGCGCGCAGGAGGTACCGACAAAGTGAGCGCCGCACAGATGTTGGAAACACTTCTCGCATCAGAGACTACGGGAGACTTGCTCGTTTTGTTCCATCGCAACCCTGGGCTCATCGACACGCTCGACAGCATTGCGCGCCGCATTGGGAGAACAGGGAACTCGATCGAAGAAGACGTCCGGAGCCTTGTGAACCTGGGTATCCTCAAGACAAGGAGGATTGGTCGTTCCGAAGTCTTGCTCTTGGACCGTGGGAGGGACCGGGAAGTCCTGGACGCAATAGCGAAACATCTAAGGAATCTAGAGGGAGTGGAGAAAATTGACAACACCAAGTTCTAGAACTGGACTCTCTGGAGTCGACCAGTTCTTCACCGGAAAGGTCGGGGAAGGAGGCAGAGTCCGGACCGGAATAACTGAGTTGGACGAGATGCTACATGGCGGATTCATGGAAGGCGACGCGGTCATGGTGGCTGGGAGTGCTGGCTGCGGGAAGACAACCCTAGCCCTTCAGTACTTGGTTAACGGGGTCAAATTTGGAGAACCCGGGATCTACGTGACATTCGAAGAAATGCCCGACCAGATCTACCGAGACGCGAAAAACCTCGGATGGGACCTTCGGAAGCTGGAAGAAGAAAACAAGTTCAGAATCTTGTGCACCTCTCCAAACCTGTTGCTCGAGTCCGAGGGGGAGAGCCTACTCGACGAATCCCTCCGCGATATCCAGCCGAGACGAATAGTTGTGGACTCGTTGAGTCATCTCGCTATGTTCGTCAAAGAAAGCGAGCTGAGACGCGAGGCGTACCGGTTGATCATGCACCTCAAGACCAAGGGGATAAGCTCCCTTCTCGTCTGGGAGTCACCGCAGATGGCAGGAGGGTCCTTCTCAATTACCGAAGTAGGATTGAGCTTCCTTGTCGATTGTATCGTTGCTCTCAAGCCTGTGGAGATCGAGTCCTCGTTGCGAAAGGCCCTGGTAGTTCTGAAGATGAGGGGTAGCGATCATGACAAGCGGTTGAGAGAGTTCCAGATCACCTCGACAGGAATCAAGATAGAGTCTGCATTTACAAACTATGAGGGAGTAATCACGGGCTCGCCTCGGAAGGTCGCATCTGAGAAATTCGTGGATCTCTTCCGCGGGGCCGCGGAGAAACGAAAGTGAGGCGATAGGAAGAATGCTGGATCCTATCGTTCTCCCAACGCTCTACTTTGTTGCGGTTCTAGAACTCATCTTCCAAGCAGGCGTGGTATTCTACGCATACAAGGTGACAAGAATAACAGGCTCGTTTCGTGCTTGGACTATGATAATCGCAGCGTTTTCGCTACTGACGATTCAGAGCGTGGTAGGCTTGGTACTGACACTTTCGCTACCCACTGATCAAATAGCTAGTCTGATAAGTTCAGTGGGAGAGACTACTACGATCCTAAGCTCGATGGTCACGGCAATAGCAGGAGCGCTTCTCTTCCTTGGGGTCTTTGGGCTCGCAAAACGATTCGAACACCAGGCAAAACCGCCAGCCTGAACAGGCGAAGAAAGCTCCCCAAACCGGGGAGGACAAGTTCTTCGAACTATTCCTAAAGGCGGCCAGGAAAGAAAGGGAAATTACGTCAGGGGCACATTAGTAGCCAAGAAATTCGCGAATGTCAAGGCTGCTGCGGGCGGAACTTTTCCAGAAAACGTTGGGCTTACCGGGGAATTCTTAGTCCGTCGCTTTTAGTTGGTTACGACCCATCCTTGAGAGAACAATTATCTCGCCCAGAGTCCGTCCTCTAGCGTCGGCGAGAGCAATCTCACCAGTTTCGATTAGCCTAGCGATTACTAATTTCTCTATCACCCTTGCTCCGTATCCGAGTAGCGCGTGGAGAGCTTGGAGGAGTTCGTCGATCCTCTGCGGTATTTCTTCGATGGAAATGGAGTATTCCTTGCGAAGATAGAGTAGAATCGAATCCCTCGTGCTGACACCGAGAGCACTGAGGGCTGCATCGATCGATTCTATTAGAGGCTGGTCCAAAGATGAGTTGACTGCGGTGGTCATAGCAGGAAACCTAGACCAGTTCGATCCTGGATTCCGAATTCTGTGACATCGAATAGCTCAAGAAGGCCGGTGGGGACCCATTGAAACAAATCTTACAATCACGTGTCAGGTCTGCCGGGAAAGCATGAAAGTTAAGGCTCGTGATACTTCTGATGAGGGTCCTAAGTAAGCTCACGGATGATGCTGGAGATTGTGAGGGTTTCTCGGTGTGGGCTAGTCTAAGAGTGGAGAGACTGTCCTGAATTGATTATCACAGCTTCGTTCGCTTCGGTGTTATCCGAGTAGATGCTTGCGGATTTCGCTCCGGCGTTTCGGCTAAGCTCGTTTCGTGCAGGAACCTTCTAACCGCCAGGTCATGCCCACCTATCAGATACGCTGGAATACCGCGGGTCTGCATTATTCAGATAAAGAACCTTGATTGAAGACATGAAAGGAAGCAGTTGTCTCGATGGAAGTTCACAAGACCATACTAGAGGTAATCGGAAACACCCCTCTCGTCCGGCTGAACAAGGTCTCGCAAGGTCTCAAACCCACTATTCTGGCCAAACTAGAAAACCTCAACCCAGGTGGAAGCGTCAAGGA
Source organism: Crenarchaeota archaeon 13_1_40CM_3_52_10 (assembly GCA_001918765.1). GTDB lineage: Archaea > Thermoproteota > Bathyarchaeia > 40CM-2-53-6 > 40CM-2-53-6 > 40CM-2-53-6. Next base: position 13,066 of record MNGO01000025.1, read on the forward strand.
TCGAATAGGCGTCGCAATGGTCGAACAAGCGGAGAAGAAGGGACTCCTTAGACCAGGTGGAACCATCATAGAGCCCACCTCAGGAAACACCGGAGTTGGATTGGCAATGGTTGCCTCCGTGAAAGGCTACAAGATGATCTTCGTCATGCCTGACAAGATGAGCGACGAGAAAAGAAGCATACTGCGAGCATACGGAGCAAAAGTGGTCGTGACCCCTACGAACGTTCCCCCGGAATCCCCTGAACATTATACCAAAGTCGCGGAGAAACTTGCGCAAGAAACTCCGCACTCTTACATGCCTAACCAGTATGAAAACCGGGCCAATCCCGATGCTCACTACCGGACAACAGGGCCCGAGATTTGGCGTCAGACCGAGGGAAAGGTCGACGTTTTTGTGTGCAGCATGGGAACCGGAGGAACCATCACTGGAACAGGCCGGTTTCTAAAAGAGAAGAAAAAAAGCCTGAAGGTTGTCGGCGCGGATCCCGAAGGGTCCATTTTCTATCAACGTTTTCACGGGCAAAAGGTAGATCCCCACCAGTACAAGGTGGAGGGGATTGGGGAGGATTTCATGCCGGGAACACTGGACATGTCGATTGTAGACGATGTCATTCAGGTCTCTGACACCGACTCTTTCCGGATGTCGCGACGACTCGCACAGGAAGAGGGGATCATGGTAGGAGGGTCCGGGGGAACGGCAGTGCAGGCGGCCATGAGGGTTGCAGAACGGCTGGATGAACGCAAGACGATTGTCACGTTGCTCCCTGACACCGGCCGGAACTATCTCAGCAAGTTGTTCTCGGACGAATGGATGAGGGAACAAGGCTTCCCGGTAGCTTGAGAGGTCGATGAAGCGTGAGAGATCGAGACGTGATGAACCTACTAGATCAGATTGAACTCTACGTTCTCGGCATCGGAAAAGAAAGAACTGCCCAGAAGGATTACTGGCTTTTCATCTATAACAGCATGAAAAGCGGATTACTTATGACGAAAGCCATGGAGAAGCATCTCCAATACAAACTGAAAGGCCTGGGAATACAGAACCCTCAAAGATAGGAGCTGCAGCTCGCCCGGGCTAATCTCTGGCTTACGAATGTGATATGAGGTCCGTTGCTATCTGGCCCGCTTTGAGGAACAACCTCGACGGCGTTTCTTGGACAATCTCGAGGTTATGGGTGGCAATAATGAAGGTCACGCCATCGGCTCTGATGATGTTCGTGACCAGTTGCATGATTGCCCGCGAATTATCCTGATCCAGGTTCCCTGTCGGTTCATCCATCAGTACAAGCCGCGGCCTGTTCGCCAACGCTCTGGCTATTGCAACTCGTTGCTGCTCACCGGCACTAAGTTGAGAAGGTCTGTGCCGTTCCTTGCCGACCAACCCTACCTTGTCGAGAAGTTCGGCTGTTCTTTCCTTCATTTCTTTCTCGGTTTTCCCCTCGAACATCATGGTCAACGAGACATTTTCCTGAACCGAAAGATCCTCAACTAGATTGTAGTTCTGAAATACAAAACCCACATTGCTTCGTCTGATCCTCGAGAGCCGATACTCATCCATGTTCGAGATTTCAATCCCGTCCAATAGTATACGCCCGGACGTTGGCTTGTCAAACCCTCCCAGAAGAAAGAGAAGAGTGGTCTTTCCCGACCCCGAAGGACCGTAGACTGCTAGAAGCTCTCCCTTGCGGATTTCTAGATTTATGCCGTCCAAAGCGACCGTTTTTTCAGGTCCACTCCAGTAGGTCTTGTTCAGCTCATCCGTTCTTAGAACGGGTTCCTCAGCCAAACCTGAAGACCTCTTGAGGCCGGACTCGGGCGATTTTGAGCGCCGGATAGATGGAAGCTAGGAAAGAAACGGAAAATGCGAGCAAGGCAGCGTAGAGGAAGGTGGAAGGGACTAGAATTATGGCGACGCTGACATTCTGGACTATCGGGATTGAGATAAACTGGAGAACGGCGTAGGATATTCCGAGCCCTATCAGGGTCCCGAGGGTTCCTAGCAAGAGAGACTCGTAAAGGACCAGCTTGATGATCTGGTTGTATGTGGCTCCGGTCGCTTTGAAGATCGCAAATGCGCGCATTCTCTCGCGTAGGTTGTTGAGGTTTGAGTTCATTATCCCCAAGACCGCTCCCAGGGTTACGATAGCTGTTATGTCCGAGGCTATGCTTTCGAGAGAGGCAAAGATTGGCGAGACCTTGGAAGGAGTCTCGCTGCTCCGGAAAGCCTCGACCGTCGGCATCAAGGTCCTGATCTGACCTATCACGTTGTCGACATTCCGAGAATCCTGAGCGGTAGCAACGATCATCGAAGTACCGTTTACCATGCCGATCATTTGTTGCGCGACCACATGGGGGATTATGACCGAGTAGTCCATCCAGCTATTGGTTAGGTAGACTCCAGAAACACTGTATATGACTCCGTTGAGCTGGACAGGGTCTCCCGCGCCTTTTCCGATAGTTGCGGACAGCGTTTTTCCTAGCGCGAGTATTCCCGTCTGGTTTGAAGTGATCATAACGCCCGTTACCATACTGTAGTTGAGTAGGGAGTGAAGCTGGGCAGGAACTACTCCTGCAGCGAGAGCCTCATCTGAATCCAGTGTCATTAGCGCCAGGGTAACGGGTGTGGCGAAGGAAATCCCTGGGACAGCCTTGACCACGTTAAAGTAGGATTCGGGAATCTTACTGATTAACGGGTACGAGGCGCCTTTGCTCCACACATCAATCTCGCCCCCGAGGGAGGAAACGGTTCCAGACAAGTTCACTTCGAGAGTTGAGACAAGAGACTGGACAGTCACATAGGTGAGGATCAGCGCTGCCAATCCAACGATCGTAAGAATCGTGCGGACTCGGCGTCGGGCGAGTCCCTTACCCGTGAAGCGGAAGAGGCTGAACGAGGTCAAACCGACTATGACCATGCTGCCTGGATTTCGAAGGGCTGGGTCAGCGACTCGAAGGGCTTCCGAAAACTGCGGGAGGGGAAGTTGGCGTGGGGACGAAGTTAGTTGTTCCGCGTTTTCGCTTCTTTGCTAGGAGAATTCCTCCTACTATTGCGATGGCGGCGATAGCTCCGACAAGGCCAATGTACAGCAAAGTTGTCTGGCTGTACGGTTGTGTTGTTGGTGGAGGTTGGGTTGACGCTTGTTTGGCGAATACTGCGAAGAGGCTGAAGTGGTTGACCGTTCCCTCAACATAGTTCTGGTTAGTATTCACCGCGACATTGCTTAGGGGAATCCAGCTCGCTCCGTTCCAATAGTAAGGAGCGATTGTGCTGGTGTTCAAGCCTTGAATCTGGCTAGGAGTATAGTAGAATCGAACGCGAGCATTCAAAGTGACCGATATGTTCGCGTTTACCTGCGTGTAGATTCCCAGAGCTGACAATCCAGCCGGTGGGGTTCCACCAGAATTTGATCCAAGTTGTATTACTTGGACGGCAATCGGTGTGGACACGTTAAGGAAGACGGCTGTCTTGATTCCTGGAACGTACTGGGTCCCGTTCAACAACATGTTCGTTCCTGGAGCTTGGTTGGGAAAGAGCCAGCTGTTGCCTCCTTGGATGAAGTAGACATAGTCGTTGCCATTGTTGTCTTGCAGCCCACTGTTGCCAAGACTATCTGTCGCCCTTACGCGGTAGAACACGGCTGCTCCGGGTCCTATCGGAGGGATTGTAACATTGTAAATGTCTCCAAAGAATGGTTGTTGGACGGGCACGTTTTGTCCTTTGGCGTAGGAGCCGAACAGCGGGGTCATTGGAACGGATGTCCAGGTCAGTCTGTCAGTGGAATACTCTAGGTTGACTGAACTTACTCCGCTACCGTCGTAGACTTGTGTCCAGACGTGGACTTGGTCGCTGGAGGTCGGGGCGAACGGGCTGGACCATGGAGTACTGACGGTTGGTGGTGTCGTGTCAGTGGCGGTTATGAGTGCTGCGCTCGAGGCGGAGATTTGTGTGTTTTGGTTACTCGTGGTCGATCCTGGTGGGCTGTATTGATAGCTGATGTAGGATCCATAAACGGGATAGGACCCGCCCGCCCTCGTCTGAATTCCGACTCTGAAATTGAGACTATGGCCGGCTGTGAGGTTGTAAGGCCAAGCTGCGGAGTAGCCTCCATAACTTGTTTCGGCGACGGAGGGTCCCGTCGGGTTGAACAGTGGGCTGTAGGCTTGAAGGTTGTACGAGAAATTCGTCACGTTAGACGACCCTGTATTGGTTGCTGTTACGATCACAAGGTCTGTTGCTCCCGCAGAGGTCTGGGGGGTCGGAGCGGAGATGACAATTCTTAGGCTTGGGTTGAAGCCTGTGATTGTCGGGTCATAGATTGGTACAGTCTGGCTGAAGCTGGTCTGGAAACTGTTGGTGCTAGATTGGTTGTATGATACTGTTCCGGACAGGTAGTAGCTTGACACGCCACTGAAGAAGTCTATTGTAGGGACCATAGCAGTTGCGGTGAAGTTCACCGTTTGAGAGGTTCCGGGAGCCATGTTAGGAACGATCTTTGAGACCATCGGAAAGTTCAGTCCGTTTCCTGCAAAACTCGGCATTGTGGCGTTGATGTTGTTGTATGTTGCATTTCCTGCATTGTACAGGTGCACGCTGACTGTAGTCGAGGTTTTATTCGCCACGACCGCCGGGTCGATTGTAACATAGGTTTTCAGGAGACCTATCTGGGGAAGGGGAGTGGTCGAGGCAGAGGAGTATACTCCGAGAAGGGGTCCAGTGTAGTAGAACCTGTACTGGTTTGCGCCCGATTGGGCGGTGACGTTGTTGGTGGTTTCGTAGAGATTTGTACTATTTGCTTTGACAACGTACCACGTGGAGAAGCTTTGTCCTGATGGTAGAGAAGCGACGGTGAATGTTACGGTCTTAAGGTTACTGGGTTCGGAGACACCGGGACCGAGGCTTACAACAGGGAGCCAGAAAGGTATCGAGCCAGTACCACTAGAATTGGTTCTGGAGCTTTGGGGAATCGGCCGGTAACTCGATGGTCGCATTCGGATTCTGCGACGGTCACATTTCTTTCGTTAGTATGTTCCCTGTTACCGAAATTGTTCAGCGATGGTTCCTTACGGAAGGACTCATTCGTGCGGAGCCTGTCTCCCGGTCGCTAGCGCTTCGCGCGAAGGCTCTGAGAACACAGGTCTCGACGTCATCGCAAGTTTTCGGAAAGATATGTTAAATCGGCACACACAAGGTCGCATCTTATCATGAGGTTTTCAACCAAAGCCATCCATGCTGGGCAGGAGCCAGATCCGGCCACAGGCTCGGTCACGGTTCCGGTCTATCTCACCTCAACGTACATGCAGCTTAGACCCGGCCGCGAGGGCAAGTACGTCTATTCTCGAACGGCAAATCCCACTCGTAACGCGCTTGAAGAGAGTTTAGCGTCCCTAGAGGACGGCAAGGTAGGCCTCGCTTTCAGCTCAGGTCTCGCCGCAACGACCACCGTCCTAATGCTCCTGCGAAAGGGAGACCACGTAATCGCCGGGGACGACATCTATGGCGGAACATATCGATTATTCGACCAAGTTCTCCGAAACTACGGCCTACAATTCACCTACGTGGACCCGAGACAACCTGACAAAGTCGAGAAGGCAGTTCGAAAGAACACCAAGATGATCTGGATTGAGACCCCTACCAACCCGCTTATGAGAGTTGTTGACATCCGCGCCATCTCGAAGATCGCAAAGAAAAATAACGCACTACTAGTTGTCGACAATACCTTCGCAAGTCCCTATCTCCAGAACCCATTGAAGCACGGCGCCGACATCTCAGTCCACAGCACAACCAAATATCTTGGAGGTCATAGCGACCTAATCGGCGGGGCCGCAATCACAACCGACGCTGAGGTCGGCAAACGTCTCAAGTTCCTGCAGAACGCCGTAGGAGCGGTTCCAGGACCCTTAGACTGCTGGCTCGTATTGCGAGGAATCAAGACGCTGGCTGTTAGAATGGATCGTCACAACTCCAACGCTAAACAGATCAGCGAGTATCTCCTAAAACAACCGAAGGTCGAACAGGTATACTATCCCGGCCTTCCGGATCATCCACAACGGGATATCGTAAAACGACAAATGCGGGGGCACGGTGGAATGCTCAGCTTCGAACTCAAAGGCGGATTCGGAGAATGCGAGAAGCTCTTGGAGAAACTTCGGGTGTTCACTTTGGCCGAGAGCTTAGGAGGAGTCGAATCCCTCATCGAACATCCGGCTAGCATGACACATGCCAGTATCCCGCGTCAGAGAAGAATAGAGCAGGGAATCAAAGACACCCTCATACGCATGAGTGTGGGAATAGAAGACGTTGAAGATCTGCTCGAGGATCTTCAAAGAGGATTCAAAGGTCTCTAGGAAAAGAGGGAAATTCTGTACGAACGGTCAACGACTCTTCAGTAGGACCCACGTGGCATTCTACCGTCTCTCTAGAGGGAGAATAGGAGGCCGGTTATGGAATGCGCCGGTCCTTATTCTGACGACTGTCGGGCGCAAGACAGGCAAGAAAAGGACAACACCAGTCCTCTATCTTCGCGACGGCGATCGAATCATGATAGTCGCCTCCAACGGAGGCAGAGACCAAGAGCCTTCTTGGTGGACAAATCTCCAGCACGACCACCACGCCGAAGTTCGGATAAAGAGCGAAAAGAGGAAGATGATTGCAAGAAAGGCATCAGAGGAAGAGAAGAGCGACTTCTGGCCGTTGCTCACAAAGATGTACCCGGCATACAGCGACTACCAGCGTAAGACCAAGCGGGAAATCCCCGTCGTGATCTTGACAGAAGAGAGTCGCTGAGAGTTACGGAATAGGTTCAAGACCGCGAAGTTTGACCTTTGTCAGCACAATTGTTCTAGGCGTTCCGGCTCTTCGCAGCCATTTGCATAGCTACTTGTTTCATCATTCTCCCGCCGACCGTTGCCCCCGCGGCCTTCGTCTTGTTCATCAGAGGATTCTCGGGAACCCTTGCATACATCATCATGTAAGACGCCATAGCCAATACGATCTTGCTCTCGGATGCCAAGTGTCAGGTCGGAGTCGGCGTTTGTCTGGGCGGAGCTGGCGAGCTGGGAGGATATGATGGTGGCATTGCTGGACCCGCGGGAGGAGCGAACATGCGCGCCATGACCATTGCGGTCTTGCTCTCCCTGACCTTCGTCAGAATGCCTGGTTCAACCCTTCGATAGAACAAGGTAGGTGCTAGAATGCATGAGGGCAACAGGGAAGCCAGTAGTGTTGTGGTGAGGGCGATGGCCTTCGGGAGGTTTCCTCCCAGCGACACGACGAAGGTTAGGAAAGCTCCAAGGCTTCCGACGGAGAATAGCCAGTTCGACATCCACGCTCCTGGCGCTGTGACCGTTACCCTCTTCGGATTGTGGCATCTTAACCCTGAGTCTTCAAGGACCCAGAAGAGAACATGTATCGACGATGGGACGGCGAGTATGAAGATAGCCACGTAGACGAACGCATTGCTTACAATCGTGATGTTCGCCGGGGTAACATCAGTTATCTGTGGCACGATAATGGCTGACAGCACGAACACGAACAATAGGATGCGGAAATCCCTCAGGATTCGGCGCGAAAAGCCTGGAGGCCCGACAAGCTTCTCGAAATAGTACATGTGCCCCGATGACTCGCGGAAATAGCGAATTATCCCGATAACAAGGAACACAAGACGGTCAACTACGAGGCTCCAGATCAGAACCGGGATGCCCACGTACACCACGATTATTGTGATGAGCCAACCTAATCCCTTGTAAGTGCCCGCTGCAAGAAGGGGCATCAGGGAAAGAATTCCGAGAACATACTCCTTCCTGTAGGTCAAGAATCCACGGTGAATGGCTTCTATGGCCGAAGTATCAGTTTTCTAGAACCAACACGGCCCTGTCCCGGGAATCCGGCTGGACCAGGCTTCGAGTCGGCTGGGGGTCTCTAGAAGGGAGAGACGCTTGTGAAGTTAAAGTCCCTCGCCAGGATGCCTGGCTGGAGGATCCGGAACTGCTGGAACTCGGAGAAGTTCCGCACTGGCTCAGAGACAGCATCGACTTTGCCGAACAATTCTAGGAGGCTCTGGTTAAACCGCAAGTTCTTCACCGGCCTCTTGATCTCACCATTCTCGACCAGGAACGTCCCGTCCCTTGTCATTCCAGTCACCGTCTTCGTCCGAGGCTCAGTTTCACGCACGTACCAGAATCGGGTGATCAACAGCCCCTTGTCAAGCTCTCCTATCAACTCCTCCGGGGTCTTAGTGGCTCCTTTGCCACGAATCACGAGGTTGGTCGGTAGCTCACCTAGAGGATTCGGCAAAGGCAGCTCGTGCCCTGTCGGCACCACACCATAACGGTGCTGGGATATTCGTGAGGTGACGGGGTTTCGAAAGACCCCGTTCTCGATGAGCGAGACTTTGCTCTTCAGGCAGCCTTCCCCATCGAAGGGGGGTCCGGCCTGGTTTGGATGATACACATCATCGTCAATGCTGATGTTGTCGCCGAGGATCTTATCGCCGATTCGGCCTGAGAGGTAGCTTCTTCCTTCCTTGTACTGTCGCATTCCCAGATCAGGGCTGTAACCTGTAGATGCGGATACGGCGAAGAAGAGCAACATTTCACTCCATGCGTAAGGATCAACAACAATGTCGAACTTTCCGGGCGCTATGTCTGCCTGGTTCTTGTTTAGCTTGGCTCTTTCAAGTACTGTCTGTGAGACTTTGTTTGGGTCCAGCTCGTCAATATCGCCAAAGGTTGACAAAGCGAATCCGGTCTGATTACCATTATCCGCGTCCATTGTCAAGGAAAAGTATCCGCCTGATCCTCGATAGGATGCTTCGAGTCCGGACGTGTTGAGCATCATAACGTTCTCGACGCTGGTTCCGAGAACACCTGACGCAAGAAGATGGTTCTTCTTAGCAAGATCCATGGCAGACCCGATATATCCGGCTTTCACTTCAGCGGGAGCTTCGACGGTCTTTTCACTATACCGATCAACTGAACGGTATTTCTGGGCGCCGGGCATCGGCAGATAATCTGGGTCTTCCGGCGAATCGCGGGCCTGCTTGATAGCCTTCTCCACAGTTTTTTCGATAGACGCCTTGTCCAAAGTACCCGTGGTGACCCGTCCTTGTTTCTTCTCCGACGCGACCCTCACGGACAAGTTTCTGCTGGTGCTATACTGCGATTGTGCGAGCTCGTTATTCCCAAATCGAAGGTATTCGTCAACTCGTGAAACGAGTAGGATCTCCGCCTCAGCTTTTCCTGCCACACTTTTGACAGTGGTGAAGATCTGATGCGCTTTCTCTCGGAAGGAAACAGGCTGATTCTCCATTTTTTGCGACATGGTTATGATGCTCCGAAGACGCGGATGTTCCTGAAACGGCTAGGTGAGGCCCCATGTCCAGTTATCATCGTCTGACCGGGTTGGCCCTTGCCGCAGTTCGGTGTGCCCCATAGTACCCAGCTCTTCTTGTTGGCGATCGCGTCGCAAGAGTTCCAGAACTCCGGTGTTATGCCCGCGTACGTGGGTCCTCTGACCATTTCTCCTATGCTTCCGTTCTTTATCCTGTATCCTTTTTCCGTGTTGAACTGGAAGTTGTACCTCTTCTGGTCGATACTCCAGCCATAGTTTGTGACCATAAGGTATCCGTCGCGTGTGTCTTCGATCATCTCGTCATAGTCCCAGTCGCCGGGTTCGAGACTCACATTCGTCATTCTGATTATTGGGAGCTTGTAGTATTCTGCTCGCATGCACCCGTTGCTCCGGGTCTCCCCCACCCTTGGGGCAGTTTCCCGGGACATGAGATATCCCACGAATTTACCGTTCTTTACCGCGTACTTTCGCTGAGCCTTGACTCCTTCATCATCATAACCGAAGGTCCCAAGCCCGTTTCCATGGTCGAGAGTGGCGTCCATTACAATGTTCACGTGTTCTGATCCGTACTGGAGTTTTCCGAGCTGGTCTGGTTGGAGAAAGCTCCGGCCTGCAAAATTTGCTTCGTAGCCTAGAACCCTGTCGAGTTCTATTGGATGACCGCAGGACTCGTGCACCTGCAATGCAACCTGGTCTCCACTAAGGATAATGTCCGATTTTCCTTCATTGATTGTTGGCGCGCGAGTGAGAGCTAAGACGTCTTTTGTAATCTCCAGCGCCTGTCCTGGAAGGTCCATTTCGTCTACAAGTTCGTAGCCACCACCAGTGTTCTGTTGAATAGAACGTCTCTGAACTCCTGTAGGACCTTTTGCGGCAACAATCGCGGAAACGCCCGCGCAAGAGAGAGTTTGGAAAATTTTCGATCCTTCCGAGTTCGCGAAATACTTCTCGATAAAGTCAAACGTCATCTGGCCTCTTCTGGCGACGACGTCATTCTCCTTCATCCTCTTAGTAGTATCTTGAAGATACTCATACTTGGTCTCCGTGGGAACGCGGAACGGATCTTTCTTGACCGGTGTCTCCCACTTGTCAACGTGAACAGGTTCTGAGGCTCGGGTGACTTTTATCCCCAGCTTAGACGCGCCCTTTGCGAGGGAGAGAGCCTTCCTGGTCGTCTCTCTTACGCTCTCATGTTCTAGTTCATCGGTGTCAGCAAACCCCCAGCCCAGATTATTGTAGAGCACGCGGATTCCAACGCCAATCGTGCTCGCTTCTTCGCTGGCAGGGTTCTCGTTGACGACTGTAATGGCCTCAGATCGAGTGTTGACGAGCCTCAGCTCAGCGTAACTAGCGTTCTCTCTTTTTGCAAGATCAAGGGATATCTTCGCAAGTTCTTCGCCTAGGTCTTTGGTAGAAATCACGGAATCGCGTTAGAAACGGTCTTGTTTAAGCATTTACCATACCAGATCGATTTCAGAGATGGCACGTCGTACGATCTCGCTCAAAAAGGCGCAAGACGATCCGTTATGTTTAGTTGAATTGGCTGATCTTCCGCTGGAAATACGCGCTCTGGAGAAGGGCCGAGGTCTCTATCCAGCCATGCTTAGGTATTTCGAAAATATTGCTAACATGATTCAGCGCCCCATCCATGGAGTCGAATTTCTCGAAGGGTGTCTTAAGGAGCGCTCGTAGACTCTCTCTAACATTCCAGACCCCGACGGGCATTATGTAGCCTGGATGAATTTCCCTCAACATTATTGCACCCGCCTGTCTGCTGATCGAATCGAGATATTCAGAAACCGCGAGCCTTGCTGAGTAGTAGCAACCGCCCGGCTTGGCGTAGGTCTTACGTCCTCGGAATCCTTCCGAATCACCGAGCATCACTGGGCGATATCCTTTCGGAGAAACATAGCTACTCTTCGCTACATCCTCGGCCATGTTCACATCAGGGAAACTTGTGGCTAGTAGTTCAGGCTCGAACCAGGCCTCGATCCATTCGAACTTCCAGTTTTCAGGAGTTAGGATTCCCACGTAGATGTTGTCTAGGTACGTGTACTTGTAGACGCGGTATTCGTCGATGAGTGGATGGTGCCTTACTCGGGACATTAGCTTGAGGCTGAGATTGCTGTCGACTGCTGTTATGCTCCATCGCGTCGGGACAAGCTTGCGTCTCTTGCTCTCGCCAAACATGCCGAGGCTAAACGCTCGTTGAATACGAGTTACCAAGACGCCGTTTCTGTAGAGTTGGAGGACTGCGTCATCAGCTGGGAGATCGCTATCATAGAACGCTTTCTCGATCCTGCTGTCAACGGAGGAGTTTCCGGCGTGAAAGGAGGTGAGGGGTGCAATGGGACCGAAGGGCTGGGAGTCCTCCCGCATGTCCAATATTTTTCGTGGTGGACGAGCAAGAACGAGTTCTGTATCAACTGGTTTTGTCATCATCGCCACGTCTTGCAAGGTCTCGACCAGCCTGCCTCCCCTCTGAGCGTCAGAGACGTTCGCTTTGCTGTAGCCTCGAAGCAAACTATACCTGAAATCTACTATCTCATCGAAACCCTTGCCCATCCACCATTCGGGAGTATCAAGAATCTCGGTGTCGCCCGAGATCGATGGAACCATAGGCCCGACAGAGACGTTCGGATACCCGAACCTGCCTACGAATACTCCAGGAGGACTGGACCCTGCGATGGATTTCAGATCGAATTCAGAATGATGCGCTGCTAGCGAGTCTGCTTTGACGTGAATAGCGCACTTTCTCTCTCCGGATAGCCTCCTAACCCTCTCACACATTGGGCATTGTCTCTCAGGGGATGAGACGATGTCGTCACGCCGCGACTTTCCTCTGCCCAACGAGCCGAACATGTCCGTCAAAGCTTGACCATCTTTTCTATAATTCCAGAGACGGAATCGAATTCTAGCTTATTCGTCCCATAAACCTGCTCCCAGAGCCTACGTCTCCTAAGCACCCTCCTGGGGTCCAAAAGGGTGGTTCTCTGCACTACCAGAGTACGGTTTTGTCCGGTAGCGTTCCTGTTCCAGAGTATGTCAGTTGTAGGATACCTGCAGGCAGGGTCTGGTCATTCGTGTTTGCCCGAGCAAAAACTCCGTTGTATGGTTCTCCTCCCCAGCGGTAGTTGCCTTTCCAATACGAGGATACTCCCTGAATGATGCTTGCATGTTCGATTACTCCCCAGGAACCGTCTGGATGGACGAACGACGGATACAGTAATTGAACTGACCACCCTGCGACGGGGGTTTTGCTCGCTACGCCGAACTGGTAGAAGTAGACGCAAGAGCAGGGATAATTGCCAGCTCCTTCTACGCCGACGTCGAAGTAGTGTCCTTCGCGAAAATCTGGAACGAAGCTGCCGAATCTGGTCCATGGTTGTCCGGTGTAGTTGTAGAACCAGTTTGCATGCCAGACCGATTGGTTGTACTGCCACAGCATTCTGAGATAGACAGGTGTCGAGATGCTTGGCGGGCTGATGGTTTGTTGCGCGTGGTATCTGAGATGCTCCCAAATTGTTCCGCCACAGTTAGCGTTTCCATCACAGGTCTCCCATGTAGACCCAGAAACGACCTGGGTTCCATTAGGCAACATGAAAACGTCAGCTCTCCACCCGAAATCCCATCCGTCAATGCAGCAGTTTGGGGATTGGACGCCCATTCCAGCCATCAGGAAATTGTTTGGTGCCAGAGCGTTCAGGTCTACTCTCTGGAAGCTGACTCCTACCTCGACGCAGCAGACTCTGTATTTTATCGAGTTGTAGTAACCTGCCACGTACGGATACGATGGCGTTCCGAGGGTCATTTGTCCGGGTCCTGGGGACATGTTGGTGGCATAGAGGACGTTTGGGTCCCAGAAATCGAACGATATCAGGGTCCACAACGAGAAGAGGAGGACAACTGCTACGCCGATGCGGCGAATGTCTTCGAGTCTGGGATAGAAATGCTCTAGGGGTCCGATGCTCAGTCTCTTCGGTAGGCCGAGCTCTAGGAATCCACCGATCAGGGCGAAGATTCCCCAGGAAGGTACGATGAGGAATAGGAGGCTCCTGTCGCAACCGGCGCATAGAATTGGCCATAGAAACCCTGAGATGATGAGAATGGATGTTACTCCGGAAGCCGCTGCGACGACAATTGATCTGCTTATTCTGGCCGCAAGTATCCCTGCAGCGATCTCTGAAACCCCGAATAGTAACGCGGCTTGGAACGGGACGAGCGATGTCAGGTACGTGGCGCCTGAGAACCATGCAGTTAGAGGAAACCACGCGGTGACCACTGAGGTGACGAACGCGCCGAAAATCGCAATCCAAGGGCGTAGCCGCTTGTTCAACTTGTCTTCTTTGTAGGATGCTCGCACGATCGCAGGGAGAACCCCGAACGAAAACATCATTGCACAAAGTCGGACCCCCGCTAGGCCGTCAGGCCCTAGGGAGTAGCACTCCGACTTCCAAACCGGCCCAACCGGGTATGTGGGACATGCGAAATAGAGTAAAGAGTAAACGAGTCCGGCGCTGAGGAAAACCTGGACGACAGCCCAGCGGGGCCGGAGAAGATACGCAATGAGTATTCCTCCAAGAGCGAAAGAGACAACGTCGGCTTCGAGCCTTGTCCCGGAAAACTGGTAGTACCAATAGCCATTGCCGGTTTGGCCGAACCAGAAATCGGCTCTCTCAAAGAGATACGCCGGACCCCAAGGGAAGAATGCGAGCAGGATTCCGCGGAGAATGTTCCGAGGAGTGAGTCTCCACAAAAACTTCGCCGAGAGGAAAAATGTGAGAGTAGAGATTATTGACTTTTGCCCATCCGAAAAATCATTGTCATTCCTGTTGGAATATATTCTCTCTGGAATATTCTACGCTTTGCCTAACTATGGATTGGAACAAAGCTTTTCGGATTCTATTCCGCTATTAAAGCGAATTCCTAGGAGAATGGAGTAGTTCCTCAACTACATGCGCACTGGTAGAGGTGAGTAACTCAAAATGAGAAGATGCTTGATGTGCGGCTCCGACGAGGTCTCTCTCTGGCTTGGAGGATCAATTGGGTCTCTCTACCACTGCGCAGATTGCAACTATGTTGGACCCATAGTCGTAGAAACCGATGCTCAGCAACCGTTCACGGACCCGTTCGTTTCATTCTGGGACCGTCTGGAAGAGGGAAGTTTCTGGAGCGAGACTGGGATCTCAAACCGTACGCTGTTTCAGATGTGACCGCTCTGGGCCAGATTTGAGCTGGTCCACTTCCCTATTTTCTTAGCTGTTTTCCGATCATTACAAGGTCCGGCTGTGCTTCGTATCCAATGGCCTTGAAGAACTCAGAGGATTTCTCGTTCCATTTGTAGACTTGAGCGTTCACCTTCTTTGCCCCCTTGGCGACAAGACGCTCTTCGACTTCACGTACAAGCCCTGCTCCGATGCTTTTCCGTTGATGCTCAGGCTTTACCGCGAGGTGGTAGATCCAGCCTCGCCTTCCGTCCCATCCACCTATCACGCTGCCCACGATCATATCCTCCAGTTCAGCGACCAGGAACAAATCTGGGTCTCTTTGGAGTTTCAACTTGACGTCCTCGAGTTCGTCTCCAGGACGAAGGGTCAGGCCTGCGGTTCGCCAGAGGTCCCGTACAGTTTGGTAGTCGTCTATCTTGAATTCGCGGATCTTCATGATTTCTTCAGAGTCTGTTTCGTCCAAGCGAGTTGTCTTTCCAGATTAAGGGCATATTCTT
>MNGO01000072.1 GCA_001918765.1 Crenarchaeota archaeon 13_1_40CM_3_52_10
TCATAGCTGGCCTCTACTATTGGTTCCCTAAGTTCACCGGGAGAATGTATCATGAGAACGTGGCTAGGATTCACTTCGGACTTTCCTTCATAGGGTTCAACATTCTCTACTTCCCACAATTCCTTTTGCTTGACATGCCTCGTAGGATAGCCACTTACTCAGCCAGTACCGGGTGGGGTCCACTGAACTTTACTTCTACTATCGGCGGTTTCATCTTCGGAGGGGCCCAAGTATTATTGTTCCTTAATTTGTTCTTGAGCCAAAGACGCGGCTCTCCTTCCGGACCAAATCCATGGGACGCTTGGACCTTGGAATGGTCTCTCCCCTCTCCCCCTCCACCACACGACTTTGACACAGTTCCAACGATCGCAGAGGACGGGACCTACCACTTTGGGAATGGCCAGGGTTATCCAAATGGATCGAGGATAGGAAACGGATACGCGCACTCTCACCTCGAAGGTCTAAGTCCCTGGCCAATTGTCATGGCGTTTGCGGCATTCATCTTCTTCCTCGGTCTCACAATCGGACAACCTACCAGCCCAACCCCCGTCAGCTACAAGCCATTCTGGCCCTTGATCTTTGATGGAGCCATTTTGGGAGTAATTTCCCTGTATGGATATACTAGGGAAAAGTTCTCAGTACATGAAGAGAGCCGCGTGGAGAGCTGGCCGTTCAAAGAAGTTCCCAACGTAAAACTCGGGATCTGGACGTTTCTCGGAGCAGAAGTGATCTTTTTCGGTGTGCTAATAGGCGCTTACTTCTTCGTTCGAACGAATTCGCCTACTTGGCCAGCCGTCGGGTCCCTATTCACGATTCGAAACGGCTTCGCCATGACCTTGATCCTACTTACGAGCAGCCTTACAGCGATCATGGCTCTCGTCTCAGCCAAGATCGGTTCTCGAAATGGCTTGATCGCAAGCCTGCTGGGCACTTTCGGTTTAGGCGTCGCATTCCTTTATGTCAAGGCAGGCGAATGGATTGAGCTAGGATCGAGCGGCGTCTTCTCAGTGGCAAACGGTCTTCCAGCGACAAGCTACTTCATTACGACTGGAACCCACGGAGTCCACGTCTTCGCGGGCATGGCCATGACAATCTACCTGTTGGCCAACACTTTCAAAGGTCGTTATTTGAAGGGAGATTACCACGCGATCGAACACTTCGGTCTTTACTGGCACTTCGTCGACATCGTCTGGGTATTCCTGTTTCCGCTATTCTATCTCATCTAGGTGATTGAATGAACACTACATACTTGTATCTGCTCGTCTTCGCGATCCTGGTGGGCGGGACAGACATAGAAGTGAACCTCGCGTCAGTTCAGAACTCTGTCCCATACGGTGAATACGTCAGCATCCTTCTAGGACTTGCTGCTCTAAAGGCCGCCTTGATTGCGATGTTCTACCAACATCTCAAGTATGAACCGAGGTCGCTCTCGACATGGGTCTTGGTTGGGTTGGTTATGGCTTCCCTTCTGATGAGTCTTAGCTTCATACAATTGCACATAGGTCATTAGCAGATGATCGAGGCACCCTTGTTGGCGCCGACTAGAATTGTCCCGTGGAGAAGGGTCGCAATAGGAACCGCCTTCGCGTTATCTTCTATTGTAACCTATCCTGTCGCTCTGTCACTTGTTCAGTTGAGAAGCGCCAACTCCGTCTTCATGATGGAAGGCGTAGGATACCTTACTCTAACGACGTTATTTCTCGGTCTCATGTTGGTCCTAAGCGGTGTCAGCAGACTTCTAACTAGGCCGATTATGACTCCGGCACGGAAAAGCATTCTATCCTCGGTAGTGAGCCCTCTGACATTTGTTCTGCGTGACAGATTATCAGCCAGGGTTCGACTAGTGACAGCATTCGGGTATGCAATTTTCTTTGCCTTTTTCTCCGGGATATTAGTGTATCAACCGGACTTGAACTTCTCGACTCTCTATGGCGTTGATGTTCCATCGAGTGTCGTTGTTACATGTTGCGGCTCAGCTGGGCAGATCCCTCAACTCGTCGTCTATCTGACAGGGCATTTGGGGCTCCTTTTATCGCCCTTAACTTTGACTCTCCTCGTCACTGTGTCTTGGCTTGTCGGAATCAATCTCGCCGTGTTGGCCAACGCTTTTACAACTCGCAACACAAAGGGGCGTGAAGGCCTCGTTAGTGGTATGGGTGCCATGTTGGGAGTACTTACTGCATGCCCGGCGTGCACGGGAGCTTTTTTGACCACGATCATTGGCGGATCAGGAGTGGTGCTCGTCGCTGCGCTTTCCACGTACCAAGCGTACTTCATTGTCGCCTCGATACCGCTCCTGATCATTGCCCCAATTTGGACGGCGAGACGCGTCTCTGCTAGCCTCGCGACTAGTTGTGTACTACCCTGTTGAGATTTAGGGGTGGTTCGACAAAGTCAACATTTCAAAAACAAGCAGGCGGTGACATCGCCTGATTCTTGCCCCTAAAAAAAAGGGTGGAAGTTAGCTGGACGACTTGGTCTATTGTACGTTTACGATGCCGTGCATCCAGACGTGGATGGTGCAGAAGTAGTGGTATGAGCCCGTCTTGCTGAAGGTGAACGAGTATGAACCAGTGGCCGCTTGCAAGCTATGAGAGTCAAACGCGTCCAAGGTTGAGACGTTGGTCGTCGGACATGCTGTGGTGCCATATGTCGTCACCTGGGCAGGGTCGCAGCTCGTTGCCGTGTGTGGAGCTCCTCCTGTATTCGTCCAAGTGACCTTAGTGCCCGAGGTTACGTTGAGCGTTGTCGATCCTGTTGATGTCTTAAAGCCGCAGTTAGGGGGCGAAGCGGTTTGCAGGCAGGCACCGTTTGTGTCCCAGATCGTTATGGGTGTCCCTGGCGTAGTTGTTCCTCCGTTGAAGAGATAGTACGCTCCAACTCCCACGACGATCAGTACTATGATCACAATTCCAATCAGGGCCATCTTGTTCTTTGGTTTGGCAGCTGCAGGCGCTTCTGGTGACTTTGGTGTCGTTTCCATTTTTTCTCTCTTGCGGACGCGCAGCAGGAACTTTTGCTATAAAGGTTGTTTCAGGCATCTACATACCGATAATCAAGCACTGGATTTCCGCGTTGCAACCGATTAAATATGGGCGTGAACAATTCCTAGTTGAAATCTAGACAAGATGAATGGTTGAATGAGCGTCTTTCCTCCGGTCTTCAAGAGTTGGCGGGGTCCGATTCAGGAAAAAATTGACAATACTCTTGCAACCAATTTCGACCGAGAAGAGGCCAATCAGATCATAAAATACATGTTCAAGACAGGAGGCAAACGCTGTAGACCTTTGCTGGTTGTTCTCGCAACGAAGTCATTTGGAGGAGACCCTAACGAGGCGCTCGATGCCGCGGCAGCGCTAGAAATTATTCACGCCGCGACCCTCGTTTTCGATGATCTCATCGATAAGGATCAAGTCCGCAGAGGGGCTCCGACTGTTCACATGGCGTTCAGTAATGAGAAAGCCTTGACCTCGGGATTATTTCTGGCGTCCAAGGGTGTCCAGCTCTTGTCGAACTACAAGAACGCCGAGGTTATGAGGATGATCGGCTCGACCCTCGTAGACGTTAGTAGAGGAGAACTTCTGGACATTATTTCCGATTTGAATGCGAGCGTTAGCGAGTGTATCGCGATTGCTGATTTGAAAACAGCCTCTCTGTTCGGAAGCGCGGCTGGTATCGGAGCTGCAATTGCTGGAGTAGAGGGAAAGGATCTTGTCAGCATGCAGAAATTTGGGCGGTCAGGTGGAATGGCGTTTCAGATTCGAGATGACGTACTAGACTTCCACAATGGTTCCGGGGAACAGCTGTTGAAGGGACCGAACATTGTAACTTCCCACTGTCTTCATGAAGCACCACGTCCCAACCATAACTCAGACGTATTGAACTCGAACAACGGTCACAGCAACAGAGAGGTCCTTCGGCTCTTGAAAAAAACTGGCTCTCTAGAATTCGCACGGAAACGCGCGAGAGAGTACGCAATCGAAGCAAAGGCATCATTGCGAAAGGTAAAACGGTTGAGAAACCGGAAGATTCTCGAAGAATACGCCGATTATCTGTGGAAGAGGAAGGAATAGCCGCAGAATTACTCTCTAACTCAAACGTTTATAATAGCTAAACTCCCGGTGGCTCGAAGATCGAGCCACGGGTCCAAAAAATGGTTGCGCAGGGAATCCCGGAGATCGGAGCCTACATCGGTTTCCTCTTCGTCTCGACGGTCGCTCTCATCATCGTTCTAAGACTCCTGGTTACACCCCGGGATCCTCGACCATCGCCTGAGAAGAAGAAACCTTTCGAGTCAGGACAGATCGCGGCGGGTCCCGGGAGGACCCGGTTCATCATTCAGTACTATCCGTACCTCTTGATGTTCGTAGTGTATGATGTCATTGCCATGTTCCTGTTCGCTTGGGGACTCGATCTAAGGGCTCTTGGCGCCTCAGGATCACTCCCAGTCCTCGTCTTCATCGTCGTGCTCCTAATCCCTCTGGGATATGCGCTCCACCTCGCTAATCATCGGGAGAACTGGTAGGAGCTCACCCAAAACTTGGCGCCGGTTCTAGGACCGCTGCAACCATTGGTTGACATGATTACAAGCCCGCTTTTCCTCATGATCGTGCTCTTTCCGGGACTTACCTCGATCGCGATCATAGGCGCCCTTCTCGGATGGTTGGAGCGCAAGGTGACTGCGCGAGTGCAACTCCGTGTCGGACCTCTCTACGCAAGCCCGGCTGGCGGAATTCTTCAGATGTTCGCCGATCTGATCAAACTCTCGTTCAAAGAACTGTTCGTTCCCGAGAATTCTGACGCCTTCTTCTTCATCATGGCTCCAACGACTGGGCTCGTCATCGGTGCAGCCCTCGTCGGGCTTATTCCGTTCGCGCCGGGACTTCAAATCGCGAACATCGAGGTTGGGCTTCCCGCCTTCCTAGCAATCATCACCCTATCTCCCAGCCTTGTCCTTCTCGCGGGATGGAGTGCAAATAGCAAATTCCCCTTTATCGGTGGACTGCGAGCGCTCTTTCAGCAAACAGCGTACGAGATTCCTCTCTGGCTGTCCGCGCTCGGAGTGATTATGATGGCGGGAACTTTGAACCTGGCTCAGATTGTAGCCGCCCAATCCACCGGATGGTTCATCATTCCTCAAGCTCTTGGCGCTTTCATCTTCTTGGTCACTAGCGTCGCTGAGATGGAGAGACTACCTTTCGACCTGCCGGAGGCGGAGTCTGAGATTATGATGGGTTGGCAGGCAGAATACATGGGGGTCCTCTTCCTCGCAGCCCAAGGCCCGGGCTTTGTGAAACTTTACGCCTTCTCAGCTCTCTTTACCACAATCTACCTTGGAGGCTTCCTTGGACCAACCTTTCTTCCTCCGCTGTTCTGGATGCTGCTCAAGACTCTCGTAATAATTGTCTTGATAATGTTGTTACGGTCAACATTTCCCAGAGTCCGGCTCGACCAGCTTCTCAGGGCGGGTTGGACAACTCTCCTTACGCTCGCGATAGTCAACATAGGCATAACATACCTACTGGTCGTAGGACTCCCGACGCTCTAATCCAAAAAAATGACAGACCTATTGTTTCTAGCCTTCGCTGCAGTCACAATCGGCGCCGCGATCCTCGCCATTGAAGCTAGAGACCTCGTGTACGGCGCAGCGGCCCTTGGAATCGCATTTCTCGGAGTAGCAGGGCTCTTCTTTCTTCTCGATGCAGCCTACGTGGGCTGGTTCCAGATTGCGGTCTACATCGGCGCAGTCGTAGTTCTGATCCTGTTCACAGTCATGCTCGTCGGGCCGAAGATGGGAGAGACGCCACTAGGGCTCAAACGAGTATCACTCCTAGCAGCCATTCTGGTATCTTTGCTGCTCGGAATGACAGGCGCTTTGGCCAACGCGACAGCCTTTCCGGGACAAGACTCTTGCGGATCCGGTTGCGATCTCACTCTGCTCAGCACTTCCCTTCTGAAGAATTACGGGGTTCAGCTCGAATTCATGTCTCTAGTAATGGCGGCCGCCGTAATCGGCGCGCTTGCAATATCCAAGACAGATCGAGGGCAATAAGAAATGGAGCCACTGTCAAGTTTCTTCGCTGTCTCAGTAATCCTTCTCGGCATCGGCATCTACGGTCTCACAACGAAGCGGAATGCTATTCGAATTCTCTTCTCTGTAGAACTGATCTACAACGCGGCAAATCTGAACATCATAGCCTTCGCCCGCCTCCGCAATCCTCCCATAGTCACAGGACAAGTCCTAGTGCTGTTCACAATTGCACTCGCCGCAATGGAGGCTGCTGTCGGCCTGTCGATTATCATCCTAGTTTCCAGACTGAACGCCGAGATAGATCTCTCGAAACTATCAAAGCTGAAAGGTTAGAACTGAATGACACTACTCCTAATCGGCACAATAGTCGTACCGCTATTAGCAATTCCAATACTATACGCTCTCGCCAAGCGACTCAAGGAAAGGACGGGATACATTTGCTTTGTCCTTCTTCTGATCCCACTCATAACAATCCTCTTCGCCGCGCTCCAAGGATCCGGATCAATTCAAGGAACCTACCAGGAACTGTATTCATGGTCTCCAATAGGAAACTTCGGCTTCAAGGTCGACAACCTGAGCCTTCCAATACTCTTCATCATCAGCCTACTCACCGCTCTGGTCTCCCTCTTCTCTGTGCCATACATGCGTCAGAGAATTGGTGACGATCCGGGACGCTACGGGTTGTACTACAGCCTCTACGTCCTCTACTCTCTAGGAATGATGGGCACTGTTCTGGCGACGAATCTGATCGAGTTCTATCTTTTCTTCGAGATAATGCTCGTTCCCTCGTTTTTCCTGATCGCCGAATGGGGCTACGGAGAGAAGGAGAGGATTTCGCTAACCTATTTCATCTGGACACACGTTGGAGCCCTAGTTCTCCTCGTCGGAATACTAGTTACCGCGTATCTGACCAGCGTTACCGACATGGATCTGGTAATCGGCAACCTCACTGCGAATCCGGGACTCATCTCAACGACTCTACGACTCGGGATCGTTGCAGCGATGTGTTTCGGGTTTTTTGTAAAGATCGGCCAGTTCGGCCTTCACGTCTGGCTGCCATCGGCCTACGCCGAGGCCCCCACCCCGATCAGTACGATCCTAGCCGCTGCAATGACTGGAATAGGTGGCTACGCCACAGTTAGAATAGTCATGACAATATTCCCACAATCCTTCCTCACTTTCTCCGCTTTCTTCGCAGGCTGGGCCCTCATCACAATGATCTACGGTAGCGCGATGGCGTTGGTGCAAGATGACATCAAGCGGCTCTTGGCATATTCCAGTATCAGCCAGATGGGCTACATCCTATTTGGGCTCGCAGCATTCAACTCGTTCGGCGTTTCCGGCTCAATGTTCCAATACGTGAGCAACGCAACTGCCAAGGGAATACTCTTCATCGTAGTCGGCGCAGTCATGCTTCAAGTTCGAGGCGAGAGGAGCCTCAGCAAGATGGGAGGGCTCGCCAGCAAAATGCCAATCACAGCCACAGCGGCTTTCATCGGATCTCTAACCCTCGCCGGTCTTCCCTCAACCAACGGGTTTCTTTCCGAATTCTTTCTCTTCCAAGGCGGATTCGTGCGAGCGACTGATACCGCATCAGAGTACCGGTTTGTAATTGCGGCATTGGGAATCATCGCTACCGCCCTTACCGTAGGTTACTCACTGATGGCAATGAAGAAGATCTTCTTCGGAGCACCGAACTCAGATACCTCCAACGTCAAGGAACCTCCCTGGACCATCACGCTACCACTCATCACCCTAAGCATAGTCACGGTAATCCTGGGAATCTATCCCGAGCCCATACTGGGTCGACTCCTTTCGGCAGCGAGAGCGATTGTAGGAGCATAGACAGTTGGCTAGCTCTCTTATTGCGTGGCTCATCTGGGTCACGCCCTTGGTTGGCGCGCTACTCACTCCTCTGTTCGCCAAGATGCACTCTAGAGTTCGCGATGTCGCAGCGGTCGGCTTCACATTTGCTGCAGCACTGTTGGCGGCCATAACGGCGCTGATGGTTTCGGCCGGGGATTACACAGTATCTTGGATTCCATCTCTCAACATCACCGCTGGTGTCCTGGTTGATCCTCTCAGCCTCTTCATGGCAAACATAGTCGCGTGGATCAGTCTCCTCATCATGATCTACAGCGTTGGCTACATGAAAGGCGAATTCGGCCTGACCCGATATTGGTTTTTTATGAACCTCTTCATCGGAAACATGCTTCTGCTGGTTCTCGCTGACAATCTTTTGATGATGTTCTTCGGTTGGGAAGGGGTTGGGCTTTGCTCCTACGCGTTGATTGGGCACTTCTATCGCGACGAGCCGCAGTATTGGGTGGGTAGCCCAGGAGACAAAGCACTAGATGTTTCAGAAGAATACTCGCCGTCGAAGGCGGGGATGAAAGCGTTTGTCATGACAAGAATCGGAGACATCGCGTTGCTGATCGCAATTTTTCTAATCTACGCTTTCGCCCGGACTTTCAACTACAACCAGCTAGTAACGCAACTCGGTGGCTCTGGGAGCTGGGCCGCGAATCTCGCTCGACTCGGTCTTCTACTGCCCACTGCACTGCTGTTCTTTGGAGGGCCGATTGGGAAATCGGCGCAGTTTCCATTGCAGGAATGGCTTCCAGACGCGATGACGGGTCCGGCGTCTGTATCCGCCCTGATACACGCTGCAACAATGGTCAAAGCCGGAGTCTTCCTCACAGGAAGGATGGGACCCGTATTCTTCATCGCCCTGTCTCAGTTCAACCAAGTTCCACAGTTCTTCGGCGTCATCGCCTGGATTGGCGCGTTCACAGCGCTCTTGGCGGCAAGTCAGGCCGCCGTTGCTCGCGAGATAAAGAAGGTCCTGGCCTACTCCACAGTCTCCCAAATTGGCTACATGATGCTGGCCCTCGGAATCGCGGGACTAAGTGCTAACTTTCTTGCCGGTTATACTGCTGGACTCTTTCACCTCCTAAGTCATGCTGTGTTCAAGGCTTCGCTCTTCCTCGCGGCAGGTTGGGTGTTGCATGTCGCGGAATCGCGTTTCATGGACGAAATGGGCGGGTTGGCAAAGGCGATGAGGGTTACCTCAGCTTCGATGCTCCTCGCCGGGCTCTCGCTAATGGGCATTCCACCATTCAGCGGCTTCTGGACGAAAGACGCCATCCTATCGGTTAGCTTCCTTGGTGGACAATACATCCTCTATGGACTCGCGCTCGCTACGGCATTCATCACTGGTTTCTACACGGTCAGAATGCTAGGGATCACGCTCGCAGGGAAACCGAGCAAACACGTTGAGGAATTGACCGAGGGTGGAAAGCATCCACATGAAGCCGGTTTCACGATGCTCATTCCATATTTGCTTCTGGCCATCGGCAGCTTGGGCCTTGGACTAGCTTACCCATTCTACAGTGGCCCGTTGACTACGTATCTCGCGAGTGCCTTTAGCGCAACTGTCTACAAGCTTCCAGCTGCGTATACCCCAACTTCCGGTCTTACTGACCTTCTGTTGCTCTCCGTGAGCACCGTTGTTGCAGTCATGGGTGGCGTTGTTGGCTACCTTCTCTACTTCAGGAAACGCTACGAATTCAGGACGGACATGAATCCGGTCCAGCGATTCCTCTACAAGCGTTGGTATCTGGATGCAATCTACTACAAGGTCTTCGTTTCAGGCTTACTCGCCGCAAGCCGAGGACTATACACTTACGTCGAGCAGGGAATCTGGAACAGGCTAAACAACACAATTGCTAGAGACGTTATGGATTATTCAAGAGCGAGTGATCAACTCGACACACAAGTCGTGGACCGAGCCGCAAACGAAGTAGCATCCTACGGGTCCCGCCTCAGCAACTTCTTACGGAGGCTACAATCCGGAGTGACAGAGCAGTACATCATCGCTTTCGCTATCGGAATAATTCTCCTCCTCGCCTACATGCTATTCGTCGTCGGAGCCACCTAAAATGATCGGACTACTATCAATCGCCATCTTTCTCCCAGCAGTACTCGCCGCGCCGACATATCTGCTCGGCAGGAAGAACCCCAAACTTGCTAAGGTCATGGGAGTAGGGACCACTGCCATCGTCTTCGCGATCTCAATCCTAATTCTCGCTGTTTTCCAATACGGTCAACCCGGGTTCCAGCTCTCTGAGACTTATCCCTGGGCGGCGTCCTTCGGGCTCAACTACAAAGTCGCGGTTGACGGAATTAGCCTTCCACTTCTCATGATAGCCACGTTTCTGAGCCTCTTGTCAGCCGCTGGATCCTGGGATCAGATTACCTTCAGACACGCGGAGTACTACGCTCTCTTTCTTATCTTCGAAACAGGAATAATCGGCGTCTTCACCTCCCTCAACCTGATCCTGTTCTATCTCTTCTGGGAGATTGTTCTCATTCCCATGTTCTTCTTCATCGGAATCTGGGGCGGACCTCGGCGTAGATATGCCTCCCTGAAATTCCTCATTTTCACTTATTCCGGTAGCGCAGTGATGCTCTTCGGTTTTCTTGCCCTATACGCCTGGGCTGGAACCTCAGCCTACCCAGGAGGTCCTTCGTTTGATTACGATGTTCTGGCCGCTAGGATTCCTAGCCTTGCACTCCCACTACAGCTTGTGGTGGCCATTACAACTTTCTTCGGATTCGCGGTAAAGCTTCCAATATTCCCGCTTCATACATGGCTGCCTGATGCTCATGTAGAGGCCCCAGCACCGGTCAGCGTTCTCCTAGCTGGCTTGCTCTTGAAGATGGGAGGCTACGGACTGATTCGATACAACCTGCTCCTTTTCCCTAAGGCGGTGAGTGTCCTTTGGCCCTACTTTACAACCATCGGCCTCATCACTATGGTCTACGGCGCATCAGTCGCACTCGTCGCCAAAGACATCAAGAGAATGATCGCCCTTACGAGTGTCAGTCACATGGGCTACGTTCTGCTCGGAGCGTTCACCGCGACCGTCGCAGGGGTTTCAGGAGCAGTCTTCCAGATGTTCAGCCACGGGCTCGCGGTGGGGATGCTCTTCCTAATGTCAGGATACATACATGAACACACAGGAACCCGGAATATCGATGAGCTGAAAGGGCTGAGGGGAAAGATGCCTCAGACAGTTACACTCCTATTCTTGGCTTCGATGGCTGCCATGGCGGTTCCTGGTTTTGCTAACTTCATCAGTGAATATCTTGTGATCCAGGGAGCACTTAGCGTAAGCTATCTCTTCGCCATCGCCATCGTCGCTCCATCTCTCACGGTCGGATACTTCCTCTGGATGCTGAGACGGGTTGCCATGACCCCCGGGATTGGTCCTAAGAACGAGCCGCATCTTCACTCGATCCTGATTCTAGTCGCATTTCTCGTGCCGTTGCTTATCTTCGGTGTATATCCTCCTCCCATACTAGGGAGTGTGATAACGCCGACAGTGGAGAAATGGATTGGAACCATAATTGCGCTCGGAGCGAAGTGATTCGGATTGGCGCTGCTATCGCTAACTCCGTTTCTCAGCCTAGCTGTTTTCGGACTGCTGGCCACTCCGGCTGGCTTCCTCCGGTTCAGAAAATCGAAGCTTGGTCTCGCCCCCTTCGTCTGTATCCTAGGTCTGGCTATCGCGCTAGTATCCACGGTATGGCTTGGGTTCACAAGCCCTTCACCAGTATCCTTCGGGGGACTCCAAGTTGATTTGTTTACCCTCTTCTTCTCAGGAGTCTTACTCATCGTAGCAATCTTCGTGACTGTCGCCTCGCTGCAAAACATGCGCGAAGACCCTAACAAGGGACCGTTTTTCGGACTCCTGCTTCTCTCGACCCTAGGAATGATTGTTTTGGCCGCCTCAATGGATCTGATACTTCTCTACGTTGCTTGGGAGCTGATGAGCATTCCCACCTATGCTCTGACGGCTTTCAGGAAGAAGGACCCGAATTCCAACGAAGCCGCTATGAAATTCTTCGTTCTCTCAGCGCTCTCCTCCGCGCTCATCGTTTATGCCATTTCCTTGGTTTTCGGGATCACGGGCTCCACTGGGCTAACAGCCATCGCAAGTTCTCTATCGACTGCGGGACCTGATGTTCGTCCATTTGGGGTCCTCGCGATTGTCCTGTTTATTGTTGGGTTCGGAGTGAAAATGGCGGTCGTCCCGTTCCACATGTGGATACCAGACGCCTTCGAGGGAGCACCCGTAACAATCGGGGCCTTTCTGGCCTCGGGCGCGAAAATGGCTGCCTTCGCGGCGGCCTTTCGGGTATTCATCGTAGGAATATTCGCCTTTAACGTGGATTTCTATTCGACCTTTGCTATCGTAGCCGTTGTAACAATGAGTGTCGGAAACGTCGCGGCTCTGATGCAGAAGAGCTTCACACGACTACTCGCATATTCCAGCATTGCCCAAGCCGGCTACATTCTAATGGCGCTAGCCACCCCGTTCACTACAACCAGTGTGCCGTTGGGTCTGGCCGGCGGACTCTTTCACGTTCTGAACTATGCAATTCTGAAGACCGCAGCATTCATCGCGGCGGCGGCAGTTGCCACGAAGCTGTCAGTTACGGATCTTGATTCTTTCAATGGGCTATCTCGCAGAATGCCACAAACATCCTTGAGTATCGCGGTAATCTTTCTCGGCCTTGCAGGCGTGCCTCCTCTAAACGGATTTTTCAGCAAAGTAATGCTGTTCACAGGCTCGATCTATTCGCCATATAGCTGGGGGGGGTATCTTGCATTGGCCGCGTTGATCAACAGCGGTTTCAGCATGAGCTACTACGGCTGGGTGATTAAGAGAATGTATTTTGACGAACCGGGGGATGAGTCTAGGATTCCCGAACCCCGCATCTACATGGTTGTTCTTTGGGCAGCCACAATTCTGATCTTCGTGATAGGACTTTATCCGGACCCCTGGATTCGGCTGGTGCAAAGCGCTGCTGCCGCACTAGTCGGCTCGAGGGGCAGCTAGCCGCGCGTTCAGAATGTCCGCTATCTCGGAAACGTCGAGGATTACTTTCTCCCTCTGAAACTGTCTCTCTTCATGACCAAACTCAATTTGGATGGTCTCAACGACAAACTCCCCCTTACCATCTTTTTGGCTAAAACTCGTGACCATACTTCCGGGCTCCAGCCCCTTGAATTCGTTGGTCGTCGTTACCGCGAAGTCTTTCACCAATCTGGACCTTACTAGCTCGGTCGTGGAGTCAGATGATGTCTGCCCCGAAAGGGTCCCAATATCGACGCCTGGCTCTTTCTTCCCGCGGATGTCCAAGAGATACCGGATTCCATCTTCCGCTATGAAGCTCTCAATGCTCTTTCTGAGCTCTGACTTGGCGGATTGAATTCTATTCAGATCCAGGAAGTCCCTGCTGACCTTGCCTATGACAGCGAAGGATCTCGAGGTTAGCGCTGCCTCCTCGACTATCGGTCCCGTGTAGAGGTCGGCGTCAGGATTGGCAATGTGGGGAGCGGTAAGGAGAACGTGCCCCAGACCGATGATTTCTACATGATCAGGGTGGATGATCTTGACGGGCATTCCTTTGAAACCTTGTATGTAGAAT
>MNGO01000065.1 GCA_001918765.1 Crenarchaeota archaeon 13_1_40CM_3_52_10
AGAACGCGGCTAGAAACATAGCCGCGAGAGGGCTGAGGTTCAGCCCCGACGGGCCTCCAGGTGAAGCAATGGTAGAGGAACGGGAACCGGACAACGCGACCCTAATCCTCAAAGTCGATGAAGGCAAGTTAAGTCCAACAACCGACGACTTCCGACTATATCCAACAAAGACTTAACAGAACCGTCCGCAGCTTCTTCAGTCCCATCCGTCCAACATGGAAAGATCTCGGATTACTCGCAACCTATAGGCGCTGGCTCGGAACAAACTGGGTTTGGGCGGAATGGCTCGCGATCTACCAAGCAATCTTCAGCATCACAATCCCGATCTTCCTCGTCGAGCTAACATTTTCACAATCCAAGACTCGGATCTGGCTCTCGACAAGAATGCGCGTTCTCTTCCACGGGCTATTGGTCCTCGCGATAATTCTCGGCTTCTTCGCCTTCCCCTTGGGTCTGAAATGCCAGAACCAACAGAACCTGGCGCAAGATAGCTGAACGCTAGGAAAATCCCAGAACCAGCGCAACCTTCTTTCTGCAACTATTTTGTTCTCTTAGCTTTTCTTTTTCGCTAGCTATTCTTTCCGCTAACTATTGTCTAAGCATTCTTTTTCTAGCGACCCCCGGGGGTGGTCGAATTTCCCGCGCCCCGCTCTTCACGAAACGCAAGTACAAACCTGAAGGCCTCAATCAGGTCTATAGCTAGATAGCTTCAAAACCGGAAAAGCCCCCTAAAACTGGCAAGAAATGCCCAAACTCGGCTGGAATAGAATGTGTTATATATTGTGATAGCGTGGCGAAGCGTGACTCGATATGGGCGATAAGCCAACAGCCGCAATGGTCCTCTCGCTAATTGGAGGAATATTCGTAATTCTCGGGGGAGCCTTCCTTGCCTTCGCGGGCTCCCTAATCGGCTCCTTTAACGTTACAGGCGCAGCATCCGCCAGCGCTACCGTCTTGGCACTAGGAATCGTCGGCGTCATCATGGGGCTCATCATGGTCGTTGGAGGATTCATGATGTACTCTAAACCAACCAGCACCAAGATGTGGGGTGTAATCGTCTTGATACTCGCGATAATTAGCTGGGTTACCGCAATCGGCGGATTTTTCATCGGCTTCCTTCTCGGACTGATCGGTGGGATATTGGCGCTAACCTTCAAGCCAACAATGGCTCCCGGTGCAATGCCTCCCCCAATGATGAGCTCGTCGATGCCGATGGGCTCAGCACCCATGGGATCAATGGGCATGACATGCAAGAACTGCGGCGCAAGCATTCCCGCGGGAGCTACTCGATGTCCAAGCTGTGGAGCGAGTCTATGACAGCCATGCAACTGAAACCGAAACGACCAACCGGCGTAACAATTCTAGCCGTACTAGCGATTCTAGGAGCGATAGGGCTTCTGTTCAGCGGAACAGCGCTCATCGCCCTTGGAATCCTCCTTGGTACGCTAGCAGCATCCGTTGACATTACGAATGCCATCAATAATGCCGGCTATCCCGGATTGAGCTCGCTGGGCGTTGGAACAATAACCGCGCTCATAATTGCCCTCGGCGCAGTATTCTTGATTCTCGGAATACTCTACCTCGCCGTCGGAATTGGGTTCTTCGGTGGAAAAAGGTGGGCCTGGACCCTGGGAATCGTAGTAAGTGTTATCGGAATAGTTCTCGCCATAGTTCAGCTGGTTTTCGGCAACTATGGCAGTATTCTTTCGCTGATAATCTCGCTGTTGATAGTCTACTATCTGATGAGACCCCACGTCAAAGCCTTCTTCGGCAAGGGAACCCCGATGGCATCACCCTCTACTATGCCAGGAACGGGTTCCTCGACACCCTAGTCGACCCATTACCACCGGCAATCAGAATCAAGCTTTCTCTACATTCCAATCACCTATTCAGACACGGCTCACTTTTCGAAACAGAGGTTGGTAACAGTCCGCTTAACACCTTCTCGTGAGATTCGATTTTCCCATGATGCAGAAGCCTTCGCGGCCAATCGGCATTACTCTTCTCGCAATAATTCAGATCCTGATCGGCGTTCTCGGACTCCTTGTCAGCCTCGCCATCATCGGCTTGGCAGCTCTCTTCTCAACTTTACCAGCAGTCGGGACCCTAATCGGTACTGTAGGAGTAGTCATTGGTGGAGTCTTTCTCTTCTTCAGCCTGATCTGGCTGGCAACCGGGGTCGGCTTTCTCCATGGAAAAGGCTGGGCGTGGACCCTGGGAATGATCTTTACAGTCCTCTCCATACTCGGCGCGGCCTACGTCGCGTTTACCGGAGTGTACCAAGCGGGTTACGCGTTGGTATTCTGGATTATCATGATCATCTATCTTACCAGATCTCACGTCAAAGTTTTCTTCGGCAAAGGGACTGTTCCAAACTACATGCCCGCGATGAACACTCAGCCGACAATGCGATCCGCACCAGTTCTCCAATCACAGACACAGTACGCTCCAACGGCTCCGCCCACCCTCCAGTACAACCCAGCCCCAGCGCCAATCCCTGCACAGGCGCCGGCGACAGCGACCGGGAAGTGTCGCTCTTGCGGCATGCCCCTGGCTTCAGGCAATTCCTTCTGCACTAACTGCGGCGCGAAACAGTAGCTCTTTTCGCTTTTAGAATTCTTGGCTGGGCAATACCAAGAGCGGACGCCGTAGGCGAATGAACAATCTCGCCACGCCACAGCTGTCTGTAGGCATCCGTTACTTTGAGAATCTTAACTTCCATACCGACCTCGTAAGGCTCGCGGTGTAAGGATCCATCTTTCAGATTGCGAGCAAGATGGACAAACGCTTTCTGGGGAGACATTCCCGGAGAGGGGTGAAACCATCCAAGCCTCTTCCAAGAACCCGCAGAATACCCAGTCTCCTCTTCTAGCTCCCGCCTTGCACAAGCTTCCGGGCTCTCGTCATTTTCGATATGGCCGGCTGGCAGTTCGAGTTCCCAGCCCTGGATGGCATGACGGTAGTTCCATATCATCACAAGCTTGTCACCACCCAGAATTGGCACGACGATTGAGAAATCGTCTACCAGTAGTCGAGGGTGAACCATCTCAAAGCCGGTCTTGGAGAGGATCCGGTCTCGGTGAAGCCTTAGGTCGCCCAGAGTTGCGATGTTTCTACTTTCCAGAGTCTTCCAAGGTTTTGGGGTTTTTCGAAACCTTAGGTTCTCTCTTGGCAAGAACTGAAACACGTTATGCAATGGTCTTGCGCATGAGCAAGTGCTTCTCGCCGAGCTTGGCGTGGGCTTTGAAGCCTTCCCTCTCAAACATGGCCACCGTTCCAAACCAGAGTGCCCATGATCCACCCTCCTTCGAAGTGGGCGGGTACGCCTCAACTATTCCACCACCTTGTTTTCGGATCGAATCCAAAGCGGCCTTCAAGGCGACTCCAGCTAGGCCCTTTTTCCTGAAGTCTCTGTCCACGAAGAAACATGTGAGCCGCCAGAGTTTTCGGCCTTGATCAGCTGACAAGTCCAGTTTGCCATAGTTGCGCCCAGAATCGATCCTTGGCAGTTCTTCTTTTGGACCGTACTGGCACCATCCGACGGCTTGGTCGCCTGCGTAGACTAGGATTCCGTGAGATCTGCCCTTAGCGACAAGAGACTTCTTTTCCTTTCGATTCAGTGCGATCGCGTCCTCCCGCTCCAATCCTTCTTTCAATAAGCGTCCTTCGTTATGGTGGTAGAATGTACACCAACAACCGCCCTGGACCCCATCGTGTTTCGCGAAGAACTTCTCGAAATCAGGCCAAGTTGTGGAGTTTAGCTCCTTGACCTCATAGTTAATCCGAGCTGGCGTTGATATTGCTTTCTTCTTCGTCGTTGCCTGGGTCCCCTTGGTCAGAGAATTGGTGGCTCTTTGTATTCTCCGAAAACTTTCCGTCCAACGTCCATGATCTCCCCCAGCGTCGCGTAGGCTCTGACCGCCTTGACCATGGGATACATCGAGTTCGCTTTCTCATCCTTGAACGTCTTTCGCAGTTCATCCAATGCTTGCTCGACCTTGTTGTTGTCCCGCGATTCCCGGACCATGTTTATCCGTGCAACCTGGCGTCGTTGCGCTTCTTCATTGATCTTCAACGTCTCAATTGGCCTCCCTTCTTCGATCTGATACTTGTTCACGCCGACGACAACTCGGTCTCCTCTCTCCAGTTCCTGCTGGTATCGATAGGAGTTCTCAGCGATCTCTCTCTGAATGAAACCCGTCTTTATCGCGTTAAGTAATCCGCCGGCCCGTTCTATCTTATCGAAATACTGGAAAGCACGTTCCTCCATTTCATCAGTTAGCCACTCGAGGTAGTATGATCCAGCTAGAGGGTCGATGGTATCGGTAACGCCTGTCTCTTCCGCTAGGATCTGCTGAGTCCTCAACGCGACCGTGGCCGCTGCTTCTGACGGCAACGCCCAGGCCTCATCGTAAGAGTTGGTGTGAAGTGACTGGGTCCCGCCGAGCACCGTCGCCAAGGCTTCGATCGTCGTTCGCACGATGTTGTTGAGAGGTTGTTGCCATGTGAGCGACGCGCCAGAGTTCTGGGCATGAGTCCTCAACAATAACGACCTAGGATCTTTGACCTTGTACTTGTCCTTCAACACTCGAGCCCAGATTCGCCGGGCAGCGCGAAACTTGGCGACCTCTTCGAAAAAGTCCATCCCGCAGTTGAAGAAGAAGGAGAGACGGGGAGCGAAATCCTCAACCTTCAACCCTGCTTCAATCCCGAGATCCACGTATGCAAATCCGTCAGCAAGTGTGAAGGCAAGCTCCTGGACAGCGCTAGACCCTGCCTCGCGGATGTGGTAGCCGCTGATGCTGATGTAGTTCCATTGCGGCATCTCCTTTGTACAATACACCATCATGTCCCGGATGATCCGAAGATGCGCTTCGGGAGGGAAGGCCCACTCTTTCTGGGCGATGTACTCTTTCAGGATGTCGGCCTGAACCGTCCCGCGTAGCTCGTTCGGCTTCACACCTTGCCTTTCAGCAACTCCAACATACATCGCGGTCAGAACAGATGCTGGGGCGTTGATCGTCATGCTAGTACTGACCTTCTCCAGGGGGATTCCCTCGAGTATGATTTCCATGTCTTTCAACGAGCCTACCGACACGCCGCAGCGTCCGACTTCGCCCTCAGCTCGCGAGCTATCGGGATCATACCCGTAGAGCGTTGGCATGTCGAATGCAATGCTCAGGCCAGTCTCTCCGTGATCTAGCAAATAGTGTAGGCGTTTGTTCGTGTCTTCAGGGGTTCCGAAGCCGGAGAACATGCGCATTGTCCACGGTCGCCCGCGATACATCGTCGGGTAGACTCCTCGGACATAGGGGTACTCGCCTGGAAGCCCGATTTGCTTGGACTCGTTTAGGTGCGATACGTCTTCTGGAGTATAGACTCTTTTCACTGGAACATCTGACAGGTTTCGGAATTCCTGTTTTTGTTCAGGGCTATCGCGGGTCCATGGTTTGAGGGTCTTGCTCTCCCACCGAACTCTTTCTTGTTTGATCTTCACAAGTTGCTTCTTATCGAAGGTAGTTGGCGGTGCCTTCCGTTCCTGCTTGATCTCATCTAGAACCTTCTTCCAGTAACCTTTTGCCAAAACACGGTCACGAAACAATAGAGGATGGCTGGAGGTTCCTATTTTTCCGTTATCCTGACGCCGTTCGTCGCCGAATCTTGAAATACGCTCTAGAGGCGAGAACGGAACCGAGAATTTCACTTGGCTCGGGATCTATCTTCTCAAGTTCTCAAGGGAGACCATAGAGCTGTTGCCAAGGCGATCTCGATAGTAGAGACAGGTGGGGAGCCTAGCCGGAAGCTCATTCAAGAGTTATACCCGCATACAGGCCGAGCGTTCACCATCGGCGTCACCGGTCCAACCGGGACGGGCAAGAGCACTCTGGTCGACAAGATAATCGAAGAGTACCGGAAGAGAGAACGTAGCGTCGGAGTTCTGGCAATTGACCCGTCTAGCGCGTTCACAGGAGGTGCGTTGCTCGGTGACCGTGTACGCATGATGGAGCACAGCCTAGAGAAGAAAGTCTACATCCGAAGCATGGCCTCCCGAGGCGACCTTGGAGGACTCGCTCGCGCGGCGAGAAACACAATACGCGTCTTGGACGCGGCCGGGATGGACATCATCATCGTGGAGACTGTGGGAGCGGGTCAGACGGAGGTTCAGATCGCGACAACAGTGGACGCCACCATTGTCGTTCTGATGCCTCAGCTGGGTGATGAGATCCAGGCGTTCAAGGCTGGCTTCGCCGAGATTGGTGACTTGTTCGTCATCAACAAGTCAGACTTAGTCAACCCAGCGAAGACAATCTACAACATCGCAAGCGGTTTGCAAGAGCGAGATGGATGGAGGCCACCGGTTCTGAAGACTGTGGCGGTCAAGGGAACAGGTGTTTCAGCGGTTGTGGATGCTCTCGAAAAATTCCAGAAGTATTTGGAGACTGGAAGCCTCAGGGAGAAGAGATTGAGCAAGAGGATCCAGTCCGAGCTGGTAGATGCCGCTTTCTCAGATTTCTATCATCGAACTGTCAAGCGTCTCGGAGATCAGAAAGGACTCGACTCTCTGGTTGCAAGAGTTGTCAAACGTGAATTGGATCCAGAGACCGCGGCGTCGAAGCTTGTTGGAATTATTTCCAAGATAGGAGAAAAGGCTTGACTGACCCTGTAACAACAGACTCTGGGATCCCCGTCAAGAAAATCTACGAAGCCAAAGATGTTCCTCCGAACTGGGCAAGATCGATGGGAAAGCCGGGCCAGTTCCCGTACACGCGTGGCATCTACGATGGAATGTATCGGAACCGGCTGTGGACTATGCGTCAATATACCGGGTTCGGTTCTGCTCGAGAAACCAACCTGCGCTTCAAGTATCTGATCTCTCACGGCGAGACCGGGCTGAGCACAGCATTCGACCTTCCAACACAGCTCGGCCTTGACTCTGACCACCCTAGAGCTGTTGGAGAAGTCGGCAGGGTCGGCGTGGCAATCAGCAGCGTCCATGACATGAATCGTCTCTTCGAGGGCATTGACCTCGGAAAAGTCAGCACGAGCATGACAATCAATGCTACCGCGCCTATTCTGCTATCATTGTACATTGCTGTTGGACTGGAGCAAGGCGTCCCCCAGAACAAGCTGAGGGGAACGACTCAGAATGATATTTTGAAAGAGTATATCGCACGGAACACGTACATCTATCCTCCAGAAGCGTCGCTGAGACTCTCCGTCGATCTCATAGAATACTGTGCCCACAAGATGCCCCACTGGCATCCCATTAGCATCAGCGGTTATCATATTCGTGAATCAGGAGCGAACGCGGTTCAAGAGTTGGGTTTCTGTTTTGCAAACGCAATCGAATACATTGAGGCGACTCTCGAACGCGGTCTCAAGATAGACCAGTTCGCCCCCCAACTCTCCTTCTTCTTCGCCTGCAGAAACGATTTCTTGGAAGAGATCGCGAAATTCAGAGCCGCGCGCAGAATCTGGGCCCACATAATGAAAGAACGCTTCAAGGCCCGAAGCTCAGAATCGTGCAAACTACGATTTCACACCCAGACAAGTGGCGAGACATTGACCGCTCAACAGCCCGACAACAATATTGTCCGAGTCGCAATCCAGGCCCTTGCGGGAGTCCTCGGCGGAACACAGTCTCTCCACACAAATTCAAGGGACGAGGCACTATCTTTACCGACGGAAGAGTCTGTGCAAATCGCGCTCCGGACACAGCAGATTATCGCCCACGAATCAGGAGTGACAAAGACAGCTGATCCCTTGGGCGGAAGCTACTATCTGGAATATTTGACAAGGGACCTTGAGGCCAAAGCAACAGGCCTCTTGAAAAGAGTGGAAGATCTTGGCGGCGCTCGAAAGGCAATAGAATCAGGATTCGTCCATCGAGAGATCCAGGACAGCGCCTACAAGTTCCAGAAATCTGTCGACGAAGGCCAAACGATTATCGTCGGAGTCAACAAGTTTACTGAAGGAAGTACCGCGCCGAAGATCCAGCGCATCGACCCCAAGCTCGAGAAGGCTCAAGTCAGACAGCTGAAGAAAATGAAAGCGTCAAGAAAAAATATGCAGATCAAGAGCGCCCTTGGACGTCTCTCCAAATCTGCGAGCCATCAACAGAACCTGGTAGGTGATATCTTGAATGCCGTCCGCGCCAACTGCACCGTCGGTGAGATCAGCGACGTTCTGAGAGAAGCTTTCGGAGAATATCGCGTAAGAATCGACGTGTGACCAGAAATGGTACGACCTCAGATCTGAGAGTCTAAGGTCAGTCTTGGTTTGCTTCTATGCGAAGCTGATGAAGCTCTCCGTCTGTTTTCATTACAGTAATGACGACGAGTTTCCGTTCGATATCGACTTTGAGAATTCGGCCACAGCGCAGGATGTGTTTTGCTTCTCTAGGGAGGCCCGAGCTTGGCTTGCCCTTTGGTTTCGGCTGGTTTTCAAGTATTTTCTTGATGCCATCGTAGAGGCTGATAACTGCCTCGTTGTCTGTGTCCAGCTCTCGCGGCTCTTCCCA
>MNGO01000064.1 GCA_001918765.1 Crenarchaeota archaeon 13_1_40CM_3_52_10
CTCTCCTTCAGCAGTTCCCGTTGTTCCTTAAGTTCTAGGAGCCACATCCGGGCAAGGTCCCGCAATTTGGGCCTCCGCCTAACCTCACAGAATCTACACCACGCAACAAGAACGGGAAAACATCGAAATACGGGTCCTCACCAAGCTCTTCGTGGACAACCACAGAGACCAGCTCAAGAGCAGCTCCGTAGTTCCCGAACCTCCGGTAGTTCACGGCTAGACTGGTGAGCCCGCCCGGACTCACGGCAATTTTACAGTGGAACTGGCAGAGTTTATCGTTTCGTCAGAATTGTCCAGGGCTTCACACTACATTAACCTCCACGGTTAGGTTGAAGTACCACAGTTGCCTGACCATCGAAGCTTTCACAACTGCGTAGAGGACTGAGTTATTGTCGGACAGCCCCACATTTATCGTAAGAGCGATTTTGCCCGTTCCGCCCGGGGACAGAATGATGCTCGTCGGGGTTACGGACGCGCTACTGAGGGAATCCACGGAATAGAAACCCAGGTGACAACCACAGTAATACACGGTTGTTCCGAGACTCATATTGCCGGAGAGTCCATTCACACCTGAGAGGTTGATCTCCGCTGTCCCGGATGAGCCCCGCATGATCGTAAGAGAGGACGGGCTGGAGGTCATAGTGAGATTCTCGACAATCACAGGAAAACTCTCTGTATGAGATGTCGGACCGCTAGAGGCGATGACAGTGACTGTGAAGTTTCCAACTTCCCTGGTTTTGACATTCAGGATTAGGCTTCCAGCCTTGCCAAGTAGAATCTGATCCTTTGCCCCGAACGTTTGAGGATCCAAGAGCACGGTTCCCACGCCAGTAGATGACCAGGTGGTAACAGTGACTATGCCAGTGAAGTTCCTGGTTGCCTGGATCGTGATCAACGTTTGATTGCTGCCAAGCTCACCGGGGCGAAATGCCTGAATTGCCTGAACGTACATAGGGTGAAGGCCAGACATAGTGAAGTCAGGTTTTGGACTGAGAATGCTCGGCAGGAGTATTACTCCGGCGGTCGTCGAGGCTGTCGCGAGTATTCCTATCAACAACACCCACAATGGGACAGGCTTTCTCCATTTCACAGGGAATCGACTCTCTAACTCCATCAAGGCATCTCCTCCCATAAGGCTCTACCTGTTAATCGACTCACAGCAAATTTACAGTGGAACTGGGCCATTGAAGAGTTCTTGCTAAGTGGACAACCCGTTCGGGTCTTGAAATATCTGGTGGGCCCGCCGGATTCACCATTCCCTGGAAGCGAACTTTTTTGGCCCAAGAAATGACGTTACAGTGTGACACTAATCCGTCATATGGAGTCTTGTAAAAGCGAGCCTAAGAGGCTCGCCGTCAGGATTGATTCGAAATGAAGCCATCGTGTGGTCATTGAAGGGCTAAGAGGGGCCGGGTGGGATTCGGCTAGTTCTTTAGGCGGGTCTACCGCGACAAGAGCCAATTGGAAGCTCTATCGTTCCTCCGCTAGGGTCTTGCACCGAGGAGCCCGCCCGTCTGAGTTGCGGACCCGGAACTCCTTGTTCAGTTTGTCCGGCAGCTCTATGGCGAATCTTGGCATCCTTATCGTATCATAGCACGGCGACGCTTTTTGCCTAATAATCATTGTTGATTGGGAAGGTGCCTGACGCAAACTCGTAAAAATCATGGACGCTTTTGATGTCGTTGTCGTCGAGACCGAACACAATCGCGGCCACACTGTCACTGTTAGGATTGGCGGGGTCGATCTTCTCGAAGTCGCTGGCTAGTATCGGTTAATTTGTCAGATTGTTTTCGAGAAGTTGACCCAGCCTGTTTGCCTATTGAATCCTAGTTTCATGTTTATCGAGAGCATGGGAGTATTGTTGGTAGCGTTATCGGTCTTGATACGTTCGTAACCTTTCTCTCGCGCATAGTCGAGGACTTTAAGTTTCATGGCGAAAGCTATGCCTTTCCCACGATATTGTCTCGTGACACCGGTGAGGGCTTGCCAGAGCCCGTGGGGTTCCTTGTCGAGGCGTCGGACACTGCTAAGTCCCACGTATTTGGCACCGTCCTTGGCGATCGAGTAGACTTCCGGGACTAGACCAGGATCTTTCATGTCGAAACTTAGCCATTGCTCGTATGGTATTCGGCTGTAGGGTTCCGGTAGCGGCACGTCTCCCATCAATTCCTGGTTCAATTCATAGAGTTTCCTGTAACATTCTGGATCATGTTCTAGTTCGTGGGCGAGGCTGGTGATTTCAATACCGGCGTTGGAAGC
Source organism: Crenarchaeota archaeon 13_1_40CM_3_52_10 (assembly GCA_001918765.1). Lineage (GTDB taxonomy): Archaea > Thermoproteota > Bathyarchaeia > 40CM-2-53-6 > 40CM-2-53-6 > 40CM-2-53-6. The sequence goes on from MNGO01000064.1 coordinate 2,260, forward strand.
CCTCTCTGCATATTGATGGAACTTGGACTGGTTGACCTGGACCGGGTTGAGCCATGATTCCCAGGTGCGAAACATTTCTGTGAACCCTCTATTTGCCAGGAACGAGAGTGCGATCGTATCGTCCTCTTTGGCCCAGGCGTATGCTGCTACGGCTTGAAGGTCGACTAATTGTTTCATCAAGCTCTCATAGATGAATTGTCCAACGCCCTTGTTCTGGTGGTTCTTGTCAACGAATATTCTTGCCTGGTATTTTCGTGGATTGAACATCCAAGGAACATGGCCCAGGGCGCCGACACCGAGCATTTCACTTGTTTGCTTGTTATAGCAGGAGTAGCGCTGGAAATAGTACTTGGTCTTGTCGAGATTGTCGTCCCACGCTTTCAATTCATGAGCACTGAACGGATTGTTCGGGAATGATGAATTGTAAATTTGTGCAAACCTCTCGTACTCAATCGGTTGGAACTTCCTAATCTCAAGGCTCATTCTTTCGATACGAGATTCCTCTGGAATCTTCTGGATATTTTGTTGACTCTGGCCCATTTCCGTCGATAGTACATTTTTCGGTTGCAGATATGACTCTTTGGGTGGGGCTGAAGAAAAAACCCAAGTGTTACCACAAACGCCTCCCGGCAATCTCTTGAATCTACCTAATTCCATGCCAGCATGGTGGGCCCGCCCGGGTTCAAACCCCGCGGAGTTGATTTGACCCGCTAGCAGTGGCTTCAATGAGTTCTCTTAGTGTTCGTGTGAGGACTTGTACCTGGTGGTCTTGAACACGGTCTTGGCCAACGACGGTTGCGGCCGGATCGGTGAGAGCTTCTCTGTTGAGGACTTGTTCAGGGCTCAAGCCCATGGCCCTAATCATTTCTTTCAGGGCATCGATCTGTTACAGCCCGGCGATAGTGCGGTTCTCACTTGTTTCCGTGGGAGTGCTGATAACTTTGGATGGAGTTTTCCTCTGATGGATGCTCCTGCCTATCTTTTAATAAACGGGTTCTTTGGGGTTGTCGATTGCCGCCGGCTAAGACGCGGGCCGCCGTTCCCTCAGAGGTTTGGGGGCGCGAGCTCAGTGGTAGAGCAGCGGACTCGGCTCGCGGGCTGAGGCTGAAGCTGTTAAAGTGCAAGGTCCACTGTAGCAACCCGTTGGTCACAGGTTCGAACCCTGTCGGCGGCGCCAACTTCGAGAACTCTAGCATCGCACCGGCTGGGACGCCGGAGCGAGTGAGAATTGGGTTTGCCCGTGCTGAAACGTTGTTTTGCAATCCTTTCTTGGTTACAACATTTCTAACTGTCTGAGCTCCTACTCAAAGCTCATGTCAGCGGCGCAGAAAACGAAAGAATTCCTTGAGTTCCAGCAGACGCTAAAAGACCTTGAAAGCCAAGTTCGTAAGCTCATCAGAGAAGCAGCCGAAAGCGGTCCCTCTGAGAGTACCAGGGATCTGACCGGGAAAGTCTACGATCTGGCCGAACGAGCCAGACAGATTCCTCTCCCAGAGATTAGAAACCAGTCTACTACAAACCAGTCAATCCTAGAGAAGCTTCCCAAACAGTTCGATGAAGATTTCGGTGAATTCAAGGGATTGGTAGCTTTCGTTGAGCGGGTGCGGAAGCAGCACTACAACGCGACAGGTCACAATATCGGAAGGACCTATGGTTCCTTTGGGACCGATGAGATTTCGCCAGGACACCATCACGGCAAGTCTTTCATCAAGACACTAGAAATCCGTTGCGACGCGTGCGGCAACGAATCCCCCCAATCGGAAAGAAGAGACTACCCAATTCATGTTCTTCTTCACGACCGCGGGCAATGGGAGGTCTGTACTGGCCAATCCGACTGTGAATGCCAAAGCTACGAGGGCAAAGGCGTTCGAATCGGTGTCAACCTATCTCCCGAAACAGCAGGGAAAGGGAAAGAGCCTAAGCCTTCTCGATAATTTTGCTTGCCGCGCTCGTATAGGCGGAACTCTCGATTGTCCGCGAGAGCCGCTTATCAGTCATTTCAGAACATTTTTCGAAAATAAGCATGCCTCTCGCAAGGAAACAGCTGTCGAAGATTCCATGATCCTTGCCCCTATTGGATTCTGGGAAACTTGTTATCAATGTAGGAATATATCGAAAGATAGAAATCGGAAGGGTAATTCGTCAACCCTTATTATTCGCTGATCGGTATCGAAAGCAAGACGATTCGTGACCCAAGTGAGTACGCCTTTCAGTACGGATACTGAACGATTATCGCAGTCCTGGCGATCAGATCGCTGGAATGGAATCCGTCGACCATACTCGGCCGAAGATGTCTGCAAGCTCCGCGGGACTGTTCATCCAGAGTTTACTCTGGCCAGACTGGGCGCAGAAAAGTTTGAGCGCCTCTTGAGGGATGAAGCGTACATTCCCACACTCGGCGCGCTAACTGGAGCACAGGCTCTCCAGATGGTCCAAGCAGGGCTCAAGGCAATTTACATGAGCGGATGGCAGGTAGCTGCCGACGCTAACCTCTCTGGTCAGACTTACCCGGACCAGAGCCTATATCCGGCCAACAGCGTCCCGAATCTGGTAAAGAGGATCAACCAGGCCTTCCAGAGAGCAGACCAGATACAATTCATGAACGGCGAAGTGAAAATCGACTGGTTCGTCCCGATCATCGCTGACGCCGAGGCAGGATTCGGAGGCCCGCTCAACGCGTTCGAATTGATGAAGGCCATGATCGAAGCCGGAGCAGCAGGAGTACACTTCGAAGACCAGCTTGCTTCAGAGAAGAAATGCGGCCATCTAGGCGGCAAAGTCCTAGTTCCCACTAATCAGTTCATCAAGACACTAATCGCTGCTCGTCTTGCAGCGGACGTAGCGGGGGTCCCGACGTATCTTATCGCGCGAACAGATGCTATGGGGGCGAAACTCTTGTCAAGCGACGCGGATCCACGGGATTTACCCTACACTACAGGTGAGAGGACGCCCGAGGGTTTCTACAAACTCAAACCCGGTCTGGACGCGGCTATTGCTCGAGGTATTAGCTACGCGCCTTACGCCGATATACTATGGTGCGAAACTCCTACGCCAGATCTTGATGACGCTAGGAGATTTGCAGAAGCAATCCATAGAGTTTACCCCGAGAAACTGATGGCATACAACTGCTCCCCATCATTCAACTGGGAGAAACATCTAGATTCAGAGAGCATTCGACGTTTCCAGAGAGAACTGGGCAAGATGGGTTACAAGTTCCAGTTCGTCACCTTGGCCGGTTTCCACAGCCTCTCAGTATCCATGTTCGAACTGGCCAAACAATACGCGCTTGAAGGCATGGCCGCATACGTTCGGGTGCAGAAGAAAGAGTTCGAGGCCGAACCAGCGGGCTACACCGCAGTGAAACACCAGGCGTTTGTGGGAACAGAATACTTCGACGAGGTCGCAACTGTAATCTCAAGCGGAATGTCGTCTACAACGGCCATGGGTGAATCGACTGAAGCCGCCCAGTTCAAAGAACAACCCGTTCTATCACCTCCTCCGGTCTCAAGCACCAAATCTGACCGAGACCGGAATCAATAGGATTGCATTTATCCGACGAAGCAAGCAGCAAATCCGAGCTAGCACTGGAACCGCGAAGCCTCAAAGTCACAGGTCCTCCAATTCAGGGTTTAGAAGACATACTGACGCCTGAGGCGTTGGCTTTTGTCGGAGACCTTAGTCTAGAATTTTCTCCACGTCTTGACTCGCTACTGCAGACGAGAATCCTCGTTCATCAGGATCTCCGAAACGGAGCGCTTCCCAATTTTCTAGAGGAGACTCGCGAAATTCGGATGTCCGAATGGAAAGTCGGACCTATCCCGGCTGATCTTCGACAAAGACGGGTAGAGATTACTGGCCCGGTTGATCGAAAGATGGTGATAAACGCGCTCAACTCTGGCGCTGACGTTTACATGGCGGATTTCGAAGACTCGCACTCGCCGACCTGGGAGGGAACTGTTCAGGGCCAGGCTAACCTTCGAGACGCGGTCAACCGCATCATCAGATTCGCCGGTCCGGATGGTCGAGAATACAAGTTAGGAGACAAGCTTGCAACGCTCATGGTGCGGCCGCGAGGTTTGCATCTAGTTGAGAAGCATGTTCTAATCGATTCCCGCCCCGTTCCCGCGTTCCTCTTCGACTATGGAGTCTTCCTCTATCACAACGCCAAGAAGCTGATTAGCCAAGGTACAGGACCCTACTTCTACATCCCGAAACTCGAGAGCTATCTAGAAGCCCGGCTCTGGAACAACATCTTCGACCATTCCGAGAGAACTCTCAAACTTCCCCGCGCCAGCATAAAGTGCAGCGTTCTAATCGAAACCATCCTCGCCGGATTCCAGATGGACGAAATCCTCTACGAGTTACGCGAGAGGATAACAGCCCTCAACCTCGGCCGCTGGGACTACATCTTCAGCCTGGTCAAATTCCTGGGCCACGACCCGAGATTCCTAGTTCCCGAAAGACCACTCCTTCCCATGACAGCACCCTTCCTCAAGTCCAGCTCCGTTCTACTGGCCCAGTCCTGCCATAGACGAGGCGCCTACGCAATCGGAGGGATGGCTGCCCAGGTTCCTATCAAAGGCGACCCCCGTTCCCAGGAAACCATCGACAAAGTAGCCGCTGATAAGAAGCGGGAGGCGGCCGAGGGATACGAGGGCGCTTGGGTTGCTCACCCAGGTCTGGTGCCTGTCGTCATGAAGGTCTTCAACGATCGTTCCCTGGAATCGAAGCACGATGACCCGAACGCAAGGGTAAGCCGCGATGATCTCCTCAAGGTACCCGACCCCAAGATCAGCGAGCAGTCCCTGAGGGCAAATGTCGCTGTCAGCCTACGATATCTGGAGTCCTGGCTTGAAGGTCTCGGATGCGTAGCCATAAACAACCTGATGGAGGACACTGCTACGGTAGAAATTTGTAGGGCTCAGATTTGGCAGTGGATTCGTCATTCCGCCAAGCTTCTTGAAGGCCAGACGGTTACACGTGAATTATTCAGGGCCATCTTGAGGGAAGAAATGGCGAAAACAGGCACTGGAGCGCGATTGCAAGCGGGCGAAGGGATTAACTACGATATCGCGGGAGCCTTGCTTGATTCGCTAGTGACCAGTGATAGTTTTCCCGAGTTCATGACGCTGTTAGCGTACGACTATCTTCGATAACAGATTGTCTGACCGACATATTCATGAAGGGTCAAACCGAAAAAACGGTTTCAATGGATTCTTCCAAGCTTATCGACAAGCAAATTGCAGAGCTCAAGGACTGGCGTGGGCAAGTAATGGTCACGCTTCGCAAGATCATTCACGACGCCGACCCAGGCATCACCGAAGAGTGGAAGTGGAACACGGCGGTCTGGTCTCACGATGGGCTGGTAGTAGCGGTCGGTGCTTTCAAGGGGAATGTGAAGATGAACTTCTTTCAAGGCGCCAGTCTTCCGGACCCGCACAAGCTCTTCAACGCGGGGCTTGAGGCTAAGAAAGCGCGGGCGATTGACTTCCATGAGGGCGATAAGATCAACGAGCCTGCACTGAAGGATCTCATTCGAGCCGCCGTGGCCCAGAATCGTGCCGGGCTAGAGAAGTAATCAGCGCGAATCAACTGCTGACTGCTGACTGGGAGGTCGCAAGCGAATACTGGGCGAGACGGGGGAGACCCGCACGACTAATCACGTAGACCCGCTATCCGGGATAGGAAGTTGCGATTCGCGGTCTGAAATCAGGGCTTGAAAATCGCTTTTTGAAACCACATTTTGAAACTAATTCTTGAAACCGGTTTTTGAAAACAGATTCCTGAACCAAGAATGTGATTTTTCGGGGCCCACGGGGCCTACTCGAGTCTCGCGCAGCGCTCTCCACGAAAATCGTCCAAAAGTATCCATTCCGGTATAATCGTAACCATACCGGTTACCATTGTCCATACTATTGCTGCGTGGGTACCGACACGAATTATAAGCCGATTCCACTAGTAGTAATCTGACGAACAGAACAGCTACGAGCTTGTTTGTTGGCTTAGCAAATGAAGCTTGACCAAGGCCCCTCTGGAGAGCTACAGGTCCTAGATTCAGGATACACAGACCAAGTCCTACTGGATTGCGTAAGCGAGGAATATCTCCGGATCAAAGCGATAATCTACAACTCACTCAACGACATGAACAAGCTCTTCCTAGTCGACCGGGCCCTGTACACGAACAGTCCTGAGAGACCCCTCTTTATGGAGCTCACTCCCCAAAACATGTCCGCTATGAAAAAGCCGTTGGTGATCTCGGAAGTGAAGTTGTACAGCGTAGAGAGGACTTGGGGTCTGAGCACTCTTCGAATGATGAAGTAGGTTCTTCTAGTCGTTTCGGGTTACGACAATCTCTATCGTGGACACGTTCCGCTGATCTTCTCCTTCGCCGAGCAATTCAGTCCCGATCCTGACCTCTTTGATTACAAGCTTGCCTTGGAAGAACCGGTTCCTGACAACCTCAACCACATCCACGGCGTGGCTGATCGATTGACCTCTCGCCTTGACCGTTAGTTGTTTGGATCCACTGTTGAAGTGCATCATAACAGCCGTCGCATAGGCCATCAGCGGCTTCTTTCCGATGAATACAACATCGGGCGGAGCTCGGCTCATGGGACGGGTAGGACGCGCTTCAGGAGCTCTTTCGGGGGTTCTTTCTGTAGATGCGAGACGTTTCGGTTCAGTTTTCTCCACTTGCAAACACTAGCCTCTTTGAATCCTTACAGTGACGAAGCGGGCAAGCTTCTTGCGACTTAAGCCTTTGGCTACCCTGACAGAAAAAGAAACGGGAAAAAAACGTGAGGGGAAGGGGAGGGTCGAGTTTGCGAGATTTTAGATGATGTCCCGGGTGAGGGCTTCTCGGAACTTGACCCTGCAGTCTTGGCACTGGAAGAGGCCGATCAGCACGTTCTTCTTGGATTTGCCGCCTTTGAGCTCCCAGACCTTTGCAGCCTTGGGAACGTCAGCGCCGCACTTTGGACAGACGACTTTGTAGAACTGGCTCGGCAACTGGAGGCTTGGCTGGGCCATGTCTGGTCCGGAGGGTATGCCTGGAACAGTTTCGGTGCCTGGAATCGTTGGCTGAATCTCATTCTCTGTTGTGGCGATCGCTGAGGAGGCATCGAGAATCGGCATGTCATCGACGACCTTGACGACAAGCGCGTCTGCAACATCCTCAACGTATTCCTGAGCTGGCGCAGTGGTGAAAGAATCCTCGACGGTTGGCGTGCTTGCTTGGGTCAATGGAGTAACTGGGGTGGCTGCGATGGGATCAGTAGCAACTGCTGAAACTGGTTGGGCCTTCTCTTGGACCGGCGGGGTGAACACTGACGCCGGAGCAGAGACTGGTGCGCTGGTAGGTGCATTGTTTGTCTGAGGATTCGTCCAGGTTGAGATGTTACTCGATGGTTGGGGTGCAACAGGTGTTGTCGGGGGAGCCCATGGTCTCTCGGAGACAATGGAGCTCGCAGCGAACTTGACGCTTGGCGAAGTGGGTGTTGGGGTCGGTGTTTGTTGGGCGGTCGCTGGTGCTTGTTGTGGAACGGCATTCCGGGACCATTCCTCGATTAGGGTCCGTGGTGCTGGTGGGTTTGCTTGTTTGAAGTCGGCTGGTGCTAGTGGTCTGGTTTCGATGTGGGTTAGAACCTCGATCATGTCTTTGATTTCTTCGATGCTGTGGAGGTTTCGCTGTAGAAGGCCCTTGAACTCTTCGCGTTGTCCGCGATATTCCTGTTCGCTGACTTCACCGGTCACGTATTTTGTCTCAAGGTTGAGCAGTCGTTGTGGTGTGCTGCCGATCTGGTCCTTGGTTTCTTTGAGGTGCTCGTTCAACGTGTATCCTAGCACGTTGATTCTGTCTTGGAGGTCTTGTGAGGCCGCTGATCAACTTCTCTAGAGTCAGATCGTTTAGTACCATTTTTTTTCATCCTAGGGAAGCGACTTCTATGAGGTAAAATGGTAAAAGCGTTCAACCGCAAAAAACCCTGAAAAGAGGGGTTGTAAACCCAGATTCAGCAATTTGGTAGAAACAAGACTGTCAATGATGCACCCTGAACTGCACGGTTTTTAACTAGCAATGCTAAACTGGGATTGGGGAAAACACAACTTCCCACCAATTTTCTGACACCGCATATAAACCAAAACCGTCCTGTGGCCCGCACAACATACCCGCCGAATATCTGTTGACAACAGGCAACCTATTGCCTGAGCTAGAATTTCTCTAGCCCGCAGAGTACGAAATCACACCATTACGTGTCAAGAACCCACTTGGAACCTGTCCCAAGTAAGCCAGCTTTCAAGATAGAAATGTCATACAAGTCCATGAAGAATTGGGACCGAGAGCAAAGAGAACCCTTGCTCTCCAAGGTCACCGATCGCATCCACCACCAAGAACCACTCAAGGAAAAGATCTCCCAGGTCGTCTACAAACTCAAAGTCCAACAGAACAGGCTGGAAGGAGCCAATCTCAAGACACAACAGCACGACAAGTCACTGTTCGACAAGTGCGTCCAAGCACAGATGTCCAAAGACACAATGAGAAGCGCAATGTACGCCAACGAGATCGCTGAGATCCGAAAAATCGCCAAAGTCACCCTTAGAAGCGAACTAGCCCTCGAACAAGTCGTACTGCGACTCGAAACAATCCAGGAATTCGGCGACGTCGCAGCCATGATGGGCCCAGTAGCAGGAGTAGTACACCAGATCAAGAACCAGATCGCAGGAGTCATCCCACAAGTAGGCTACGAACTCGGCGAGATCTCCGACACACTAAACAGCGTAGTCATGGAAGTCGGCGAAGCAACAGGCCAAGGCTACGACCTAGAAGCCTCCGGCCCAGAAGCGTCAAAGATCATCTCTGAAGCCAACACCATAGCTGAGACACGGATGCGTGAGAAGTTTCCGGAGTTACCCTCTCCAACCGCCACCGCAGAACACGAGACAGTGATTCCAAGGTAGGAGTAACTCCGACAACACTTTTTGGTGCAAAATCATGCCAATAACACTTGAACAAGTCAGAAGATTCCTCGGCAGAACCCTCCAAGACCCCTACGGCAGAGCCTTCGGCAAAGTCGTAGGCATATCCGCCAACCTCAGAGACGAGGTCACAGTGGTAGGAATAGAGGAAGGCAACGGAGAATTCCTCCAATGCCCAGGCGACAGAGTCACCATAACAGGCGACACTCTGGTCCTTGCCCCAGCTTGGAAGGTCGAAGCAGAGGAATTCCGCAAAGAATTCGACATAGTAACCAGACGCCTCCGAGCCCTCGACGAGCTGTTCAGCGTCGGAGACATCCAGAAGGACGTCTACGAGGATCTAAGGAAACAGCACGAGGACGCTATCAACGAGCTAAAGGGCAAACGGAAAGAGATTATCGATACTCTCAGCCAGCGAACCAGCACTCTCAACACGCAGTTGCGACAACTACAGACTCACCTCGCAGGCAACAAGATGCTGCACGCGTCCGGCGAGTTCGACGATGTGAACTACAAACAGGCTAGCGACGCCATCGACAGCGGCCTTGTCCGCGCGATGGCCGAGAAGAAAGACGTCGAGACGATCTACAGTTACCTGCAGAAGCTCGACGCGACACAAGTGCCTCCAGCTGCTCAGCAACCGCAGCCTATTGCTGCAACTGCTCAACCGACTACAACGACAACCTCTCCGCCGCGAGACCCTGTTCTAGTACTTCACGTGAGGGAGACTTAGGAGGATTCAAGGGCTGTTCCGAAAATTTGAGGAGAAAGTCCATCCTATTCCATTGAAAGAGCGCATAGCGCAAGCTCTGTTCCGGCTTGGCTCGCAGAAAGAAAAACTGGAGCACATGTCCGCGAGGCTCCAGCAGCGCGACAAGGAAATGTTCCAACGGTGCATCGGAGCACAACTTTCCAAGGATACAGCTCACGCGGCCCTCTACGCTAACGAATGCGCAGAGATCCGGAAAATGGCTCACCTCACGCTCAGCAGCGAACTAGCCCTCGAACGAGTAATCCTGCGAATGCAGACAGTCGAAGAATTCGGCGACATCATGGCTCAGATCGCTCCAGTCATTGGAGTCGTACGCGAGACCCGCGGAAGAATAGCTGGAGTCATTCCAGAAGTAGCTAACGAGCTAGGAGAGGTCAACAACATGCTCAGCGATATGAGCATGGAGACCGGCCAGGTCGGCGAAGACCAGGCCTTCGATATGAGCGCCTCAAGCACTGAAGCTCGCAAAGTCCTCGAAGAATCCAGCGCCATCGCCTCTCAACAAATGAAAGAACGATTCCCAGAACTACCGCTGCCAGAGGCTCGCCAGCCCGTTCCAGAAGCTGCAACCCGCGCCCCTGAACAACGGATCCCTATTGCCATCACCACAAACGGGTCAGAAGAAGCTCCACTAGAAGACAGGCTTCTAGACTACATCAAATCACACAACGGCGAGTTGAGCCTCAACAACTGCTCTGCAGAACTCCTCGTACCAAGCGACGACATTAGACGCTCTCTACAACGACTCAAGGATGACGGAAAGATAGTCATGGACTAGAACGGGAGACAGGTGCTCCCGTCCAAGCCCTTCAGTGTCACAAGAGGGGACAAGAGATCTCAGCATCAGAAGAACTCGAATCGCTCGCAGTAAAATACGCGAAAGAAGCAATCGAGCTGGAGAGAAAAGGCTCCAAACGCCTCGCCGCCACAAAATACCAGCGAGCCATCGAGGTCCTCCTCAAACTATGCTCCCTCTATCCAGCGGCACCCCAGAACAAGGTCTACACAGAACACGTAGAAGCCTACAAGAAACGGATCCAGGAACTCCAGTCCGACGAGCCAATATCGCACTCTATGGATTCCACTGATACCCGTGATTCCAAGACTATCAAGCTCGACCAGTGGGTTCTGACAGAGAAACCGGACATCAGCTGGAGCGATATCGCTGATCTAGAGAGGCCGAAAAGAGCAATCGAAGAGTCAATAATCTTCCCCGTTCGAAGACCGGATCTTTTCCCGCTCGGTTGGCCGAGAGGAATACTCTTCTTCGGACCGCCGGGTTGCGGAAAGACGCTGTTAGCTGCAGCCATTGCGAGTGAGATCAAGGGGATGTTCTTCTGCGCCGATGCCGCCTCCCTAATGTCAAAATGGCTTGGAGAATCCGAACGAAACGTCTCCCAACTATTCGCCAAGGCGAGGGAAGTGTCCGAGAATGGACAGCCCTCGATCGTTTTCATCGACGAAATAGACTCGCTAATGGGCGTTCGAGGAGAAGAGGTCGGCGGAGAGGTTCGCGTCAGAAACCAGTTCCTCAAAGAGATGGACGGTATCCTCGATAAGAACAAGAAATTCCACGTTTACCTCATCGGCGCAACAAACAAGCCATGGGTCCTAGACGAGCCCTTCATCAGACGATTCCAGAAGAGAATCTACGTCCCGCTACCAGACGTCAAAGCCCGCATGGACATGTTCCAGATCTACGCCCAGAACCTCAAGTTCCAGAACAATGTCGACTTCGCTGAACTAGCACGCAGGACGGAAGGCTACTCGGGAGGGGATATACGCGATCTATTCCAGTCCACCCAGATTAAGGTGGTCCGCGATTTCTTCCAGCGCGGTGCAGCTAACGATCTCAACGCGATTCCAGACCCAATTACCATGGAAGATTTCGAGACCATCATCGTCGGCCGAAGGCCGAGCGTCTCGCAGAACATCATCAAGCGCTATTTCGACTGGGACGAATCGTTCAAGGCATCGTAGAGGATGAAAGAAGTGAACCTTGACGGAACTGATCTGCGTATCCTCGCGGAGCTCGTGGAGAACTCTAAGCAGTCCTACGTCGAGATAGGGCGCAAACTCGCCCTCCACCCAAATGTAATCGCCTACAGGGTCAACCGGTTAGAAGACGCGCACATTATTCGCGAGTACACAACGCTCATCGACTTCGGAAAGCTCGGTCTTTCAGAACAGGTCATAGTTGCTGCGAACTTTCCCAGCAGTTCATCCAGGGAGGATATTCTGAAGCAGATATGCGAGATTCCCGAGACCCTAAACGTCATCAGCTCACTCGGAACCCCGGAAGGACTCGTCTTCATCGTCGCGCGCAACAAGGAGGACGTCAACGCCGTTCTATCCAAGCTCCGCTCAATGAACCTCGACATCGACTTCGCCTCATCAGTCATCAGGACCTATGACGAGGGACGCTTGGGAATGTTCCTCCGGTCAATGGCAGGTCCAGAATAGAAGGTCGATACTAATTGGAAAAGCCATCCTGGACTCCGATCGTCCTATCGGGCGCCATCCCACGAGAAGCCACAGACCTACTCGCACTCTTGGTAATGGGAATAGTGGCCCTCGAAGCCTCTCTTGCCCCAGTAGCTCCAACAGTCTTCAGTTCAAGGCTCTGGCTCTCTCTCCTGGTTGTTCCCCCGACATGTGCCCTAGCATCTATCTCTACAACAACGCGACGTACAAGGGAGGAGTTGGCGCTCTTCGCCTACGGCGGCCCCGGCTGGCAGATTCTCCTACGCTACTTCATCAGAGGAGCGATAATCGCTCTGGTCGCATTCTCTCCAGTCCTACTGCAAGGATTCCTTAGAACGACATCGATCCTCGAACTGGTCACAACAGCGGTCGTTCTGTTGTTCGCAGGAGGTCTGTTCTACTCTATGCCGAGTCTGCGCAGAATCCGATCCTCTTCTTTCGTCGAGAATTACAAGAGCTAGCAAAGATGCCATCCGTTATGGAAACCAGGTCAGTGGTAGTCGAATATCCTTCAGTCAAAGGTGTCTTACGGCTTTACGACCAAGGCGTTTCTCTGAAAGTGGATCAGGGTGACTTCCTCGCTGTCCTTGGCGGGTCCGGCTGGGGAAAATCGACACTTGTCAACGTTGTTCTGGGTTTGGAGAAGCCGATTCATGGCTCCGTAAGCTTTCGTGAACACGACGTAACGCGAGAATCCTTTGTGAAACGATGCAGCTTGGTAAAGACTGCCGCTGTGTTTCAGCGGCCAACCGCGCTTCCTCAGATGACAGTTTCGCAAAATCTCCACCTGGCTCTATCGCTAGCAGGGGTCCCGAGAAAAGAGCGAGATGAAAGAATCAAGGAAGCTCTAGCCTTCTTTGGATTAGACAAGATCGAGCGATCCTACCCTGACGGGCTGAGCGCCGGCCAACGAAGACGAATCGACCTCGCGAGAGCACTGGCCGTCAAACCGGAGCTATTGGTGATCGACGAGCCAACAGGCGACTTGGACGGTTCAGCTACCAATCTGCTAATCCCTCTTCTAAGAGGATTGAACCGGAACCAGGGAACAACGATTTTCATGACCACGGCTCTTCCTCGCCAAGCGTCACAAGCCAAGCACCAGGTGCACCTGAGACCGCCTCTGTACCTCACGCCGGAAAACAAGATGATAGGAGACTGAGAATGTTCCGCGACAATCCCTCGTTAACCGATAGAATTCGGGAAGCGATCAAGCCGACACCGATGAAGCAAAGGATCCAGTTCGCGTCCCACAAGCTGCGCCTACAGACCACCAGGCTGGACCGAAGCATCACTCAGATGGAATCGCGGGACCAAATTCTCCGGGACAAGTGCACGAAAGCACTGGAAGCAAGGGACACGCAGACCGCGACAGTCTTCGCAAACGAGTGCGTGCAAATTCGGAAACTCATCAAAACATCTCTCCGAAGCCAGATCTGCCTCGAACAAGCACTACTGCGCCTTGAGACCGTGGAACAGTTCGGCGACATGGTCCACAGCATGGGCTCAGTCAGAGGACTACTCGGCACCGTGAGAGACGAGCTGGAGGGTAAACTTCCCGAGATTTCAACGGGCATTGGCGATGTTGAAGACTCGCTAGAAAATCTTACAATGGAAATTGGCGAAGCAGTTGACTCGGATGGGATGACCATACCGGTCAACGACGAGTCCGCCCATATCCTGAAAGAAGCGGATCTCATGGCTGAGCAGAAGATGAAGGAGAAATTCCCTGAGATTCCCCAGATCGTGAATCCGGCCCATCGAGTGAGGTAGAGTACTGTTGCTCTCTCCTGAGCTGGAGACGAAGGCGCTCCTCGGACGAAGCGTAAGCGACGTCTACGGCAGACTACTCGGGCGAGTAATCGGGATCGAGCGTAATCCCTTTGGCGAGATGGAAGGCGTCCAGGTAGAGGCAACTGGTGGAATTATTCTCACAGCAAAAGCTAGACAAATGGCCCTCACCCCGAAAACAATCACAATATCGCCAGAGTGGAAGCTGGAATCAGAGGACATTATCTCGGAACTCACCTTGTTGAGGAAGAGAGTCAGTGCTCTAGAATCATTGAAAGATTCACGGGAGATTGATGGAGAGATCTATTCGGAGCTCTTGGAGTCGCAAAAGTCTGGCTACCTGGATAAAGTGAAGTTGGCAAGCGCTCTGGTCAACTCGATGAGATCCAGGCTAGCCGAGATTACGGGACAAATCACCAGCCTAACAAAATATCTCGTTAACGCGAAGCTAGATCACAAGAGCGGGGAGCTTGACGAGGACTCTCTGAAACTAGCGCAGGGCTCTATCGAGCCCAGCCTTCGACCCTTGATCGCTGAGAGAAACGATCTTACAGCCTCTATCAAAATAGTGGAGCAGGTTCTGCCGTCAAAGGTCAGCATTAACTAGGACTCTACTATCCCTATCTGGCTGAGGATAGGGGAAATGGCTACCTTCGGCTGTCGGGTCCCGGTACTGTAACAGCCATATTTTCCGTTGCCAATTTCCAAACAACAGAGTTAGATGTGCAAGTCCTTGACCAGCAAAGCGAGAAAGAATAAGCCCACGCGGATCGAGAAGGTCCTGCCCCTAGGCAAGATTATTGAATTCTTCCGCCAACGATTCCATGATCCCTATCTGAATCCGGAAGCTGAATTGAGCTTCGCAGACTTTCAAACCGCATTCCCGGAGATTTCGCGAGAGGACTTGGAAGTAGGCTTGTCTCACTGGGTTATGAGACCCGGCGCGAGGGTGCTTTCAACGAAAACCACAGATCAACAGCTCTGGTATGTGCATGGGTTGCACGAAGAGCACGCCGAGCTAGAGGATTCTGTCGGCGGCAGCTCCTTACAGGTATAGCGACCACGATGTAATGCTCCTCTTCAGTCAAGGTTCTTACTAATTAGAGTAGGAAATCGTAATTTCAAATTCGAATTACCGAAACCTCGACATCGAACGTGGGCTCATGTCTCCACATATCATCAATCCACTGAAATTATAATGAAAGCGTCAATATAACCTATGGAATTCGCCCATTATCAGCCCTGATCTCGATTCTGAGAGCCCTTACCTAGACTGCCCGACAAATCGTGCTTAACAGGGCGACGAAACCCGATGAATCGCCATGCCATCTAAGCCTATAGCAAGCCCCGAATCCCAGGACTCGCCCAGAATACCCACCAGACAGCGAGAGACCTTATGGGGGAGGGGGGGTCTTAGCGATCACGACTCGCGACGCAAGAGTGGTTTTGGGAAATCTCTAATCCTAGAAATCGCCTATTATCAGCCCTAATAGCGATTCCTGCACTAGTACCCTTATTCTCCCCTAATTCGTTCGGGAACACTGCCATCTTTCCCAAGCTATCCGAACCAGAATTGTGCCTTGATCAATCGGACTCGCCTGTTATCACTACCAGACAGCGAATCTTCTCGACAGAAAAGGGGGGTATTGCACAGAACACTTCACGACGCAAGAGCGGTTTCTCCCGGCCACCCTAAGCGAGCTGTTGAAGTGCTTATACCATTCCAAGACCAGCCGCGAGACCGCGACTCTCACGTTGAAGGCGTTTGTTCTTGCTGGCGGCGCAGGCACGAGGCTCTCACCGCTGACAAGTTACGTTCCGAAAGGAATGATACCGATCGCCGGCAAACCCTTCATCGATTATGTCATCAGCTATCTCGCAAGCCATGGCATCAGGAACATCATAATGCTACTGTCCGACGAGGACAGCGAGGTTTACCGAAACCATCTAGATGACGGTTCCAAGTACGGCGTCAATATTGGCTACAGTATCAGTCCACGAACAGGCACTGCAAACGCGCTCAGAGAAGCTAGCAGCCACATCGACACGACTTTTGTCGTCTACTACGGCGACATCCTCACAAGCCTCGATCTAAGCGACATGATCAGGTTCCACAAGGAGAAGAAGGCAGTCTGCACAGTCGCCCTAAGCACAGGCGTCCGAATAGACTACGGAGTCGGACGAGTCGACGAAGATGGTCGAATAAAATATTTCGAGGAGAAGCCTGTTCTGAAAGAATATCCTGTTGCTATCGGTGTATCTGTCTGCGAACCCGCGTTCCTGAAATACTGTTCAACCGGATCCGACATCGCAGCCAACGTCATACCAGCACTCGTTGCTAAAGGCGAACGAGTCTACGGATACTTGACGCCTGAACCGCACCATGATATTGGATCGTTCAAGCAACTGGACGAGGTTAAGAAGATCCTAAAGACTCACGGCAAGACGCAGACAAAGAACCAGAGCTAGGTTATCCAGTGCGTTTCCTCAGCCGAATCCTCTACCACAAAGCCAAGTTTGGCCATCCGATCTCGTATACGATCAGCTGACTCATAATCACGCTTACTCCGTAGTTCGTTCCTCAGCTCTAAGACAAAGCTAACCAGTTCTGAAACCCGGTCCTGCGCAACAGTCTCAGTCTCCAATACCCCCAGGACAGAACCCAAGTCCTCCAACGCGCCAATTATCGCGTTAACAGACTCCGTTTTTGGACTCCTCACCTCGTCCTCTGCCAGCCCGATTATTCTGATGTAAGCAGCGAGCGCTCCTGGCGTGTTGAAGTCGTCGTCCATGGCCTTGAAGAACTCGTCCCGCGCCTCATCCAGGCGTTTTAGAACGCCAGTTGTCTCCGTCTTCTTGCTGCTCGTCTTGGTACGAGCGAATACTAGTTGGTCGTGAGCTCGCCTGAACCGTCTAGCAAGGCTGACAGCTTGCTGCAACGCTTCCTCGGTAAAGTCCAACGGACTCCTGTAGTGCGTCCCGGCATAGAATACGCGCAGGCCTGGAGTACCAACTTTCCGGATCATATCCTGGATAGGGATAAAATTCCCGAGCGATTTGTGCATCTCTTCCCCCTTGATACTCAGTAAGCCAGTGTGAAGCCAATAACGCGCCAACGGCTCCTTCCCCGTCAAACCCTCAGCCTGCGCAATCTCCGCCTCATGATGCGGAAAGATCAGCTCCGTACCACCACCATGGACGTCATACGTCGGCCCAAAATATGTCAAAGTAATGGCAGTGTCCTCGACATGCCAGCCAGGCCTTCCCCTGCCCCAAGGACTCTCCCAGAACATCTCGCCAGGCTTCTGGCTCTTCCACAATGCAAAATCTCCAGGATGCTTCTTCCGCGGATCCGGATCAACCCGGTGAACCGTCAGATCCTCAATCTTCTGGTGAGAAAGTTTTCCGTAGCCTGGAAACTTGGAAATATCGAAGTAAACATCCCCATCAACCTTGTATGCCATTCCATTCCTAAGAAGTCCAGTGACTTGGTCGAGGATCTCTGGAATATGATCCGAGGCATTCGCATACAAGTTGATACTGTCGACATGCAAGTCTTTCATGTCTGTGAAGAAGGATTTCGCCAAACGTTCTGCCAATACAAGCGGTTGTTCTCCGAGATCGTGAGCCTTGTTGATGATCTTATCGTCAACATCAGTAACGTTGAGCAGAAAGAAGACACTGAAGCCCTTCCTCCGCAAATAGCGTGCCATAATATCGTAGTCGACGTATGTCTTCCCATGGCCGATATGGGAGACATCCCAGACCGTAGGACCACACACAAACATGCTCACGCGGTTAGGACGTATAGGGTCGAACTTGTCCAGCCTTCGCGTGAGCGTGTTGTATACTCTCAGCTCTGAAGAAGTCGGATCTATCAACGCGGAAGCCTCACATCCGTTCAGCTACGAAAAGGTCCTCTATAACTGACTCTAGCCGGTTGGAAGCTTGCTCTGACCCGGCTTGGCCTCCGAGGAATGGCTCTTTTCGGACTGGATAATGCCCGCGGCTTTCGAGAGCATCTCCTTCTCGTTCGGATACGACAGTGTGTGAAGCGCCTTCTCGTAGGGCATCCACTCCATCGCATCATGCTCCGTCCCCACCTTCGCGTCAGCCTGATCGGTCTCGAATAGGAAGAAATGGACCGTTTTATCATAGGTCTTCGCACGGAACCCGAACTGGTACTTGATCGCGCCAAGCTTCCCATGCAACTTCACCCTGCTCACACCAGTTTCCTCACGCACCTCCCGCATAGCCGTCGTGACCTCGTCCTCCCCCTCCTCGATCAAACCCTTCGGCAAACACCACACACCTCTCTTATTGCTCGCCAACAATAGAAAAAGCGGATTATCCTTGTCCCAGCGATAGACCACTCCCCCAGCTGATGTGACCCGGATCCTCTGTCTGGGCTGCATCCCGCCCCCGTACATGCCTATACTCTACGCTCTGCACTATAATTCGATATCTTTCGACAAAGGCGTGATATTTTCCGAGGGAGAACCAACAACCACGATATCTTCTATCCTGACACCACCCCATCTCGGCTCGTAAAGGCCCGGCTCAATCGTTACCACGGACCCTTTTCGCAGATGATCCTTGCCGTACAGCGACAAATATGGCCTCTCTCCAATAGTCAACCCAACACCGTGACCGAGCCCGTGCATGAACCCACGAGTCCGCGCCTCCTTGTTCCCCTTCACCAGCTGCCGTGCAGTCGGGTACCCTTTCCTCTCGAAGATCTTGCACGCATTCGCCATCATTTCTTTGCAGGGAACCTGCTCTTTCACCATATCAAGCGCTGATGCTTGAACCTCGAGAACAGCGTCGTACATTTCCTTGACCTTTTTTGGCGCGGACCCGAACAAGTAGGTCCTAGTCAAATCGTGCCAGTAGCCATCCGGTTCGGAGGGAAATATGTCAAAGACGATAGGTTCCCCTGCCCGTACAATATCTTCGTCTTCGCCTCTGTAATGAGGGTCGCTAGATCGTCGTCCCGGCGCGAATATCGTGTCCTCCGGCGCGACCAAGTTCTGCTCGGATAGTGACCTTCCGATAACCTTCTTGACCGTTCCAACCCTCAACGGTTTTGACTTGTAAGACACTCTCTTCCCGTCGACCCTTGCTCCTCTTAGAAACCGGAGCGTGTCTTCCACCACTCGTATCGTTTTCTTTCCGAGAACTCTCAGCCGTTCGATCTCCCAACGATCCTTAGTCTCACGGGCGGCTTCAATGATCGTGGGCGACTTTTCGCCGATAATCTTCACGCCCTTACGACGGAGGGCGTCGATCATGTGCAGTGTATTGGACACTTCATTTCTTCCAGCCAGAATCGTAGGACCGTGAAGTCCCTCCTCCTTCATGATCTTCTGGTAGAAGCGGATCCGGGCCTCATCCCGGTCGTACTTACTCGCAATTCGCTCGAAACCATAATCAGAGTAGGTCCTAATGTTGTGAACCTTCCCTTGGCGCGCACTGCCAACGTCGATATTGCTCACAATAAGCGTTGGATCATTCGATCTTCGTTTCAGAAATATCCCGCCTCTCGGAAGAGACGTTCCCGCAACGTATCGAAGGTCAGGGTTTCCGACTGTCGAATCTCCAAAGACTATGATCGAATCGACATTTCTCTTCTCCATCTTAACGTCGAGATCTTTGATCAAGAAGATGCCTAGGTAATAGCAGGCGAGAACGGTATATTATGATTCGGAACGGCCAGCTAGGACAAGCCGTTCTGTAGATTGTTGAAAGAACTAGTTCTTTCTGGCGGATACCAGAGGCTTCTGAAGGGAAGTTCGAAAGAGCCTTTTCTGAGTAGATCTGCGATGACGCCTCTCCAGCTCACTCTTCAACCGCCTTTCCTCTGCTCCGTGCAGCCAGTCAGGGATCAGAAGAACCCGGATGAGTTCCTGGACGGTGACGCCTCGCTGAATTGCGAGCTGCTTGAGCCTTAGATAGACCGCTCGGTCGAGGACCTGCATGAACTTCACAGAATCTTTGGTGCCCCGAGTTCTCGATACAGGCATATGGACAAGGGAAGTCAACTAGTATTCATGGCTCATCTACCCTTCCTATAGAATAAACTCTAAACAAAAACACGCCTCGAACCCGGCCAACCGGAAAATCCGTTAAATCGGACAACAAAGGTAGCAAGAGCTCATGCTGGCCTGTCTAATCAACGGACCCGGACATGCGGAGATCACAGAAGTCCCAGTTCCCAGACTCCAGTCTGGTGAAGTCTTGATTAAACTCGCAGCAGCGGGAATATGCGGAACTGACATCGAAAAAGTCCATGGTGCATATGGCCCCGGCGGAATCCTGGGCCACGAAGTCAGCGGGACCATCGCGAGCGTTGGTGACGGAGTAATCGATCTGAGAAAATCGGATAGAGTCATCGCACACCACCATGTCCCTTGCTACAACTGCGAATACTGCCAGCATGGGGACCATACCATGTGCGATCTCTTCAAGAAGACAAATTTCGATCCCTGTGGGCTCGCTGATTACTTCCGAGTTCCTGAGGCAAACGTCACTCGAGGAGCCGTAGTACGCTTGCCCCCAGAGATAAGCTTCGAAGAAGGTTCCATGATAGAGCCGACCGCCTGTTGCGTGAGGGCTCTCGACAAGGCGGGAGTGAACCCTGGAGACAACGTCCTCGTCGTAGGCCTAGGCCCAACTGGCCTGACACAAATACAACTACTCAGGAAAATGGGGGCCGCAAAGATAATCGGCGTCGACATTCTTCCCCATCGACTCGAAATGGCACGGAAGCTGGGGGCCGACGAGTCAATTGATGCGTCCTCAAGAGATGTCCCTGAACAAGTTACGAAATCAACCCGAGTTGGTGTTGATCTTGCAATCGTATCGACTGGGAATCAGAAGGCAATACAGCCCGCGCTTGCTTCGATTAGGAAGGGAGGGAAACTCCTTCTATTTGGCGCCCCCGTTCAAGGCTCTACCATTAGTCTCGATGTCGGCGCGTTGTTCAGCCGGCAGATCTCAATTGTGTCGAGCTACTCTTGCATAGAGTCAGATATTCACCGGGCTCTCGGATTTCTGGCAAAGGGAGACATAGATCTTCGGTCTATGGTTACTGACCGATTTGCCTTACGAGAGGCTCCAAAGGCGCTTGAGCATGCTCGAACTTCGAGAACCGCCGTCAAGACCGTGATATTGTCCCAAGCGTAGCACGATGCCAGAGGGAGTTAGCGCTGTTTTTTCCATGCTTCATTCGAGGCGAATCTGACAACGCAATTTCAGTTTGACGAGAAGGTGGACTTGGCGATAAGCAAGTCTGTGAAGGCCACGCTCAGGTTCTACGGCGAGTTGAGAAAGCAAGCGGTTGCTCAAGGCGAAGCGGTGAAGCCTCCCACCTATGAGACGTTCTCGACAATGGCGAGAGGTCTCATGGAAGCAAACAAACAGGTCGATCTCGACCGACTAAAGAACCTGAGCATGCGAGACTTCTTCGAGCGAACATGGTCGCAGAAGCTTCTCAACTATTCAACGCAGAAACTTCTGAGAGAGGCCTACGAGAGTCTCATGAGGAGACACTAGGAGCATTTTGGACTCTTGACACTTTGTGGAGACTCGACAAGTCAACGGCCCTCGTAGATTCCTCTCAAGGATTGTTGAAAATATCAAGGATGTTTCAGGCTCTAATGGATGTTCTCGTCCCGGAAACAGACAGAGCAGCTGAACAAGCACTCTTCCAGGCGTTTTCAGCTCAAAAGGCACATATTCTAGCTTCCTTTCGCAGTCTTCCCTCGTGGGTATCTCCGCGTTCTACGTGAGTTTCAAATACTACCACTCTCCAGTGCACGCTCAGCTGAATAGAAATGCCACAAGCATACTGCGTCAAATGCAAAGCAAACATCGAGATAAAGAACCCAACGAACGTCACGCTCAAGAACGGAAAGGCTGCGGTCAAAGGCGTATGCCCCAACTGCGGAACCTCCGTCTTCCGAATCGGAAAAGGTTAGAGCGACTCCACTCAATAAACCCACCAACCTTCCCTCTGGGTTTGCAGGCAAATCCTGCGAACCTTTTAACTCCTCACCCCTTTATTTAGGCAGGGATTGAACACAAAGAGCGCGGCCATTATTTTCCTCATTCTGTCTGTCGCGGTTACCTATTGGTTGCCCCAATCGAGAGCGGACAGCACTCCAGCAGTGGTGCCTCGATTCTCCTACCTCATAGGAAGCAACGCGACCAGCGCCGCTGGCCTCTCATTCCAGTTCCCGTCGGGGAATAACACGATGACAAAGGATCTCACCAATTCCTCTTCGATTTTCACGATGCAAAACCAGCTCTTTGATTCAATAACTGTCGCAGGCCCGATTGTGTTCTCTCTATGGCTCTCTTCTAACAAGACAACGTTGGTAACCCTTGGTCTAACCTTGGCCGGCGGTTTCAATGTCACTACGGGACAGATTCAGGAGGATGTTACTACGACGCCTCGTAATTATACGATCCCGTATACACCGTCCGTTACCACATTGCTTTTTGGGTCTCAAGTCAAATTTTCGATTTGGGCGTATCCCCCGAAGGGCTCCAAAGTGACGCTTCACTGGGGTTCGCAAACGAGACCCTCGTCGGTTCTCATTCCTCTCTCAGGATACGCCTTCGTGAACAACGTCGCAATCCTCGACAAACTGCTACGACCTGCTCCAAACTTTGATCTCCAGGCTTCAACAGGAAATAACGTAGTATTGATTCAAGCATCGGTGGTTGCAGCTTTCGGTTCAGTTGACATACAAAGGGTAAACCTGACGATAGTCGGGCCAAACCGAGTGCCGGTCTACAACCAATCAAGGAATGGAAATGAAGCGTTTCCCCTCACCCAATTCCCCCCGTTCAGCTATAACTTTCAATGGGCCTATCTCTCGAACGCCACTGAAGGGGTTTACCAGGTTAACATTGGCATTATCGACTCTCAAGGCCATTTAGCTTCTAGGTTCGGAGGGTCCTCCTCGTTTGGTCTATTCAAAGGGGGAACTCCGCCCTTCAATTTCCTACCATATGCAGCGATCGGCGGAGTCGCCGTCGTCGGTGGGGCCTTGTATTACGGGACCAAGAGGAGGACGAAGAGGTATCTTGCCCCGTTCGAGCATTTCAACAGTCTAACTGGTGGCGAGCTAAATGGCGGTACCATGACGGTCGAGGGTAATACCGGATCAGGTAAGACTCTGTTGTCAGAGCAACTCATGTACGAGGACCTTAGAAAAGGAAGACCTTGCATCTTCGTAGCAACTAGCGATTTTCCCACTAACATCCGATCAAACATGAAAGCCATGGGATTAGACGTTACCGGTTACGAGCAGAGTGGATTGTTGAGCTTTGTGGATGCATACTCGTCGGAAGCTGGGCAGGAGTCAAGGGAGAAATTCTCCACCCCTTCTTTGGGGGACTTGACTACCCTTGGGATGAAGATTACATCGTCGCTACCCTTGGACAAGGCGAAGGGAGCTAGCCTTTACATGGATTCCCTGGTTCCTCTTGCGTCCAAGGCGAAGGCTGAGAGTATCATATCTTTCGTGCAATCTGTCGGGGCTAGAATGCGTGGAATGGGCGGCAAAGCAGTCTTCACCCTAGGGCCGAGCATAGACGTGACGGTTCAACGGCAAATTGAAGACATGGCCGATTGCGTTGTTCAGATGGAAGCATTCGAGGAGCGTGGAGTTCGTCGTCGACGTCTACGAATTGCCAAGTTCAGGGCGAGGAGGCATCAGGAAGGTTGGAATGTCTTCGCTATAGAGGATGGAAAGGGGATCATCTTCTATTCTAAGAAGCCGAAGGCTTAGAATACTTTGTCCCGTGGGAAGACTTCTATTCCTGAAGCCCCGAACTGATACGGACGAATCTGGGTGTCGTGAGCTATTCCGCGCATCTTCTCCACCTGGACAGCTCGTACAAAACTTCCTTGATGCATGAGCGTATGTAGGACAACTACCCCGTGCGAAAGAAATTCTTCAATCTGAAATCTTCGGTCCAATAGCGAGGTCTTCAACTCGCTCGTCACCAAAGAAGTGCAACCTGTATCGGCTAGTGCATCGAAGAATTCTACAGTTGCCCTCCGTCTCTTCACTTCCTCCCCGTACCTTAACATAACAGACGTGATAGGGTCGAGAGCAATCCGTTCGACATTCTCACCTTCGACCAGTTTCGTAAGAGTCTTTAAGACTTCGATAAAGCCGACCCCTTCGGAAGAGTCGGAGGAAAAAAGTGCGTGAGGTCCATTGTTCTTGACTTTAGTCCTGCGGAGACCGCTCGCATCTAAGAAGAGGAGCCTGCCTTTTTTCTCGACGCTATCAAGGTCCCAATTGTAGGATTGGAAATTTTGCTTTATCACATCTGGATATTCATCGAGGGTAACGTAGAGTCCCGTTTCGCCTTGAAGCGCCCCGCTGTAAAGATACTGGATTGCAAAAGTCGTCTTTCCGGAACCAGGGCTCCCGACAACTAGAATACATTTTCCCTTAGGGAAGCCTCCTCCGAGAAGCTCGTCTAGGCCCTTGATCCCTGTGGGAACTCTATCCAACACGATCATCAATCAGCCGATTATCAACGTATAAGAGGTTGCTGTCGGCTTGTTATAAAACTCGGATTCTCTTAAATTACTCGTTCTTCATTCTATGGGTGGAGGTCCGGGGTGTAGCGGGATTTGAGAGTGGTTACCCGTTTGCATTTTAGGATATACAGCCCCGAGGCTTGCCAATTGACCGTACTGTAGTTTGTTCTCTTGAATCTTGTGGGGGGGAGGGCTTTGACGAGGTCCAGGATGGACCGGATAGTCTTTGGTATGGTGACCGTTTCTGAGTGTCACCGAGTCGGTTCAGTCTCCTCTTCCGTACTCGTTTGATGAGCGAGTTGTGAAGCTTCTTGCGGAGACTGATTTTCCAGGCGACGCGGATATTGGCGATCCCTATCTTCGTGCCAATAAGTCAGTTAGTCGAGCGAATAATTATCGTCGTTGTTCTCGTGCTTGGGTAGGCATGAGGTGTGTTGCTTGTCGAGTTGATGGGCGTAATGTTTTCGCGTATCGTCAGGTTGTTAGATGTCATCTTCGAGGTTGTCCGCGTTGCGGTCATACCACAAGATGGCTGACGCGAAAGGTTTCGGTCCACCCATTGGATTATTCGCACTTTGTTCTTCTCAGATTCGTGGAGCGTCCTAATTCCCTTTTTGTCCGAGCACAGTAGCGGGCCACGATTTTTCCTACCCTCTAAGACCTAAAGGGTGCACTTGGATTACGTATTCAAGATGCGTCCGCCGCCACTACCCCCTCCTGCGATTGCGGGAGGGTCAGATGATGTGACAAGCACATGGGTGGCAGCGTTGCTACCATTGTGGGTGTTGTCCCCAGGCTCCCAGATTCCCGATGAATCCAGAGACTGGTAGGCGCCTATTATCTCGTGTCGCCCAGTCGCCGTCGGTGTATAGGCTACAGAACATCTGGCGATGCCGGTGTTTGATGTGGAGGCTAAGGA
>MNGO01000008.1 GCA_001918765.1 Crenarchaeota archaeon 13_1_40CM_3_52_10
GGCGTGCGAGATATGCGTAGGTAGATGAGTCCCAGCCCAATAATAGGCCATTGGCGTAACTCTGGGTCTGAGACCACAAGATTAAGACTAATATTAGAAGGGACGACCCGACATATAGAAGTGGAAAGACTCCCGGACCTCTTCCGAATTTCATCTTTGACTCAGGGTCCTGACCACTACATTCCCGAATTCTTCCGCAACAGAGGACCAACTGTACCGCATAGCGATATTTCTCCTAGTCACAGATGCAAGACTCGCATCATTGGCATTCAACAAGCGTGCCGAGACTTGCTTTGCGGTGACATCTGCGTTTCCCATTATCGCAACATCTTGTGCAATGCGGCTCACCTCTGTGATTGGAGTCGAAACAATTAGTTTCCCCATCGAGAGATATTCGAACAGCTTTATTGGACAGGAGGTTTGGGCAACAACTGAGCTATTGAACGGTAATAGACAAATATCCATTCCAGCGATGAGTTCAGGGACTGCTTCGTGTGGAACCAGGCCGCACGCTATGATGTCGGAGTCGCCGAGAGAGTACTTCGTCTTCAGAGAATTTATTGTCTTATTGACAGCAGCCTGGCCGTAGGGCGCTGAGCCGACTAACATTAGCTTGGCCGTTATTCCAAGTCCGCGTAGATTGCTGAGAAATCTGAATACGAAATCGAAATCTAGCCAAAATTCGAGGGTCCCAACCAGGCCTACGATAACTTCATGGGACACACCCAATTTTCTTCTGGCTGCATTACGGTCAACCTTCCCGGGGTTAAAGATCTCGGGATCGACGCCGTTCGGGATGACAAACAAGTTCCCATCCGATTTCAGATATCGGTTTCGGACAAGTGTTCCCAAGCTGAAGCTAGGGGTTACGACAGCGCGACACCTCTTAGCTGTGACCGAGATTATAGTCTCCAAAATTCTTTCTAAGGGAGGTAGTAGAAAACGCGGCACACGATATCTCCTAAGGAAACCTGGGAAATAATCCACCAAATCATATATGACTGGAATGTCGTAGAATTTTCCTACTAAGGAGGCGGCCAATCCAGGCAACAAGTTGGACGTGACTATCACATCAACTCGGCAGTCCAAGGCAATTCTGCGAATCGCGGCCAAATGGAGGGGGAAACCCAGTACGTAGTAAATGAGTTCACCAAGGCGAGCGGCAAAGGGCACGGGTACAGAATGCACTGTAAAGCCGGGAGAGATCTTCCCGAGAAAATCAGAATCTTTCAGACAGAATCTCAACACATGGATTTGATAACCTTTCTTAGCAAGCTCGCCGAAAATGAACTTCATTCGTACGGGTACAGGAGAATTCCAATCTGAACTGGGGACTAGTAGGATTCTCATCCTAGGAAACCAGGCTTAACAGTCTTGTTGTGTGAGCAGTCCAGTCAAAGGACTGCGACTTGACCCATGCAGCCCTACCCATCTGAAATGAAGTTTCGGGGTTAGTGAGCGCCTCGATCCTATCCGCCAGTTCGTCTGGATCATTCGCTTGAAACGCGAAGCCGTGACGCTTGTCTTCGAAGATCTCCCATACGCCTGAACCTTTGGGGACGATAATCGCTGTTCCTTGACACGCCGCTTCTAGCGCACCCAATCCAACAAACGCAGGAACGGGTAAAACAAAGCAGGTCGCTTTACGGTACAATTGAACTAATCTGCGCTCATCCGGGTCTTTTTCCAGTGTGACTCTGTCGGTTAGTTTTCTTCTTCTTATCTCACGCATGACCCATTGAAGTACTTGCAGGCTCGGCCAGTTGCCGGCCATGATTAGTTTAGTATCACCTCTAACCCTTTCCATCGCGCTCAACAAAAGGTCGGAAGTTCGGTCGGCGTCCCATCGGGTAACCGAACATACATAGGAGCCCTTGTTTTCCTCCAAGCTCGGGGAAGGGTGGCAGCCTGGGTAAATTACGTGACATTTGATCCCGAACTGGCGGGCTAGAACGTGACTTAGTTTGTTTGAGTTAACTACCACCTTGTCCGCGCGCAGAATGAATAATCGTTCAAATAGCCCCGTCAAATAGGATGCGAATGGGCTATGGGAAGCACTCAGGGTTCGGACATAATAACTAATCGAGTCAGCATGGAGGTAGAGGATGTTTTTTGTGGAGCCAACTAAGTAGTCGAAGAGGATACCGAGTGGAGAGAGCGTGGTGTGACATACGTAGGCGTCGAAGCTAAGTCTATGAGTCCACAAACGGGAAAAGGCGCCGTGAACACCAATGCTCGCGACGTCGATATCCATCTGAGAGCTTCCCTGGGGGGATGGAATTCGAGTCAGCGTCTCCAGAGATCGGCTTGTTGCAGAGGAGAAGAAGGGTATTTCGCTCAAGAGGATAGGTTCGTTGCAAACGAGCGATGCGTAAGCCTTTAGGACTCTTTTCCAGCCTTTACGTTGTGTTATGAGCCGCGCCTCATGGCCAGCGGCCCTAAGCGCACGCACCTCCTCCAGGGCAATTTTGAACATTCCGCTGACCCTCGCTGGAAGAGCGACCACGGCGATTCTCATTAGTGACTCTGTACCTGTAGGATTCTTTTCTTTCGGAGCATGGACATGGATCGGAGTCTGCTGAAAGCTGTCCATAGACCGAGCAGGCGATGCAGCTCAAGGACTGATGAGTCGGCGTAGACCCTGCGCGCCTGACATTGGGTTCTATTTGCAGAGATCTGGCGGATATTAACGAGGTTCCACTTGATTCCTGAGAGATAGGACACTACGGCCTGAGGTTGATCCGTTAAGATGGCTCCAGAGAAATACAGCATCGCGTACCATGCCTCGCAAATTATAAAAAGAAACAAGTTCGGAGTTGACAGATTCTTGATGCTAGATATTATTCGATTTCGCTCGTTAAGGTATAGTTTCCTTTCCGGCAGCTTCGAGAATGGCCCGGTTCTAGTGTGATAGGCGAGCGCGCTGGAGGTACACACCACTCTGTAACCTGCAAGCCGAGCTCTCCAGCAAATGTCCACTTCCTCGTAGTAGGCAAAAAATGAAGCGTCGAAGCTACCCAAGGATCTGACGGCAGCCACTTTGATGAGCATTATTGCTCCACCGACAAAGGCGACGTCAAATTCCTTTGAAGGAGTGTTCCATCCTCTTATTTCCTTCCGAGGCAGCGCTATCCCGAAGGGAAAGCACAAGTAACCGCCCTCTGAGTCGGTCGCTCCTGTGTCGCGGTCAAGAATCTTGCAACCGACAATAGCAATAGATTCATCAGACTCCGCCGTAGAGAGCATTTCTGAGAGACAATGGTCCTGCGGGAATACATCTGTCCCAAGAACTAGGGCGTGTTCGTGCTCGGCGACCTTGCTGTTGCTTAAGCAGAAGTTCACGCCGCCGCTGTAGCCTAGGTTGCTCGGAGGTTGAATTAGCTCCACGCTAGGAAATACCTTCAGGTATGAAGCCATCGACTCTAGCCTGGAGTTATCAACGACATAGATGGGTAGGCTCGCGAAATCGGGGAGTTTGCTGATCCAAGTCAGTTGTTCAAGTAGCTGTTTGGGCATATCGTAATGAACTATGATGGCGCAAACTCTCTTTTTCTCCAAGGTAAGAGACGCTCGCATGTAGCCCTGATCGGTCGAAGCAGCTTCAGTGGATGTTTCTTCTAAAGTCCCTTCTCAGAGACTTGATCATATCAGCTATCAGACCGAAGCTGAGTAATTGCACACCGCTCAGTATCATCAGAGAAAATAGAACTACGAGGGGAGGATGGGTAACGTAACCGAATGTCAGCCATTCGTAGAAGGAGTTGAGACCCAATACAACTCCTGCCATCACCAAAATTACCCCCGCCCCCCCTAACAAAAGCAGCGGTCTATAATCTCGGACAAGCCTAAGCATGGTTGCTAGTATTTGCAGGCCGTCACGCACCGGCCTAAGCTTTGATTTCCCGACTCTTCTTGAGTACGAAATAGGGAGTTCCATCAATCGACCGCCGACTTGTGTTATCTCAGCGATCATTTCCGTGGCGTACGCCATTCCGCCGGAGGCTCTTGTTATGGTAGGAGTGAATTGAGTTCTGAAGACTCTCAGACCGCACTGGGAATCCGTCAGACGAATACCGATTGCATGCTTTGCGAACCAAGATAGCAACCGGTTGCCCCATCTACTTGTCAAACTCATCGCGCCATCCTCCATGCTCGCAAATCTGTTACCCACGACAAGGTCCGCTTTTCCCGAAGCAACGATGTCTATCATGTTCTCGATATCCTTAGGATCGTACGTCATGTCGCCATCGATCATCACGGTTATGTCTGCCTTCAAGGTAGAGTGCGCGAACTTGAAACCCAACTGGAGCGCGTCGCCGTAACCGCTCCCGTCCTGCTTGATTACATGGGCTCCGAGGTCTTTCGCAAGATTCGCGGTTCCATCGGACGAGTTACCATCCACGACTACAATTTCTGTAGTGTACTCGTTTAGTACGCGCTTGATTTGAGGAATGAGGTCCGTAACCCCTCCGCGTTCATTAAGAGTCGGAACTACTACTGCCACCGCCATTTTTGATGATTTTCCTGGCTGTGTAGCCATTAGGTCTATGCGTCGATGATTCATTGATGTCGTCTCTGGTCCTGATGAACGTCCTTCGTCGCTGGGCTGCAGACTTGCCTCCATCTTCTCGCCTGTTCCAGTCTCATTTCTTGGGAATTAGGGGCCCTCTATATGAGGCATCCTCAAGGTTCCAGAGTAGATCTAGTTCGGCAACCCAAATCAGCAATTCTCCGGAGTAAGTATTCCCGCCGGTAGTTGGAGGACGAGTCCAAGGTCCCGCGCCTATCCTTAGTGCTCAGAGGCCGACAACATCCAACTGTGATCAGGAGCGTCGCCATCGCCGGCCTACCGTTGACAGATGCGTGTCGTTGAACCGGAAACCAGGCATTACGCAAGAGGTTCAAAGTCAAACCCTCGAAAGAACGCTGACCAGCCATCCACCGATCAGTCATTAGCCGTCCCCAGTCCGAGTCCAAGGAAGCGTTGGAAGGCTTCTTCGAGCCTCCAACGATAGGATTGCGTGTCCCCCCACCGGACAGCCAGATCGCTAGACCTGGCGGCCCACCTCTTCCCTCTTTCCAAGGCTTTCACCATGCCATTGTCCAACGCTCGAACCAGTTTCGCCAGAATCTCCATCAGTACCCTTCGCAGTCTACCGCTTTCTACTTGGTCTACCCATCGCATCGTGAGATCTACCAGACCCCTTTCTAAGTGGTCTAAGGCTCTAGACCAGACCTGCTGCCTCAAAGCCCGGGTCCTAAGCCGGGCCAAGACCTCTCTTGTCATGGGTTGTCGTCCGCAAGGGAGAGAGGAATTAGCCAAGATTAACCCCGCTAACCCTACGCAATCTTCCTCAGCAAGTCGAGAATTTGCTGTTTGACCTCGTTTCTTCCTCGGTTATCGGTGGCCATGGCTATTCATTCCGACAACTTGGGGGTCTGAGCAACGGCCCAGTGTCGGTTGCGAATTCTTGCCGACCAATAGGAAGGAAACCGCTTTAGCATCAGCGAAACGTGTTCTATGAAGTCTCCCGCCTCCAGAAGATGGCTACGACCAGTGGGGACCTGCCTAACTTGAACGGGAAATATGGGAATTCCCTTCTCCTTAAGCTCGATTAGTAGTTCGGTGGTCAACTGCATACCATCTTGGGACAGTCTTAGTTTGTTGAGGGCTTTACGATGAATCGCCCGGAAACCACATTGTACATCGCTAAGGTGTTCCCCGTAAAGCGTATCAAAGACCTTCGCCAGCATCACATTTCCGAAGAAACGACGAATCTTCATTCCATGGGGAAAACTGTGGATCCGTACACCCATAGCTACTATTGATGAGCCTTCTGCTACTGGCCGCAAGACCTTCAGAAGGTCACCCGGCCAGTGCCCTCCGTCTGCGTCCATTGTAACAATAATGTCTCCGGTTGCCTTGGAGAAGCCGGTTCTAGTCGCAATTCCGTAACCCCTTCGGGGCTCACGAACCACCCGAGCACCCTTTGAGGCAGCGACTCGAGCTGTGTCGTCACTGGAGCCGTTGTCCACCACGATTACTTCCGCCTCGGGGAGCCGGTTGTAGGGTATTTGTTCGAGAACCCTTCCTATTCGCTCTTCCTCATTCAGAGCTGGTATCACTATCGAAACCTTCACTTCAGGACAGCCCGGGGATTGAACTTGGGGAAAGGTCTCCCTCGTTATTATTTGGATTGTGTGAACCCGATATATGTCGGAAACTATGCTGTTTGGGAACTAGAGTTTCCAAGAGGAACCGTCAGAAGACTCTTACCTATTTGAGCCCCGAACCGATTCGACCTAAGCATACGGGAAAGGTTCATTGATTTCAATGTTAGGGCTCCAAAACCTGCCAGCGACAAGGCTAGGAACCAAACACCTTGGAAAGCGATTAGAATACTCAGAGCCAAAGCCAAAGTCGCAAATATCGCTTCTGCGATCGCAATCCTGTCCAGCTGGACGTCTCTGAAATACTTGTTGTCTCCTACGTGCTCAAGACCGCTCTTCGGCGTTCTGAAAAAGAAGCCTGTTTTGCCCCTGATTCCGTTCAGGAACCCGATAGAGATCGCCGTTACCATGCAGGAGCTTGTGTACGACACGAGCGGTAGTAGGATAAGATTTCTAGGAGTCATTATTCTCTGCACATATAGCGCATATCCACCTGATGCGAAAAAGAAGATTACGGGCAAACTAACGATTGCAATGTAAATTGGGCTGGAGAATATCGAATTGCCTGGAGCGTTAAACCCAAGGATCAGTGCAAAGGCAGAAACAAATGTAACTACAATCCAGCTGATGCCCGAGAAAGGACCCAGCAAAAAGATCAGCAAGGCAAGCCTCCTCCAAAACGATAGTTCGGAAGATTGCAATATCTTCCGCCATCTCGAACGGGCACAATTGGCCCAACCTTGGGCGACCCTAGCCGCCTGCTTCTTCCAAATCTCTAAAGTAGAGGGATCCTCGCAGAAGATCTTAACATCGCTCAGATAGATCCCCTTCCATCCCGAACAGTATATCTTGCATGAAAGGTCGGCATCGTCAACTACGGAGTCGTTGGTCCAAAACCCAACCAGTCGTAGGACTCGTGTTAACATCAAAGTGAATCCCCCCTGGAATGAGTAGGGGGCATCGAGAGAGTACGACCCCATCTTTGTTATTGTGTCCCCTTGGTCCTGTTGCAGAGCGAATAGCCTGGTAATCAGGTTCTGATCTCTGTTGTAGTGACCAACGCGAAATGACACGAAACCTATCTTAGGGTCTAACCCAAATGCGGCAAGTCCTCTGGAGAGTACGTTCGGTGTCACAGTTGAATCAGAGTCCAGAAGTAGGACGTACTCGCCGTTCAGGAATGGCGCTGCATGGTTGAGGGCACCACTCTTGAAACCATCTCTCGTTTCCCGTCTTGAGACTAGTGCGGTTATTCCGCTAGACTCTAGCGCTTCAACTTTCAAGTCTATTAGCGCTCTAGTCTCGTCCGAGGAATCGTCAGCTACAACGACCTGAAGTTTCTCCTTTGGATAATTGAGATCTTTGATCGCGTCAAGTGTTCGCCCGATCACAAACTTCTCGTTATAGGAAGCGATCAGAATCGAAACGGTAGGACGATTACTAGTTGAAAGGTCAGCAATTCCCAACGATCTGGGATATCGGAGGGAGCTTACGAATAGGATCACGGTATAATACGAAGCAATGAGGACCGGAATGCTGAAAGCGAGGGAGACGACCGCAATGACGACCCATGGCTCTATCACAAACCTTCCACCACACCCGTTAGAAAGATAGGGGTTTTATGCTTCGCGAAAGCGTTCGAGCTTAAGCATTCGCTTCGCGAGGATTAACGCCAATTTTCAAGGCCGAAACTCATAGGCTTAATACGTCACCGCGGAAATGGGCGACCGACACATTCAGGCAGGTTTCGAATGAAGGGACTTTTGCTGGCCGGTGGACATGGGACAAGGCTAAGGCCATTAACCTACACTGGTAACAAGCACATGCTCCCCATCGCGAACAAGCCGATGCTGATGTATGGATTTGAGCACCTGAGATCCGCTGGAATTAAGGAAATTGGAATCGTGCTGGGCCCCCTTCAGGAAGGAATCATCGATTCCTTCGGGGACGGTTCAAAGTTTAATGTTAGAATCACTTACATTGAACAGCCTGACCCTCGAGGAATAGCTCACGCTGTACTGATTTCGAAAAAATTCCTTAGCGACGACTCATTCGCAGTGTACTTGGGCGATAACCTACTGAAAGAAAGCATGCCCAAGCTGGCGAAGGAGTTCCAAGACTCTGGCGCCGATGCAATGGTAGTCGTCAGCAAAGTCAAGGATCCGAGCCGCTTCGGCGTAGTCAAAATTCAAGACGAGAAAATCGTAAAGCTCGTCGAGAAGCCGAAGCAATTTCTCAGCGACTTGGCTTTGACAGGCGTTTACTTTCTTCGTCCATCCATTTTTCCAGTCATAGAGACGCTAAAACCCAGCTGGAGAAACGAGCTGGAGATTACTGAGGCGATTCAGAGCATCCTAGAAAAAGGGGGAAAAGTGACCTACCATACGGTATCAGGGTGGTGGAAGGACACCGGGCGTCCCGAGGACATTCTGGAGGCCAACCAGCTCGTACTAAACGATCTAAAGACCTCTATCAAAGGGAATGTTGAGGATGGCGCGAGCGTTTATGGAAGTGTCGAAATCGCGGAGGGGACAGTGATTCGAAGAGGCGCGTCGATCCGAGGTCCCGTGGCGATTGGGGAAGGCTCTGAGATTGGGGACGAGGCCTCCGTTGGACCTTTCAGTTCCATTGGAAGTCGAGTGAAGATACTCGGAGCTGAGATCGAGAATAGCATAGTTCTCGATGGGACGACCATAAGTTGTAAGGAACGAATAATGGATAGTATCATCGGCAAGAACTCGAAAATAGTCTCAAACCTCAACAATCGATCAGCAGTTAGAAGGTTTGTCTTAGGTGAAAGCTCGTTTGTCAGCCTCTAGATTCAGTCGAGAAGATTTTTTTGGATCTGAGGACCTTCCAATCAATCCTCGTCGACGTGCTCGCGACGCAACGCCTCGTAAGCACTTCCAATGTTGAGAGGAGATTCACGAAGCAATTTCTGGGCTCTCCCTACATTCAAAGACGAGTCTGCAGGTCTCTTTGCCTTCCAATGCAAATCTCTCGCCTGTACAGCTTTTATCAGAGTCGCGTCGAGTTCGAACGTCTTGG
Organism: Crenarchaeota archaeon 13_1_40CM_3_52_10; assembly: GCA_001918765.1. GTDB lineage: Archaea > Thermoproteota > Bathyarchaeia > 40CM-2-53-6 > 40CM-2-53-6 > 40CM-2-53-6. The sequence continues at coordinate 9,220 of MNGO01000008.1, forward strand.
CTAGCCCGACTGCGAAATCGAATCGGCTCAACCGAGTAGCTCCAGAAGTGTGCAGTATTCCAGGTAATTTGCGCTCCGCGATTTCGATTAACATAGTTCCCAGGCTCGTATTGAAAGTGGGACTGGAAAACTGGTCGCGAACCATCCGAATACCCTCTCTTCTGGATAATTTTTCATAGACAAATGTTGCAGCGTTTGGCCTGCTAGCCCGCCCCCAACCATAGACCACACTTGACCGAGCTATCGACCACGTTTTTTCGTCAAGCTCGTTCATTACAGCCCGCTCCCCTTCCAATTTGGATTCACCGTACTTGTTAATGGGACGCGTTTCATCATATTCGGAATAATTTCCTTTCTCACCGTCGAAGACGTAATCGGTCGACACTTGAATTATGAACGAGTTCGTCTCCTTGGCTGCTCTTGCCAAGTTAGAAACGGATATTCCGTTAGCTGCGAATGCAGCTTCAGGCTCCAATTCGCACCTATCAACGTCCGTCATTGCCGCAGTATTCACGACGGCATCTGGATGAGTTTCTGAGAAAGCCTTCCTGACCTCGGTGTCGTGGATAAGGTCAAGGGCAAGTGGCTTGCCAAGAAGAGGAGCATGGTCCTTGTAGCATGAGATAACGTCGTGCCCCCTCTGTAGCGCGAGTTCTACAAGCCTATTGCCTAGGAGACCACTCGCTCCCGTAACTAGCAATCTTATTGTCTACCACTTCTCTTTCCAAGGTTGTGGCGACAGCACCTTGAAAGATGCGAGACTGTTCCACCACTTCCTGTTTGCAAGGTACCAGTCGACAGTGAGAGCCAATGCTTCACGCATAGTCTTCAATGGCCTCCAATGTAATTTTCGTCGGGCTTTATTTGATGAGAGGCTGTATCTGAAATCGTGACCTGGCCTATCCTCAGTGTCGGCTATCATGCTCGATGGTTTCCCCAGCTTTTCCAGCACCGATTGCGCCACTTCTCGGTTCGTGAGTTCGTTGCCAGCGGATACGTTGTAGATCTCACCTGGTTCGCCCCTGTCGAGAGAGTGTTGTATTGCGGTGCAAAAGTCTTCGACATAAATCCAGTCGCGAACTTGCTGTCCTCCCCCGTACAACGGTATCGGCAATCCTCTGAGGGCTCTGATGATGGCCTTAGGGATGAATTTCTCAGGATGCTGGTAGGGGCCAAAGTTGTTTGTGCAACGGAGAATCACAACAGGAACTCTGTACGTCGCATACCACGCCTTGGCCATCATGTCGCCTGCTGCCTTTGTTGCGGAATAAGGGCTAGACGGGTTCAGCGGGCTCTCTTCATTAAAAGAACCTGAGTCAATAGAACCGTAGACTTCATCCGTGGAGACGTGTATGATTTTCTTGATGTCGGTTTGTCGACTTGCCTCCAATAGATTGAAGGTCCCGATCACATTGCTTTCAAGGAATGGGTTGGGCGCACCTATGCTTCTGTCGACATGAGTCTCGGCTGCGAAATTGACAATAAAGTCAGCTTTGCCCACTACCTTTTGGCAGAGCCTCGGATTCGAGATGCTCCCTTTAACAAAACTGTAGTGTAGGTCACCTCGTAGAGAGTCTAAGTTGGCTGGGTTGCTGGAAGGACCTACGTAGTCAACGTTGATGATCTCAAACGTCTTCGTCGATCCAAGGATGTGCCTGACGAAGTTACTTCCAATGAATCCCAACCCACCGGTGACTAGAATCCTTTCCAAGACCTGGGCTCACTCAGAGGCAATCGAGGACAGAACGCATTAACGATTTCCCGATTCAGCCTTCTACTTGTGGGGAGGCTTGTTCCAATCGTATGGTTTCGACGTTTTCGCATCAACGATGGTGGGATCGTTCCACGGCCTTCGGTCTTCATCCGGATTCTTCAAGTCGTAGAGTCGGTTTACGCAGTAGATGGTGAGGGATGGCTTGTCTCCTAAGGTCTTAGTCCCATGCCAATAATTACCAGGAATCCTCACCACTTGCAGCTGTTCCCCACTTGCAACAACTTCGTCCATTTGGCCGTTTGTCGGAGACCCTTGTGCGTCGTCATAGGCACAGATCTTAATAGACCCAACGAGGACTACAAAGTAATCTACCTGGCCCCTGTTGTGCCGGTGCCAACCACGTATCATCCCAGGGAAGCTGTAGGACAAGTTGGCTTGGACGATTGTGTCGTCTCCGAGCAGCTGTCTCCAGTCTTGGCGCATAATCTCAGCGAAGAATCCCCTTTCGTCCACGTTCTTCTGCAAGTCGTGAACCCTAACACCAGGAAGCATGGCTTACGGGCGTTGATTATCGATTATTAAGATTCAGGAAATTGCTCTCTCGCAAGACCAGAAATCCAACCCAAACACACTGTCATCATAGATAGAAGGTCTAATGCCCAGACACGCGTGAACCGGAGTTCGCTATTCAACTTGAATGGCTCTTGTGGGTCGTTTCTCGTCGCTCTTGGTGAATCGGACTTCAAGCACCCCGTTCTTGTACGTGGCTTTTGCGGTTCGTGGATCGACTAGATGGGGCAGTTCGAGTTCTTTGAAGTAGCGCCTCTTGGCTGATTCTACTGCGATCTTTAGCGCCCTGTCGGTGGATTCGAGTTTGATGTGTTCCTTCTCTACTCCTGGCAGTTCGGTTACAACGACCACTTCATTACCCTCTTGGAGAACATCCACGAGCGGTTCCCGTTCTTCTTTCAGTAAGGGCCCCCGAGAGGTCGGTTCCACGTTGCCGAACTCTCGGATCACGGGCTTACCATCCTCTCCAACGGACATTGAGAATCCGTAGACGAAGGGTTGAGGTCCTTCACTCGCCTTCGGCATCTCTATTGCTTTCCGCATCATCTCGTCCATCAAGCGGTCCATGCGGTCCATTTCCTCGAATATGTCGAACCACCATCCTGACCGACGTGTGCGTTTCTTTCTGGTTGAGTCTCTGCTGTGAGCCATAGGAGACCGACCGAGAATATTCTGGGAACTATATTGGAGTTTGCGCTACCGAGGAACGCGGGGCTAGATCATTCGCTTGACGAGACGGTTGATGTCTTCGCCCCGGTAGCCAAGCTCACCGCCATCGGTTGCAGCTCTTCTTGTGCTTCGTTTGAAGCCGCCTCTTGGAGGATGGAGCCTGAACCTCGGTTTCACGCCAGCCAACCAAAGATTCTTGACACCAATCTCCCCGGCGACGATCGACTTCGCGAGATCGGCAATACTCTCTTTCTTGAAGAAGACTTTTGCAAAATCTTCATCCAGCTTCTTGTTTCCCTCTCTCTCCGCTCTCTTCCGCAACAACGCCTCCATCACGTCAGGGTTAACCTGCCCCCAAGCGACCAAACTCTTAACGGAGCGCAACATCCCTAGTGTAGAAGGGCTGTTGTCTAGGAGCCGCGCGCGGAACGTACTCTCAAGCTTCAAGATCTCCATTGTTCTCCTCAAGTCTGGGTTATCGGTCGCAGTCCCCCGGATACGAACGGCGAGAATGACAGGCTGATTGGCAGATTCTGGCACTCTTACGCCACCCAGTCCTGCTGTGTAACTACATTGTATGTCTGCACCAGGGCATCGAACACTGCAAGCGCAGAAGATGTCAGGGTTGAGGTGGACCCGTAGGTTCGCGTCCAACAATCCTTGACCCCAGCCAGCCTCAAAACCTGCTTCGGTATCTCGCCAGCGACAAGTCCGAGTCCTCTAGGGCTTGGAAGAACGTGCACTCTCACACTTCCACACTTCCCAACAACGCTGAATGGCACAGTGTGTTGTCTGCCACAGCGGCATTCCCAGCTTCCACATCCCCTACGCACAGGGACAACGTTCAGCTTCGCCTGTATCGTCCCCTTGTCAATGGCCGTGCGAACCTGCCGTGCTTTTCCCTCCCCGACGCCAATGTAACCGTCACCGTTTCCCACAGCGACTATGGCTCGGAATCTTGATCTCTCACCGGCATCAGTCTGCTTTTGGACGAAACCAATCCCGAGGACCTCTTGCTGAATGTTTGGCAACAATGTATCAACTATCTCTGGCTCTTTGATC
>MNGO01000003.1 GCA_001918765.1 Crenarchaeota archaeon 13_1_40CM_3_52_10
AGGGTCAGCGATGTTCACGTAGAACCGTTCTATCTCGGGATCGAAAACTGCCCATCTTGTTCGTCCAGGAACTGCGACATCTGCTGTCATTATTCCCTTAGCCACGTTGACGATCGACACCGTGACTGGGTTTTGGCTGTTTGGCTTTGGAACATTAGCAGCTAGGAGATTGTTCCTCAAGGCGTCGAAGGCAAGTCCGTTGGGCCTGCCGCCAACCTTGATCTTATGCAAACTCCGGTCCTTTCCGTGATTGAATACGCCAACTGTATTTTCCCCGCGGTTGGAGGTGAACACCATGTCCTTCTCGTTAGAAACCAGTGCCCCTGCAACGCCCACTAAGTTTGGAATCGATCTTAGGTACTTGTCTTGCTTGCAGTCGATCACGTCTAAGCTGTCGTTCGAGGTGTGAGCCACGTATAGGGTCGAGGACTTGATGTGGACTGCAGCGTGATCGAAGCCCCCTCTTCCCTGATTTCGAGGGAGTTCGATGTAACCTAGATGGTGAAGGGTGATGCTGAGACCCTACCGTGTAGGCTGCGAAACGTTGTACTCGAGCTTCTGCGTTCCCTCGACTTTGAGCTGGCAGAACTTATAGAGCGCATCATAGGTGGGGAACTGGAGTCTCATGTTGTCAAAGTCGTCTTTCGCAAGGTTTCTGAAACCATGAGCTATGGCTTCTAGCCCCGCGGACTCCGGTGGAGGGTCTGGGATCTTCGCATCGGCTCCTCTGACGATCTTGGCTAGTTCAAGCAGCGCCGGGTCTGTTAACTTGTATTTCTTGATAATGTGGTCGAAGCTGACTCGTTCTTGGCCGTTCTCTTTGTAGTGTGTCAGTTCTACGCCTTTAGCGTCATAGGGTATCGCACCTGTTTCCTTAACGACTTGTGGGATGTTTTCTGGTGGGACAAAGAGGAATTCCGGATTCTTGTCTACGAACTTCTTGATCAGCCAGGGACAGGCTATCCTGTCAACTTTTGCTTTCTCTCGGGTTACCCATTTCATTCATTTGACACCTATAGATGTTCTACATAGATAGAACATCTACACATATAAGACTAACTCACCCATTGTCGCAACCGAGGAATCGGTATTGTCGAGGCTCATGCCACATGGGATGAAGATTGGCGCGGTGTCGCTCTGGCTGCTCCTGCTTCTCTCCGAGAAGCCGATGTATGGCTACGAGATCATACGGGAGCTGGAGAAGCGATTCTCGGGCTACTGGAAACCGAAGGCTGGAACGATCTATCCCGCCTTGGAGAAGCTGGAGAAAAATCATCTGCTTACAAGTCGGGTGGAGTTTCGTGAAGAGGCCCCGGACCGAAAGCACTATGCGCTCACCGATGAAGGCCGCAGTGAGCTTGCAAACACAATGACGTACTGGACAAGAATGACCGAAATACTCGAGACCTACCGCGAAACCCACCAATCGATCTTCCGCCGCAAAACCGAGCTTAGAAAGTCTCAGCTATCGGAATTCTTCACGGAACTAGGCGAAGCTCTTAGGGGAAGATCAATAGACATCAAGAAACTGTTTCCTGACGCGGAGAAACCAGTACACATATCCCCCACTGAACCCGTCAAGCTGAAGTTTCTCTATGCCAAAGAGAACCACAAGTTCGAGATACACATGGAAGTCGAATGGTTGCCGAGCCGGAAACAAGTCTCGTCCGTCTCTTAGAAAACGTGCAATTCTGAATCCTGGAACAGCTTGGTTGGCGAATTCGGTTTGTCTTTCGATTGGATGAATGAAGATGGAAAAGTCATTCTCATCGAGAAGGCGGTCCGGACGATCCCTTACGGTTTCTTGGGGGTGCTGTTTTCAGTCTACCTTAGCCAGTTAGGTTTAGGCGCTTTCCTCATAGGTGTGGTCTTAGCATTGACCGTTGCTTCGAGCGCAGCCTACACGCTTGTTGCCAGTATATTTGCCGACAGGCTTGGACGCAAGCGGACATTGATCTTCTTTGCTCTAACTGATGCTCTGGCTGGCGCGTTTCTGTTCTCGTCTGATTCTTTGTGGGCGCCGATAGTAGCGGGAATCGTGGGCAACATGACTGTGGGAGCAGGAGAGGTTGGTCCCTTTCTGACTTTGGAACAAGCGATTCTTCCCGGAACATCTGATACCAGGCGGAGAACACTGGGGTTCAGCGTCTACAACCTCATAGGGTACGTTTCATCCTCAGCCGGAGCTCTTCTCGTCGGCTTACCCCAATACATCGGTTCTGGCATCGCAGGATATCGCCCACTGTTCTTAGGGTATCTCGCGTCAGGATTGTTAGGCGCGTATCTCTACTCGAGGCTCTCGAAAAGAGTTGAGCAAGAGAAGACCGCCTGGGCGAGTATCAGTGTCTTGTCTGAAGCCTCGAAGCCAATTGTAAGGAGGCTGTCAGCGTTGTTCGCGCTGGACTCGTTCGGTGGAGGCTTCATCGGTATCAGTATACTCTCGTACTATTTCTACGCGAGGTATTCTTTGCAGCTTGGGTCGCTCGGATTGTTGTTCGCGGGTACGCAGATAATAACAGCAATCTCGTTCTTGGTTGCCGAACGGATTGCTCGCCAGATTGGCTTGCTCAAGACCATGGTCTATACTCACATCCCATCGAATTTGTTGCTGGCAGTCATACCATTTGTTGCTTCGGCTCCAATCGCTGTCGGTCTACTCCTCTCCCGACAGTCTCTCTCCCAAATGGATGTGCCCACCCGACAATCATACCTTATGAGTGTGGTACCGGAGGCAGACCGCACCCCCGCAGCCGGGTTCACTAACGCATCCCGGAGTGTCGCCCAAACCTTCAGCCCCTCCCTGGCAGGCTACGCTATCGCTACATTGTGGCTGGGATCTCCCTTCGTTATCGCAGGAGGACTAAAAGTCGCCTATGACCTGTCACTCTACAAGATCTTCCATAGAGTGAAACCACCTCAGGAAAGCAACATTACCGGCTAAACGCTTCCCTCAAAGGCACAGCTATGCCCAGAGAAGTGGTTTGCGACGCAAGGTTTTCGAACCACACGCCACTTCCGCGATGAAGGGCTGAGAAAATGTCTGATATCATTACGATTCTAATTCAAATCGTTAGCGTTGTCGTCGCATCGGCAATAGTTGGCGAGCTTTTTCGTCGCGGACTGACCGCTCTAGCCAAGCGCGCGGGTGCATCCAGGGACGTAATCAGGGACATACGGGGCGGTGTCAGGATAGCCTGGATAGTAATCGCTGTCGCGGCCGTCCTGATAGTCACAGGGATAGCGTCCGAGTTCCAGGCTCTAACCGTAACAGGATTGGCGGGTCTAGCAATTTCCTTGGCCCTTCAAACAACTCTCTCCAACATTCTTGCTGGAGTGCTCCTCTTCTCTGACAAGACCCTTCGGTTGCACGATGACATTTCGTACAGTGAGATAAGAGGCACAGTCATCAGGGTGGGTCTAAGGTCGACATGGATAAGAACTCAAGAAGGAAATATTGCGATTATCGGCAATAGCACATTGATGAACGGGCCATTCGTCAACTACACAGCCGGAGAGCGTCTATTCGGGAAGCCATGAGGCCGTGTACTTCTCAGAAACGCTCTCGATTGCTATTGGGATGATTTGTCCCTTGCTCGAGCCTCACTGCCCTCTCCCCTGGACAGGGATGCTAGGATGGCATGTACTAGGTTTTTCGCAGATTCAGGAGTCAGTTCTACCGCCACCCTGGATTCCGGTCCAGCCGTCACGTTGAGGAAATCGATGATCACGGCGCGTTCAGATGGGGTGTGATCGGGATGATCATAAGAGACGCTAGCTTGATTGAGAGGGAACCAGCCTTCTGGACCTCTGCCGCTACCCGAGACTCTTGTGTTCTCGACAATTCCGGTACACATTAGCTTGACCTCCGTTAGTCTGACAAGAAATGTCTTGCCGTGCTCAACCAGGAGCTCCGAGATATTTCTCGAAGAATGTGAACACCTTGTTCCAGCCATCTACGGCCTGTTCTTGCCGGTACCCCGATCTGTCGTAGTAGAAGAAGCCGTGTCCTGCTTTCGGGTACATGTGGAACTCGTAGGTCTTCCCATACTTCTTCAGCTCTTGTTCATGCTGAGCGACCTGTTGTGGAGTAGGAAACTGATCCTCCTCACCGAACAGCCCGAGCAGCGGACATGACAAATCCTTCGTGTAGTCTATTGGCGCCACGGGATACTTGGGAGTCAATTCTTGCTGCGACATGACCACTCTTCCACCCCAGCAATCCACAGCGGCATCGAAGCCTTTTGTTCTGCACGCGACAAGGAATACTTGTCTTCCACCTGAGCAGGTTCCGAATACTCCTACCTTGCCATTGCTCTGCGGGAGAGATTTCAGATAGCCTAGACTCTCCGCGATGTCCCCAACAACATCATCGTCGGGCACTCCTCCAGCCGCCCGTACTTTCGCAGCAATATCCTCCGGCGCACCATGACCAAACTGGTAGTAGATGTTCGGGCTAATTGCAAGATAGCCATGGTGGGCAAACTTGCGAGTAGTCTCGCGATACCACTCGTCCCATCCGGGTGCATGATGGATTAGAACGACTCCAGGGAAGGGTCCTGATCCTAGAGGACGAGCGAAGTACGCGTTGATAACCCTGCCATTCTGTCCAGGAACCGTCACTGTTTCAGCTATCATCCCTTCATACATGTCTGTCCGATAGTTGCGCATCTTGGATACTCGCCTGTTTCTGGACCCACCTAGGGCTGGCCTGTTTAGCTTTTCCTAAGCAATCTGAGAACCTTCGTTGACCTCTCTGCCTCCCCGGGACTTGACAGCAGTTGGGGCGTAGAACCATGACCTCTACCACTTGCCCTTAAGTACCCGATTGCAAATTCCAGCGATCGTATTGTCATGCAGGTAACAGCTCAATCCGGAAAGGCAGTCCAGCAGGTCAAAGAATACGATCTATTCCTTGACGTTGATTTTGATGCTCTGAAATTCTCAGGAAAGGTGAAAATCGACATGAGCTCGACCGGAGACATTAGCCTAGACGCAGTAGGTCTCGAGGTTACAAGTGTGAAAGCGGGCGGTCGAAACGTGTCGTTCAAACAACATGGAGACGTCGTGGATGTTCAGACTGGCCAATTCTCCGGATTGCTAGAAGTTGATTACAAGGGAAAAGTCTCAGAGACCCTTACCGGGTTCTACAAGGCTCCGTACGGAGACAAGTACATCCTGACGACGCATTTCGAAGCCGCACACGCTCGCAGGCTCCTGCCGTGCGTTGATCACCCAGCCTACAAGGCTGATTTCAAACTCACAGTGCGGACCCGAAGTGATCTCTCAGTAATCTCGAACATGCCCCTCGAATCCGGGAAGACGGAGGGAAGCAAGAAGACTGTGATCTTCCAGAAAACCCCGAAGATGTCCACTTATCTTCTCTATGTTGGAATCGGAAAGTTCGAAGAGGACAGGAACCGCTACAACAAGACAGAGTTGTACGCCGCCTCTGTCGCAAGGCCCGACGGCAAGATCAAGACCGGTTTCGCCTTCGAGGCGGCACAGAAATCCTTAGAATTCTACGAAAAATACTTCGGAATTCCCTACGATTTGCCCAAGCTCCACTTGATCGCTGTTCCCGAGTTCGCCTATGGGGCGATGGAGAACTGGGGAGCGATAACTTTTCGAGAGATCCTGTTGCATGCTGACAAGGACACGAGCACTTCGACAAGAAAGAGCATCGCCGAGGTGATCGCGCACGAGATTGCTCACATGTGGTTCGGGGACCTAGTGACGATGAAGTGGTGGGACGACCTCTGGCTCAACGAGAGCTTCGCCACCTTTATGGCTTACAAAGTAGTCAACTGGGCTTTTCCGCAATGGAAGATCTGGCAAGATTTCGTCGGGAACAGCAGGAACAGTACGGGAGAAGCGATGGCAAGGGATTCATTGAACAGCACGCATCCGGTCGAGGCCAAAGTCCATTCTCCTGAAGAGATCGAAGAGCTATTCGACGAGATTAGCTACGGCAAAGGGGCAAGCATTCTTCGGATGATCGAGTCGTACATTGGTACCGACAAGTTCCGGAAGGGAGTTAGCAAATATCTTCAACAGTTCCGTTATTCCAACGCCTCCGGTCGCGATCTGTGGAGTCATCTTCAGGAAGCGTCAGGTATGGATGTTAGCAGCGTTATGGAGGGTTGGATCAGCAAGGTGGGATACCCCGTTGTCAACGCCTCACTATCACAGGGTAAGCTAGTGTTGGAGCAGGAGAGATTCCTGCTCTCAGGGGCAACGGAGGAACAGACATGGCCTATTCCGGTTACAATAGTTGCAGACGGTAAGACACAGCAGCTATTGCTCGACGAGGAGCGGGCTGAAGTTCACGTTTCCTCTCCGAAATCTTTGAAACTCAATGCTGAACGAACAGGGTTCTACCGGGTCGATTACCGAGGCGATGAATTGCAAGCACTCGTTTGGGCTAGTAAGCTGTCGGGGCTCGACCGGTTTGGCCTCGCGAATGACGCTTGGGCGTTCCTTAACTCGGGTAGGATGAGTTGGAAAGAGTATCAGAGACACCTTGATCGATTCTTGGATGAAGAAGAGTATCTGCCTGCCTTTGAAGTGTCAGAGCGTCTCACAACCCTATTCCTACTCGCCCCGAAGAAAATCGCCGATCTCTCCCGAAGATACCACAGGTCACAGTTGAAGATTCTTGCGGAAAGAACAGACGAGAACAGCTCGTCGCTCAAGGGAACGGTTGCTGTAAGGCTTGCAATTTTGGATGATGCATTCGCACGTGAGTCGGGCTCCAGGTTCAAGGACTTGGGCACCATGAAGCCCGACATCAAACGTTCGGTGATCGTGGGGTATGCAAGAGCATCAAACGACTACGACGGACTTATCGAGCTGTTCAAGAGCAGCGCCACTGACGAGGAACGGCTCAGGTATTTGGAAGGACTGGCCAGTTTCAAACGGCCCGAGTTGGTAAGAAGGGTTCTCGACTTTGCGATAGCGGGCAACGTGAAACGACAAGATATCGGCCGCAGGTTGCTCCAGTTCGCCACCGCGAACCCGGATGCACATGGTGTGACCTGGGAGTGGTTCAGAGACAATATTGAGAAGCTTGACAAGATGTACGAAGGAACCGCAACGCTCTCAGCCTACATGCGCTTGTATATCTCGATCATAGGCGTGGGCCGAGTTCGAGAAGTCGAGAAACTCTTCAGCGAACACAAACTAGCAGGTGCAGATTCAACTCTTGAGAGATTGAAGATTCACGATCGACTGGCCAACGAGATAACAAAGTCCTAGCCCTTAGAATCGCCTAACATAGATCCGACCGAGAGGCCTTGATCGGGACGCTCTCGCCGTTCACGACAAGCTTGAAGGCAATCTCAGTGGCTCGGGCCAGCGTTGCGTGTATTGGGCATCTTCTACGAGTCTATCTCGCCACCTGAACCACTCGCTCAACAGGGTCCCTTGTTGAGATTTTTGTCTCAACGGTGACGCTCTTGAAGTATGGGACGATGTTATCGATCTCGAAGAGTCCTCTTCTGTCCCAGGATCCGGTCACAGTTGTCTCCAGCGAATCTAAGGACAGTCCCGCGAGACTTGCATTTCTGACGAAAATGACGTTCTCGCAAAAGCCCACGGATGCGATGAAATAATCCGTTGGGGTCGGGCCCTGGCCGGTTCCTCCGATACTCTCCGGCTCGTGCCGGATTACCGTGAAGCCTCGGACCATTGCCTCTGAACGTTGGTCTTTGATGAGTTTCACTTCGGCCTTGTTTGTCGCTAACGTGTTCGCAGTACCTGACGCAACGATGTTCTGACGGAGCGTTTCGAATTTTTGCCTTAACTCAGGGGATATCATCGCACTTCATTGTTATGAATGCGATCATAACTCTTCTCAATCCTTCCGACTGCAGGGCGAGAGCGTCTAGGATTTCGCCTTCTCAAAGTACTTCTTGAGAGGGGTTCGAGTAGGAATCATATCCGCCTTCGTCTGAGCTCAAAAATTCTACGCGAGTGGTATCGAAGCGCTTTTGAGACAGCATTGATGCCGGAAACGTAACGTGTCGGAGTAGGGCTAGGATTCTTGTCTGACAGGCGGGATTCCGCTGGGGGTTACAAGCCCATCAGCGATTACGGAGTAATCGGAGATATGCACTCCGCAGCGCTCGTTGGCCTTGACGGTTCCATCGACTGGTATTGCGCTCCAAGGTTCGACTCGCCAAGCGTGTTCGCCGCTCTGCTCGACTCGCAAAAGGGAGGGAGATTCCAGCTATCGCCCACAGGAAACTTCACGACGAAGCAGAGCTACGAGGGCGAAACCAACATTCTAGCGACTACGTTCGATTCCAAAGAGGGACGGATCAAGCTTACCGACTTCATGCCTTGTTTCATGGAAAAGGGAGAACTGAAAGGATTTCAGGAAATCCACAGGGTCGTAGATTGTCAAGACGGTAATCCTGGACTCAGAATCACTTTCCAACCGCGTTTCAACTATGCCCGGGGAAAAACGATCATACTCGAGACCAGGGAGGGATGTGTTGCAAAGAATCAAAGGCATCATCTTAGTCTCGCTTCGTCCCTAAAACTCCTCGTTTCAGACAAGGACCTGTTGGTCAACGATTTCCGCCTGTCCAAAGGTCAGAGACTCGTCTTCGTCCTCAAGTGGGGAAACAGCTCACCCACGCCTGCGGGGAAATACGAAACTAGCAGGAAGCTATCAAAGACATTGTCGTACTGGAAGCGATGGGTTAGCCACGTAAAGTATCAGGGACCATATCGAGCGCAAGTCGTAAGATCTTGTCTCGTCTTGAAACTGCTACAGTACGCGCCTACAGGGGCGATGGTAGCGGCTGTCACAACCTCACTGCCTGAAAGCATTGGAGCGTTGAGAAATTGGGACTATCGATATTCTTGGATCAGAGACAACGCTCTCTCAGTCTGGGCATTGAGCGAGGCTGGAGCCACAAGGGAAGCCCTGGACTACACTAGATGGATGATCAATGTCCGACGTCACTCCAAGGAGAAGTTGCAGATAATGATGGGCATTGGTGGCGAGAGGGAGATCCCTGAACTTACTTTGGACCATCTCGAAGGGTATCGACGTTCCAGCCCCGTGCGAATAGGAAACGCTGCCTATAGACAGATTCAGTTGGACATTTACGGAATCCTCGCTGATTCGATGTATTATCTTCACCGGGCTTTGGGGTGGACCACTAAGCAAGTGTACGAAAATCTTGTGAAGTATTCGGCGGACCAGGCAGCAGCGGAATGGGAGAAGTCTGACAGTGGAATATGGGAGATGCGTCAAGCGAGACCGTTCGTCGAGTCGAAGATGTGGTGCTATGTTGCTCTCGACCGAGCGATCAAGATAGCACGAGAGCTGGGATACGACGACGACTGGCACAGGTGGGATCCTGTCAAGAAGAAGATCAAGACCGAGATTCTGTCGAACGGATGGTCAAACAAGAAGAAAGCTTTCACAATGGTTCTGGGCGGCGACGA
>MNGO01000028.1 GCA_001918765.1 Crenarchaeota archaeon 13_1_40CM_3_52_10
TTTTTTATCAATAGCGTAGCAGCGGAATCGTCATGCCTCATCACAGATACAAGCTACCTGATCTTCCGTACGCGTACAACGCGCTCGTCCCGACTATAAGCGAAGAGATTATGCGGTTACACCACGACAAGCACCATCTCGCCTATGTGAACGGCGCAAACGCCGCCCTTGACAAGCTCCAGAAAGCCCGCGAGACCGGCTTCGCCGGCGTCGACGTCAAAGCAATCGAACGCGACCTCGCCTTCCACGGTTCAGGTCACACGATGCACAGCACCTTCTGGCCCAACATGAAACCGAACGGTGGAGGAAAACCAGGTGGAAAGATAGCCGACCAGATCAACACCGACTTTGGCAAGTTCGACTCGTTCAAAGAACAGTTCGGCACAGCCGCCAAACAAGTCGAAGGAAGCGGCTGGGCCGTCCTAGCCTACGAACCATGGACCCAACAATTGATCACGCTCCAAGCCGAGAAACATAACGACCTAACCGTCCAGGGAGTAGTCCCACTGCTCGTTCTCGACGTATGGGAACACGCCTACTACCTACAATACAAGAACGACCGCGCAGCCTACGTCGACGCCTGGTGGAACGTCGTCAACTGGGACGATGTGGAAAAGAGACTAGAAAAGGCCAGACGTTAACTCCTCCAAATCCTCCTCTTCCCTTTTCTTCACAACAACCACAGGCTTCGCCATCCTCTTCTCGATCTTTACTCTCGACGCTGGTAGTGGCTTCCCGTGCCCTGGACAGATAATCTCCGGACCTAAATCCAACACACGCTTCACACTGGCCTCGGTCTGAGGAATACTTTCCATCAGCAACGGTTCCACAAGCCGGCCCCGACGAGCCCGCAAGAGATCACCGACAATAGCCACACTAGGCTGGTTAAGAAAGAGGGAAACCGATCCTTTGGTGTGTCCCGGCGTCCAGATCACAGACCCGTCCAATCCCACTCCATCCAAGACCGACTCTTCGTCAGCAGCGAGATCCACGTGCGCGGTCTGGAACTTGATAATCCGGAACAACTTGAGCGACCAATATTCAAGCGTCGTCAGCTTTCTCACCATTCTTCCATAAAGACTCCAAGCGCTCGGAGCCGATATCACCAGCGTCCCAGCTGCATACGGCTTCTCGAACGGATGAGAAGCCAGCTTCGCCCCGGTCTGCTTCTTCAACGCAGCCGCACTCCCAATATGGTCCAAGTGCCGGTGCGTCAACAGTACAAGCTTCAAGTCTGAAGGTTTCTTTCCGAGGGAGGCGATAGCCTTGAGAATCCTTTTCTCACTACCAGGCAGCCCGCTGTCTACCAGCACGAGCCCCTTAGGAGCCTCGACAAGGTATGCGTTTGCAGCTCGCGCTGGAACCCGGTAAACCCCCTGAGCAACATTACGCAACTACAGAGACCTCCGTTCCCCGCAGCATATAGCCCGTGTTTTTTCTCTAGAACTTTCTCGGCTCACAGTCTGTCCAGCTTTCGTGTCTGACCTATCAATACCCGATTTAAGAGTGGTGAACCGACAGCAAGAGATCGCCGGTCAATCCTAATGAGCCAACATAAATCTGGAATAGCTAGCGAGTGTTGAGCTTCTCTATCTCTACCACCTGGTCAAGAATCTCAGCCAAGGAACAGGGATCAAGATCAGGCCTCCTCATGTAGGCAGCCGCAGTAGCGTTCGCGAAGACCAGCCGTTCCTTGTGGCCGAGCCCGATGCCTTGCGCAAAAATGTCACCTGCATTCCACGCATCTCCCGCCCCGGTGACCTTCAACGGAGTCGTGCTGGCACAGAGGACTCGTTCTCTCTGGCCATCGACGAAAGTAGCTGAGAAGCCCGGAGTGTGAAGATCGACCCTACTTCCAAGCATGCTGAAGACGCCGGCGGCCTGAAATAGTGGATTTTCCTCCTCTCCTTCAAATCCGCTCCCTGCCTCGCTAACCGCGGAGGCTAGCTGGGTGAGCTCGTTCTCGTTGACACTGAGAACGTCAACAAGCCCATTGGAGAGAACCTGATCGTTGAGCCTCGGAATCTCTCCTGCTCTCGACGTAGGATCTCCAGGGTCGAAAAAAGTCACTCCTCTTCCCTCATTCTTAGCAGTCTGAAACACTTCCTCAGCAAGTTCGGTTCCCTTTAGGTTCTGGTTCCAGTTGAAAACACAGACAAAATCGGCCTCACGTATGAGCTCCTTATCCCTCTCGGCCAGCTTCTCAGGGCCGAAACTTGAGAGAGACCCCGGATCGCTTGCCATGATGTTGACCCGCCTTCCGGTGTGTTCAGCCTCGAGCGCGAGAGTCCTAGAGAGCGATCCCGTAATTGTGACATGAGACAGATCCACGTTCTTCAAAAATTGAGCTAGAGCCATCCTCCCAAAGTCGTCAGTCTCGATCACAGGAACAACGTTTACCCCAAGTCTCGAGAGCTGGGCTGAAACGTTGGACGCGTTCCCTCCTCTGCCCAACAGGTGCTTCCAGCCAAGGAGGTTACCGCCTCCTCGTTCCGCCACTTCAATCATTGCCCCAGCCATCTGGTCAAGCTTGCCCGGAAAAGCCAGAACGTAGTCCAGAAAGAAGTCCGGCATCGCAACAACTTTGAAACCCGGTTTCTCCACGAGCTTTTCTTTCAGATCAGACGCGAGCCGAGACAGCAATCAGCCACCGAGACAGATGGCATTTTCCTACTATTAGTTGATAAAGCTGGGGCCCATAACAGCCCGAGAGCTGACCAGGCAATATGTTGCAGGGACCAGAACCTCCCATCACGGGACGCAAGATCCGTCAACTCGGATCGCGAATCTATCGCATCGCAAGGTTCGACAGGGAGACGTTCCGAGAACTCAAAGAGGACAAGAACGCAACTGGGCAGGCAGTCGCAGTCCTCCTCTTAGTAGGCCTATCTTACGGACTCGGATTTAGCATATTCAATGGGCTTCAAAAATCTACTTTGTCACCGGACTTTATCATCTCACAAACGTTAGCCAACATGATCATAACAGACTTCGCAATATTCGTATGGTCAGCAACCGTCTTCCTAGTCGGAACAAAACTGTTCCAAGGAAAGACAAGCTACTGGCAACTTGCTAGGCCACTATTCTTCTCTACAGCACCAGGCATCCTCTTCATCTTTATCGCAATACCCTTTTCACCTCTCATAGTTACAGCGGCTGTCGTCGCCTCGGCATGGATCGTCTCGGAAGAGTTCGTCGCCCTAAAGAGCGCGATGGGGTTCAATACGCAACGAGCGCTCTTAACCTCGGTTGTCGGCCTGCTCATCCTCGCCTTCATCCAGATGACAATCTAGATGCGCGACATCTTCGCTACAGCCCGTTTCGATCGGTTCTGACAAGCTATCAGCCCTGACCTCGTCATACGTGCCCTACCTAGTTCTTATCGTGTAAATACTCCCCGGTTCAACAAGGCAAACAGTCTCACGCATTTCAATTAAGCTCCCTAGGCTTCTAGGGAAGATTAGCATAGTCAAATACAATCATGTTTTGAAAGAGGTTGAGGACCTAGGCATGAACGCGATCACTTTGTGGGAGCCGCCTTTGACGCCAACGACTTTTGTTTGGTGAAAATTTCCATTGCCGGATCTTTGGTCATATCATGACCCTTGTAGAGATGGTCTTGCAATTCGTAATAGGTTGCGAATGTCGTCTCGATACCTTTCACCGAACATATGAAGCAGAGGATCTTATCCTGAACCATTCAAGACACGTCCGCTATTTCAGAAAAGACGCACTTACCTGGATAAAAAGAGGCTTTTCAATAGTTCAATGAGAAGTTAACTACATAGTGTCGCTTTGCCAAGGTAGAGGATGTTGGCGGAAAAGTCTGGCGGTTTCATCAAAGACCCGATTCATGGCTATGTCAGAATCAGCCAGACTGAAAGATCAGTTATCGATACCGAGCCTGTTCAAAGGCTCAAGCGCATCCGCCAACTGGCTGGCTCAGAATTCGTCTATCCCGCCGCAAATCACACTAGGTTCGAGCATGTAATTGGCACTATGCATCTCGCCGGTACTCTTGGTGAAGCGCTTCCGATTGGTCTTCCTCGAAGTCAACGAGAACAGTTGCGCTTGGCTGCGTTGATTCATGACATTGGTCACGGCCCCTTTTCACACGTGTTTGAACCACTCTTGGCAAAATACCTGGGCAAGAGCCACGAAGACTTTGTTCCATGGCTAGTGAAGGACACGGAAATAGCGGAAAGGCTCGAGGCCGCAGGCCTCGACGCCCGTACTCTGGGTCAATTGGCAATTGGAAAATTGGCGAATAGAAAGCGTCCATACTTGGACCAGATAATCAGCAGTAGCGTAGACGTCGACAAGATGGATTATCTCGTTAGAGACTCCTTTCACACAGGAGCAGGATACGGCTCATTCGACGTTCATCGCCTCCTCTACGCGATGGATATTATTGACAACAGTCTTTCAGTTGACCGGTCAGCGGTGGCAACGCTTGAGAGTTTCCTCCTTGCACGGTTTGAATCATTTCGAACAATTTACTTTCACAGAGCGTCTAGGGCAGTTCAGATAATGCTGGTTAGAGCATTGGAGGCTGCAAGAGGTGATCTCCAGTTGTTGGATTTTGCTCGAACCGAGGATTATCTCAAACTTGATGACTACAAAGTGTGGACACAGCTGAAGGAGTGTAAGAAGTCCAGGAAGATAATGCAGGACTTGGAGGGTAGAAGGCTACTAAAATGCGCTTATGAACGCATCCTTTTTTCCGGTGACGAGTTGGCGTCCAACGTTATTTCAGACGAACATGTTCGCGCGGACATCGAAAAACAGATTGCTAGAAAGGCGAAGGTTGCATCGGAAGACGTAAACATCGACGTACCTACACAACCATCAGTTCCGTACCACGATGCCACGGCCCTGCCTTCCACGGACATACAAGTTTTCGATCGTTCTCCTGGTGACAAAAAGGAGAGAGTCCCTCTATCGGAGGTTTCCAGGATCGCTCAGGCCCTTCAGGGGTTCATGAACCTCGTGAGAGTATACACCAATGAGTCGTACCGTTCTAGAGTCGAATCTGCGGCGCGTCAGATCCTCGGAGAGGTTCAGACCTAGAGAAGGACCGTACTGATTCGATTTCTCCAACGCCTCAACCCTGTCACTTCCTTGGAATTCTAGAAGTTACATCAGCACTTTATTTCAACCCCTGAACTGACAATGATATCCCGAGAAATCGTGGTGTCTAGACTGCCTAAGTTCATGCAAACACTTGATGATCTGATTTATCGCGAGCTGGAAAAGATCGCGAAGCGAAGAGGAATAACCATCCAAGAGCTAATTAGAGCAGTTATAGTGCCCGAGTGGATCAATGGACTCAACGGCGCCTCAAACAAGCTGAACGATTGGCGCTAGCTTTCCATCGATTCTAGAGCCAAGACTCTAAGCGAGACCGCACGCGACCAACAACACGCCAAGATCGCTTCTTTCCTATTAAAGAGTCGCGGAGGAGAACGAAGAGGTCGCATTGTTACATAGGGGATAACGCCGCGCACTCCTCTGTTTTTCTCAGTGAGTGAGATGTCGAAAAATAAGCGAACATACTCGACGACCGTCGAAAACATCATTTCAATAATTGTTCGTAGGATGACGATTCGATGAGCGTTGAGAGATTGGATGACGCTGTGGCAGCGATTACCTTCACTGCCACGGTGATCACAATCGCGGTGGGTTTCCTCTTCAACCTTTAGAGGAAGCTGGGCTGGCAGTTGTGCCAGACTTAGCCTTGTCAAGGAGGCTCGCGTAGAGGCGGAGCGCCTCACCTTCGGAAAGCTTCGTGTTTATCGATACTATGCTCATCTTGTTGTAGGTTGCAGCAACCCGCTCCGCCAGAGCTCGAGCTGCGAGCAAATATTTCCCACCGAGAAGAACAGATGAGGTCCCTGGTCCTCCCTCGCGCAGCCCTGGAGTCGATACGGCTAGAGTGCCGACCTTGAATGTATCATCGTAAAAGAAGGCCAAAACCGCATTTTCTACGGGAAGAAGGCTTACCTTGTGGATGGCGCCATCCCTTTCCAGACTTGCTTCGAGCAAATCTCCTTCAACTGACTCCTTGTGCTCTCATGCTATAAAATGGAGAGAAACCCCGAGGGTCCCTCGAGACTGATCCGGAGACCGGGAAGGGAGGCGTCGTCTCGGTTAGGTAATGTAGCGGTCCTTGCCTTCTTCGGGTTTTTCTTCGCCTTCTTTGGACTCTTCAACTTCCGCATGTCTGAAACGTTCCATCTTCTTGCGCATGTCCTCAATCTCCGAATCCAGCTCTTTCAGATCTACTGGAATACTGACCAGTCCAGTCAACATCTGAATTACGGCTCTCGCCGCTTCCAAGTCCGGGTAGGCTCCTGTGGTTGCGCCTAGTAGGCCTGCGCATTGCATGCCGCGTTGTCTGGCGATGCCAAGTATTACTCCTGCAGCTCCCGTGACGGCGCCCCCTTTTGCAAGCTTCGCACCCATTCTTCTCAAACGTTCTCCGAGCGCGGCTTCTCCGACGACAGCATAGACGGCTCCCACATCGTTGCCGGAGCGTGTTCCGTATCCGCCCATTGTATAGACGGCCTTACATCGGAATCGTTGGGCAAAGTCGAGGACGATGCTTGCGACCTCGTACTGGCCAGTTACGCTTGGCTGTGCGTCTCCGGTTAGGAGGATGACGTTCGGTTCTAGCTCGCCATAACCATAAAATTCGTATCTTGGAAGAGAGTATGTTCCGTCTTCCGAGATGTTGATGCCGAGGTTGCCGTCGGGAAAGAGTAGGTAGCTGGAGTATAGCTCGCCCATTTTCTTAGGCTTTAGTTTCTCGATGAAATAATCGACTGCAACCTTTCCTACGTAACCAAGTCCGGGAAGACCTTGGATCAGGACAGGTTCTCTCAGTTGGACCTGTGCTAGCTCGTGTATCCTAGTATCGCCGAGCGTTTGAGAAGACATGAAAGAACGCTTTCGGGGTCTCGCGGGCGCTGTGGCTTATAGTTATTTCGTAAAGCTCTCCCAGGTGCGGATTCGAGCCTCGCGTCTTCGATCGTTTCGTCAAAGAAGAAGATTAGGCTAGTGCTCGCCCTTCATCGCGGATCCTGTTGGAACCAGGGCCTTCAGCTGGGTGTTTGCTCTGAGAAGTTCTCCGGTTACGGCATAGTAGGCTCGGCTTCCGAGCGGCAGGAATTTCAGAGCCTTCGATAATTGTTTGATGTATATTTTGAGCTCTTGCGGGTCGTGCCGTTGGCGAGTCTGATCATCGTCTCCCGGAGACTTGATCGTGAGCCTTTCTTTCCTTCGCTGCACGCCTAACTCATCTCTCCATACTTGACCGCTATCAAACGTAATGAGTGTTCTGTATCTGAAACGCTGGTTGTAGCGGAATCCTTCGAAAGTCTAGCACGGTAGTGAGAAGGAGGTCTACAATTCGTCGATGAGATTGATGATAACAGTTTGCGGGAGGGAGAGTTAAAATAGCTTGAATCGCGCCTGGACCTCACTTCAAACCAGAGAGTCAGTTTCATGAGCTGTGCACCATTCGTATCATCTCCGCACGATGTTGTCAAGAAAATGCTGGAAGTTGCAAGAGCAAGCAAGGACGACATTCTCTTCGATCTAGGCTGTGGCGACGGTCGCATCTTGACCACAGCAGTCAAGGATTTCGGAATCAAATCCGCCGTAGGTTACGAGATAAGAGAAGACTTGTTCAAACAGGCGTCCGGGGAGGTTGAGAAAATGAAGCTAATGGAAAAGGTGCACATTTTCAACAAGGACCTGTTTCAGGCAGATCTGAAGGACGCAACTCTGATTACCCTGTATCTTACCACGTATGCTAACGAGCGGTTGAAGCCTAAACTGAGATCGGAGGCTCGACCTGGCTCGAGGATTGTAAGCCATGACTTTATGATCAATGGCTGGAAACCTTCGAGAAAGGAGAACTATAACGAGCACACGATCTACGTCTACTCGATCCCTGACGCTTACTCGATCTAGGGCTCGTATCCTATCTCCTCGAATCTTGATGAGAGAATAACTGCTCCTAGCTCAAGGGTTGTTGGCGTTTGCTCAGCGCTTGTAACGATACGAACGATGCCGTTCCCGATTCGCTCAATCCGTCCTATCGACAGGAGTTCTCCCTTCTCGTCGAGTAGTCCTGTTATCGTTCCTCTATGTGATGTGGCTTGGTCGAGTCGTTCCTGTTTGGGGGCGTTGAACATTTTGAGCTTGATCGTGTTGAGTCTCAAATCAAGATGTTTCGGATTCCCGAGAAATCGTCTGTATCCTTCTTCCCTGGCTTTCTTCCTTTCTTCTCTTGTTCTTCTCCGGGCAAAGCTTGAGGCTTCGAGCCGCAGGATCGGATGTTTTTGCAATTCGAGAATATGATCGAGTTCGTGATCGAGGCTTAGAGCAAGGACAAGCTCCGGTCGTAGGCTCTCCAGGAGCTGGAGCTTGTGCTCGACCGCTTCGTCTTCTCTCACCCAGCCATCAGTGTTCAAGATCGTGATTTCGCTTCCGGTTGAGATCCTGTCTTTCAGATCAC
Organism: Crenarchaeota archaeon 13_1_40CM_3_52_10; assembly: GCA_001918765.1. Taxonomy (GTDB): domain Archaea; phylum Thermoproteota; class Bathyarchaeia; order 40CM-2-53-6; family 40CM-2-53-6; genus 40CM-2-53-6. Next base: position 8,525 of record MNGO01000028.1, read on the forward strand.
TGATTGATCGTACGAGCTTGTCCGGCACTGAAGAGGGACTGGTGTCGCCGATGAAAAAGGATCTTTCAGGTCTTAGCTCTTGGAGGTTGATGACGTGTTTGGAAACAGTTGAAGAACTTGTGGTCGTTGGTGGGCCGATGTCTGCTTGTCCGACATCGCCATCTATGATACTGCTCTGAAATCTATGGTCTAGGCAAGTGTTGGCGAGGTAGGTGCATAGCGTGGATTTTCCGGAGTCGACATCGCCCAGAATAACCGCCAATCCTCGTGATCGTTTGAGAGCGTCCGCTGCGTCTCGCCAACTGTGGGGAATGGTTGAACCGTTGACTTGTCTGCAAATGCCATGCTCTCCTATTCTGACCTGAAACACCGCCTCTGAATCTGTCTCTATAGGGATCCTTCGATGTTTTGCGACCGCTAGTGAGTAGCCCGTCTGGAAAGGGGCGCTGAGCGAGGTGGCTGTTCCTTCTTGAAGAACGATGGATGCGGGACCGTCAATGAGAAGGGTCTTCTCTTTCCGGAGCTTGAGTTCGGGGAAGTGTCTTCCTCCTAGGCAGAGTTATTCAATCTAGGCGATTGTCGGGTCTCCAGACTAGTTGGCTATTTGTTATGGAGAGGCTGAGCACCGGGACGAGTGGGCTTGACCGGTTGCTGAAGGGGGGTTTTGCTCTTAGACGGATCAACTTGGTCTATGGGGAGGCGTCGACGGGGAAGACGGTCTTGGCGATGCAATCTGCGCTGGAGGCCTCGGCGAGGGGCTTCAAGGTTTTCTTTGTTGACGCTGATCTCTCCTTTTCGGTTCAGAGACTCGAATCTCTGGATCGTGGCGGGGAGCTTGCTGAGAACATTGTGGTGTTTCAGCCTGAAGATTTTGGGGAACAGAGCCGGATAACGGAGAGCTTGGAGGGGATGTTGTCTAAGACTCCGGCTTTATTGATCGTTGATTCGGTGACAGGTCTCTACCGTGCTGATATCGAGAAGCCTGGCGCGGCCTTCATCCGGAATCGCGAGCTGAACAGGCAACTGGCCTCTCTCTCCGATCTCGCCTCAAGATTTGAGCTCACTATCTTGTTGACTGGACAGGTTCACAGCCAGCCGAGTCGTGGGAGCTGGCTTATCGCGCCTGTCGCCACGAGGACGCTGAGGCACTGGTCGTATTTGATCTTGAAGCTGCGTCCGACTCCGAGACATGATGTGAGAGATTGTCTTCTCGAGAAGATAGATGGTAGGGACGTTAAGGGTGCTCGTGCATTGTTCAGGATAGGCGAGACTGGATTGGAGGATGTGTAGCGTTTGGTTCATAACTGCGCCTGATTGAGGGAGCGGTTCAAAGTCTAGGCGATCCAGTTTGGGAATATTTCTAGACGCGCTATTGTTCATCGGGCCATCATATGTAGCGAACGCTGCCCCTCTTCTCTTTGGTGGCGGTGCTCCGCTGGATCGCGGAAGGAACTTTCTTGACGGGCAGAGAATTCTGGGACCGCATAAGACGGTTCGGGGATTATTTGCCGGGATCATAGCTGGTTCCGTGATAGGAGCTGTTGAATCACCTGTCAACAGTCACCTCTTGCTCGGCGGCTTTGCGATCGCGTTGGGAACGGTTCTCGGGGATCTCCTGGGAGCGTTTCTGAAAAGGCGAATCAGGATAAAACCGGGCAGTCCGCTGCCGATCGTGGATCAACTCGACTTCGTATTTGGCGGGTTGCTCCTCGGACAATTGGTCTTTCCGTTGAGTTTGTGGTCGGTCTTGATCGTGATCTTGGTGACTCCGCCGATTCATCTCGGAACGAATTATGGAGCGTACTTGCTGGGAATCAAGAGGACGCGCTGGTAGACGCGTTCTCGTATCTGCACAAGTCTAAAATCCTCATCTCCTAGCGAAGTCGCTTCTTAGAAATGTCAGCTCCGGCAGCTAAGAAGAAGAGCAGGAAGGGTCTTCTGGCACTCGTAGTCATCGTAATTGCTGCTCTTGTTCTGGTTATTCCTCCAGCGTTGGCGGGAGGGCTGATGGTTCCCGTTTCCAAAGTCGTCTTCAAGGAGACCACAGGTTCTCTTTCGGCAACGCAGGCGACCGCGAACGTGTCACTGATTACAGCGTACGAGTACTATTTTTCGATCAGGACCCAGGGAATGTTCAGAACAAGCGATACAAATGTGAACTCTAGTGGCAACACGACCATCAAGATAGATCTAAAACTCACTAATCCTTCAGGGTTGACAACCGACTTGGGAGACACGAACATTAACGGTGGAATAGGAACGCGGACGCACACCATCTACTTGTCCGTTGACCAGGGTGTCCGAGTATCAGGTTCCTACACGCTCAACATCGGCATCACCGCGAGCGTGACCGTTGGAGGAATCCTGGAGCTCAACCTTTCGCCCCTCGTCCTAACTACTACCTTCACAGTGTCGTAGAACGGCTCTTCCTCTCACCACTCGGCACGAGAGCGTGAGCCTTACTTTCACACGGGTCCGCGGAGACCGCTCTTGCGTCGCGAGACTGGCGCGCATACCTTGTTTTTCGAGATGCTCTATCGCTAGCTGGATCCTAACAGGAATCGATCAACGACCCCGTTAGCATCTCTTTACCGTCAAGCCGATTCTTATCATCAACCCTGACCCTCAGGCGTTTTCTAGGCGATTTCCTTGGCATCCTCAGGGTCGTCAGCCTTAGCCGGCTCAGAACTCTCCCCATCGTCCGCCTTCTCCGCATCCCCGGCTTTCTTATCCTCTGGCTTGCGAAAACCGATCATAGGATAATTCCGGGTGTGACTCTCGCGCTCTCTCCGCTTTTCTGATTCTATCACCTGCTTTTTCAGAGCGTTAAGCTCAATAGTCATAGCCTCCAGAGTAAAATTCTTCAGAATCTGATCCTTATACCAGATCAACTGACCCGCAAGCTTGGTCCATCTAGCCCGCTGCGCACCAGGAGTGTACTGAGACTTCGCGTACTTGTGAGACGTCTGGATGAGATCCTGAACAATGTCAATCATAATCTTCCGCTCAGACTGCCGCCAGGCGTTGATCCGCTTCTCCGCTTCAGTCTCCTCATGATACTCAAACTCGACCAATAGTACCAGCATACTCCTACGAACTAGTCGATAAAGTCCAAGAAAGCGGAACGAAAACTCCAGAAAAAACTATTAGCAAACTACTAGAACATTCAGCAACAGATTCACCGAACATTCAGGGTCCTCTAACACCTTTCTTTCTGCCCGGGGGATCCGGGACAGCGTGCCAATTTGACGAGCCTGGACTTTATGATGTGCGTGTAGCCGCCTCCTATGTTGCCGGCTTCAGCGATCATTTTTGAGGAGAAAAATGGTACCCAAGCGACTCGGGTCCAGGCCCCAGCCGAGAAGAGAACGAGGACTGTGCTCGATCCAAAAGTGTGCTGGCGATCAGTGGAAACAGGTGAGACAAGGCAGTGCCCAAGAACGAGGCTGTCAATGCCAGCAGAATCCCGTCCAACGTGACGATGATACTGGCCTTCTGATCCAAATGTGTTGAGGTGAAAGCTCCACAGCTGGAGCCACCTGTCCTCGCCCTCCGTGAGATTTGCGATCGCTTCTTGTTCAGTCGGCATAGATCTCACTGCTCAGGATTCCCTCCATGAATTTCATCCTGTTATGCTCTAAACATGTGTCCAGTCATTTCTTCCAGACTTCTCCGCCCGTGTATGGGTCCAGAAAGTTCAGTTGCATGTCTAGGACTTGCTGGTAGACCTTCCCCGCGTCTGTTCGAGAATAGTGAGTGACCCTACCATCGGTACTGGCTAGAACCAATGATGTTCTTGTGAGGATGCCGCTGGGTCCGAGCAGTCGATCAAACGCCTTGTCGTCTCCACCGAACGGTCCGTTGAGCAGTGTACTCTTAGGACACTTGTCGGCGAACACCTCTATCATCTTCAGAACCGTCAGTCGCTTCTCTGCTTCTTTCCTTGTTTCCGGTGAGAGGGGCACTTTTCATCGGCCGAGCTTCTCAGCCATGGCCAACAGTCTGGAATATCTTCTTCGCAGGCCTAATAGGCTGTAGATGGAGACCACGGAAAGTAGGAACAAGACGACGGTCAAAGCGGTCTCCACTACCGCGGACGTGTCCAGCGCTGGACGCATCGGGAACCCAAATCCCCCTGGCTGAAAATATACAAAGAAGAGCAGCCTGAGCAATGACGATATGGCGAGCAAGAGGGCGAAGGCGGCGATCAAAGCCTGCGTCGTGATCGTTCTCAGTAGGTCGTCAGCCATGCGGGCCGCGTCCTCCTTGAAGGCGGCCAATACCTCTTTTAGCAGAGGATCCTCAATTGATGACACGTTCTATCCCTCTTTTCCGTGGAAATGAAAGGGTGCTCACCTTCGACTTGGGTTCTAGTGGATTTAAGCAGATTCCTAGAAGCCATCCCCTCTCGTACCAACGACTCTCGGTCGTCGGAACCATCGGCTCCGGCAAGACCACATTCGCCCGCAAAACATCCAATATTATCCATGCTCCACACATCGAGCTGGATGCTCTCCACTGGGAACCCAACTGGGTAGAAGCGCCCAACGATCTCTTCCAAGAACGCGTCAAGCAATCATTGCAAGGAGACTCCTGGGTCGTAGATGGCAACTATCATCAGGTCCGAGACATTGTCTGGAGCCGCGCTGACACGGTCGTCTGGCTGGACTATCCCTTCAGAACCATCATCGCCAGGCTAGCTAAGCGGACCCTGAGGAGAATCCGCACCCACGAACAATTATGGAACGGCAACCAAGAACATATTCGAGGATTGTTCACCCGAGACTCCGTGTTCTTATGGGCCATTCGAACCTATCGAAGACGAAGAAGACAATACCCCATTCTCTTCAGCAAACCAGAGAACTCGCACCTCACAGTCGTAAGGTTGAGATCACCGAGAGAAGCGACAGAATTTCTCTCTGAGCTCGGTCAACTGGAAGACTTGACTTGACCCAGATTAAGCCGAACTATTCAGAGACCCTCCGAACCACGCTGGTCTCAAAAGGCATCTGGCATCGCTTCATAGAATTCGACGAGCCAGTCAGAACAGTCGAAGAAGCGGGGAGAAAAGTCCCGGCAGACAGGATCATCAAATCCATCGTCCTCATAGGCTCAGACAAGAAACCCGTCCTAGCAATACTCCCAGCCAGAAACAGGATGAGCTACAAGAAAATCAAAACGCTGCTCAAGGTCAAAGACGTGCGCCTAGCCCAGCCGGATGAGGTTCTCGAACACTCAGGCTATCCAATCGGCGGAGTACCACCGTTCAACAAGATCAACCGAATCCTACTCGACCCAACCGTCCAGAGAAACTCGAAAAGCATCGCTGGCGGAGGAGACCCTGACAAGCTTGTGGAACTAGAGACCGAGGACATACTCAAGTTCCTCGACCCGATAATAGCGGACTTTAGTACCTAAGATGGAGTCTCTGAGCAGACTGATAGTGACCAAGGGATTGTGATTGTATTAGCTGACTACTTTCCGGAACAAGTAAAGAGTGGCCCCCATGGTCACTATTCCGATCCCTCCGATAACACCGAATGCTGTTAGAACCTTTCCAATGTTGAACCCCGGAAGCATTATCGTTCTGAGCCCGTCGACAGTGATACTGATGGGATTGAATTGAGACACCTGTCCCATCCATCCTGGCAGAAACGATGGAGGGACGAGTGCCGTGCTCATGAACAACAATGGGAAGGTTAGAAATGCCGCAATACCGAAGACGGCCTCACTATTCTTCGTCTTGAGCCCTAGGGCGAGGGATATTCCGGACCACGCAATCCCGAAGAAAGCAATTATGACCAGCATCAGTAAATATCCGGGAATTCCAGTGTCCGCAGAGGCTCCCAACACAAAAGCGAGGCCCAAGATAATTGATGACTGAGCGATCACTCTGAACACGTCGCTGAATATTCTGCCTAGAAGTATTGCGGGCCTGCTGACGGGCGTGGCTAGCATTTTGTTTAGGAAGCCAGACTTCAAGTCGTCCACCATGGCCGTGCCAGACTGGAAGGCACTGGAAAAACCGTTCTGTAACACTATTCCGGAAGCGGCGAAAGCTAGGTAGCTAGTTGCCCCTGTTAGCTGCAGGAACCCTGGAAGATCAGCGAACTTGCTGAACAATTGAGTGAAAAGCAAGAGAAAGATGATGGGTTGGAAGAGTGAAAAGAAGAGGAGTATGGGATTGCGAAAGAGCTTCTTCAGAGACCGGACAAAAAGGTGAGATGTATCTGAGAAGAGCGTCATCTTTCCAGCTACCTCCTTCTCCTGCCAAACACCCCAGTAGCCCTTGACTTATCGATCTCTTCGGGCCTGATTCTCCTTCCCGTGTGTTTGAGAAAAACGTCATCGAGCGTTGGACTGGACACACCGATTGAAGAGAGCTTGATCTCAGCGTTGTCAAACGCGCGTACTATGTCAGGGACTAGGAAACCTCCGTTCTTCGCGTAGATGACAATCCCCTCGTCAGAATCGACGATTTCGCTGATTCCTCCTAGGTTGCCGAGGACTTGTTTGGCCTTGTCCTTGAGGGACCCGGTCCCGGGGTTGCCGTTCTCGAATCCCAGCGTAATACGGTCCGCGCCGATCTCCGATTTCAGCTCAGAAGGGGAGCCCTGTGCAACAATCTCGCCGTGGTCGAGAATAGCGAGTCGGCGGCACAGCCGGTCCACTTCCTCCAAATATTGTGTAGTGATGAATATCGTCATTCCTGTTTGATTCAATCCCTTAAGATACGACCACACTTGCGCCCGCGATTGCGGGTCCAAGCCAGTTGTAGGCTCGTCTAGAAAGAGTATCCTTGGTCTGTGGACAAGCGTGGAGGCTAGGTCTAGTCTCTTTTTCATTCCACCCGAGTAGTAGGCTGACCTTTTGTCAGCAGCGTCCCCCAGGTCGACGACCTTCAGCAGCTCGTTTACTCGTTCCTTCAACTCTTCACTGCGCATCTGCTGCAAGTGCCCTTGAAGCATCAAGTTCTCACGACCAGTCAGATCTTCGTCAATCACCGTATCTTGCATCTGGACGCCGATTAGCTTGCGAACTTTCCGAGCGTCATGCTCGATATCAAGTCCAGCTACATTCGCTGAACCAGAGGTCTTCCGTAAGAGAGTGGTAAGAATCTTGATCGTAGTGCTCTTTCCCGCACCGTTTGGTCCGAGAAATCCAAAAAACTCCCCATCGTCGACATTGAAAGATATTCCCTTGACAGCCTGGGTGCCGTCTCCGTAAGTCTTTACAAGGTTCTCGACTTGGACTGCTGGCATCTCTCTGCGCCTCTATCGTATTAGATATATCGCATCCGATATGGGTTTATATAAAGAGTTCTATCATG
>MNGO01000004.1 GCA_001918765.1 Crenarchaeota archaeon 13_1_40CM_3_52_10
AAGTCGGTGCTATGACATGCTCGAATACATTCCCGTGAGTCAAGACTCTGTCGCGAAGTCGGTGCTATGACATGCTCGAATACATTCCCGTGAGTCAAGACTCTGTCGCGCCTGGAAAGCTTCTCTATTGCAATAGGGGCTGGATTCCCAAAAATCTCCTCGCCTGCAGGTAAGCAAAGCGTCGGGGTCGCGGCCAGGACCTTGATTCTGCCTTCTCGAAAGGCGTCTTCGACTATTCCTCGATGAATTCCCGTTAGACCTGCATGATGAAAGCCAGCGCCTCCCGCAACCTGCATCGCGAGGGCTTCGCTTAGCCGTGTCTTCTCGCCAGTCGAGAGTATTCGCTCAGCAATAGTGTTCAGCGCCCTGTCTTCGAGCTTCGACAGGCGGCTCTTCACCGCCACCGAGGCCTTCCGTCCCATCTCGACTGCTGACCGACGGGTCTCAGTGAAAATCAGTGCTTGGCCGCCGGTGCTCAACACGTCGAGGGCAATGTCAAGACTTGGCGTTTTGGTTCCGCTTAGAATTGCTCGGCTCGCACCATCGCGAAACTGCACTTGGTTATCATGATAGATTCCTTCTCTTAGCGGGACGGGGCGCCAGTCGGTTGTCACCGATCCGGCTTTTAACCAGGATCCTACCTCTTCCGCGTTTCTCACCGTTGCACTGAGAGCTAAGACCTGGATGTTCGGGTTGATCTCTGTGAGTCGAGTTAGAACCACTTCGAGGGTTGGACCCCTTTCTTGTTCAGTTAGAAGATGAACCTCGTCTGCAACGACGAGGGTGAGTTCGCTCATCCAGGGAGCCTTGTGCCTCAAGAGAGAGTCTGCCTTTTCGTTAGTGCAGAGTATGATGTCGTATCTTCCTAGCCATGGGTCTGAGCTGTCGTAGTCTCCTGTGGATATTCCAGCTCTGACGTGTTCCCCGTTGGGTTTCTTGATTGCTGAGTATCGTTGGAATTCCTTGAATTTCTCGCTAGCCAGGGCGCGTAGTGGGGCCAAGTAGATTGCCTTGCCTCGGTGTTCGAGGACGTGTTGAAGTATGCAGAGTTCTGCGACTAGGGTCTTTCCGCTGGCGGTAGGACTGGCGAGAACAAGGTTCTTCCCATCTAGGACTCCTGCTTCGATTGCGTGTTGTTGTGGTGGGTAGAGCTCGTCGAGACCTTGCTCTGCCAATAAGTCGATTACTTGTCCGTCGATGGGGAGGTCGCTAATCTTCACCTGTTATGGTAGCTCCGATGATTGGATTCTAGCTTGAGGTTCGCTTTAGTCTTCCTTCCTTGGGTGAGTAGAGCATGCCCTCTTTTATCAACTGCCCGACGAACCGTCGAGCCTCTCCGTCGGTGACCTTATTCTTGTCCACTATTGCAGCAATCAGGATTTTCTCATCGACATCTCCGGTTTCCCGTTCAAGCTCGCGCACGATGTCGATTACTCGACCCAACGTGTCCCGCACCGTCGCGGGCCTGCCTGTCATTATTGTGTCGATATCGATCTTTCCGGTTTTGACATCCACCCCCACGTCTAGTAAGGCATAGGTCATGATTTTTACTGCACTCTTCGCGTCCTCGACCGTCACTTGATCGCGAAGGAATGCTCGGGCTCTTGCCTCGGATAACCTGACCAAGGCCTCTAATTGGCGCGGGGTGATTGCTACCGCCGCTTCTCGGCCTGTTGTCCCACGCATTTTAAGGTAAAAATCCTGTAGCTCCTTGACGGCCTCCGGGGTCAGCACTGGGATAATCCTCTTCGCATAGCTGATGTATTTCCGTAGAAAGTCTGGCTGGAATGGCGCTTCTTCTGAACCGTGTCTTGCTCTATGTAATTGTAGAATATGAGACGACATTTCAGAATCGCTATCAGGATCTGGAAGATCCTTAACGAGAAATATCAAGTCAAATCTCGAAAGTATGGTTACGGGGAGATTGATGTTTTCGTTGATGTTTCTGTGGGGCTCATATCTTCCCAGGGAAGGGTTCGCAGCAGCAAGCACCGCCGCTCTAGCATTCAGGGTGGCCACAATTCCTCCTTTGGCAACGCTGACGGTCTGCTGTTCCAAAGCCTCATGGATCGCGACTCTATCATCAGGTCTCATCTTATCTAGTTCATCGATGCAAGCGACCCCTTTGTCAGCTAGGACCAAAGCACCAGCTTCGAGCACCATTCCGCCCGTTTTCTCGCGCAAGACCGCTGCAGTGAGTCCAGCAGCTGTAGTCCCTCTTCCCGAGGTGTAAAGGCCTCTGGGGGCAATTCTGGAAACGTATTGCAACAACTGGCTCTTCGCTGTTCCAGGATCGCCCACGATCAAGCAGTTCAGATCGCCTCGAATGTTGACGCCGTCAGGGAGCCGTTTTGCGACTCCCGCAAATAGAAGGTACAGTATTCCCTCCTTGATCTCATCATAGCCATAGATTGATGGGGCAAGACTCATGATAAGATTTCGATGGACAAAAGGATGTTTCGAGGCCTCGATGATCTTCTTCTCGTCTTCAAGAGTAATCTCAACAATTTCAGTCTCCTTCCCGACAACATCTACAAAATTCGCTTCTAGATACAGGTTGAAGGTTCTAAGCTTCCCTTTCTCGCCGGCGTACTGCTTCTCGGCTCTTACTACGGAAGTCAACGCCACTCTGTCGCCGGGACGCGCAGTGTCGACAAGGTCGTCGTCTAGTCTGACATCTAGATACCTCGGGAGCATGCCGGGGGGAAGATCCTCAGGGCGTTCTTGGACGCGAGCTTCCTGAGTGTTCTTGAACACACACTGGTCTTCGATCAAGTCCCAGCCGCTCTGTTGCTTACAGCTTGCACAGATGGGGCCAGGCCCCCGTAACAAATCTCCTGTTTGATCTTGACGGGAGAGTTCGCCACACTTTCGACAGCGGAAGACAGCTTTGACGATCATAGGTCGTACTTGGCCCGTTCGGACGACGATGCCCTCGACCAGCGCGAGTTTCATGAGGTCCTCAGCGCCAATCTTTCTGAGAGCCCTCTTTTCCGGAAGACGACGAAATCGCACAATTATACGACCCACTTGTTCAGCGTACTCAGGATCCTCAACACGCATCTGAGAGGTCGCCGCGGAACCCGCGTGAACAAAGAAGTCGTCCGGGTGGTTCACCACATTTCTAGCAAGCACTGGGTCGAACGCGATTAGGTCGTCGAAATCGATTACGAGGGACCGACCATTGTTGACTGCCACTTCTGCGAGGCGTTTCCTATACTTGGACCCGACCGGGTCAGCTTGGTACGCGCGGAAGAAGTCCTGGAAAACGTTCTCTGGAAGGGCGGTTTCCGTCGGAGCGAGCAAGGTCAATTGGTAGTCTCACTGCCGAGAATGTCCTTCTTCCATGACTCCACATTCTGACGCACCTTCTCGAAGAGAGCCTTCTCCTCCAAGGTAAGTTTGGAGGTGACCTCGGTAGTTTGCCCTCCAGAAGCCCCTAGGGAGGCTATCTTCTTTACTCGCAGGTTGACAATGTCCCATCCCAGAGCAAGTGCTTTGTCTAGCTCCCGGGCCTTCGTACGGTCTTTCACTTCGAGGTTCTTGAGGTCTTTGATGAGCCTGCGAAGTTGGAAATAGAATGACCTTGGCAGTTCCGGGATCTGGTTTGAGGCGGGCAGCGTCTGCCTATAATGGGTAGTTGAAAGCGTGTTCAGAGTGAGCTGTTCTTCTTCTTTGAAGCGAGCGTACCCCATCTGGACCAAATGCTGGGCGATCCAGAGTGAGAGTTCGATCTCTTGTCCCATCCGATACGGGCCTAGGGTTCTGTCCCCAATCCGGGTTTCTGGAAACTCGCGGAGCAGTGTAATTCGTGAAGGCGAGTTTTCCAGTTCTGTGTCGACAATCTCTACGATAGACGGTTCTTTCTCCAATTTACTCGCCCCCCGGGAATCACCAAGGCGAAAGCGGGCTCCATAAAACCAATTCTAAACAGAAAACCGGATCGATCACACGATATTTGCTTAGAGAGGTGGATGAAACAGTTCTATATGGCTAGGAACATCAATGTGTTTGGTTGAATCTGATTGGAAGCCGCTCTCTGGACTGAGAAGTACAGGCCAAAGAGTCTCGACGATATCATGGATCAGGAAGAGATAGTCTCCAGGCTCAAAGATTTCGTCAAGAGAGGAACAATGCCCCACTGCTTGTTCGCAGGTCCACCAGGTACGGGCAAGACCACAGCCGGGTTATGTCTCGCTCATGATCTGTTCGGGGAGCGATTCCAAGACGCGTTCAAGGAACTGAATGCAAGCGATGAACGCGGAATAGATGTTGTGCGGACTACCGTGAAGGACTTCGCCATGATGGCGTCGCTATCCAGTGTTCCTTTCAAGATCCTTGTCTTGGATGAAGCTGACAACATGACGGGGGACGCGCAGAGCGCGCTTCGCCGAACGATGGAGAATTACACCAATACTTGCCGTTTCATTCTCTGCTGCAACTATTCGGGCAGAATAATAGAACCAATTCAGTCAAGATGCGCCCTATTCCGGTTCACACCGCTACCTGAGGAAAAAGTCGTCGAATACCTCCACCGAATCACGAAAGCTGAGAACGTTAAAACCACTGAGGGCGGTTTGAAGACCATTGTAGAAGTGGCTGAAGGAGACCTCCGGAAGGCCGTCAACATTCTTCAAGCAGCCTCCTCTATGTCGAAGGGAATCTCAGAAGAAACAGTCTACCAAGTAGTTGGAAGAGCGAGACCGACGGATGTCCACGAGATGTTGAACCATGCTTTGAAAGGCGACTTTCTCAAAGCACGGGATGAGCTTCGAAACCTTCTCGTCAAATATGGTCTATCCGGGTCTGATATCGTCCGCCAGATTCACTCAGAGGTCTTCCGCCTCGCCATTCCAGAGAAGACGAGGATCAGCTTGATCGAGGCCATCGGGGACACAGACTTTAGGCTGGTGCAAGGTGGAGATGAAGAAGTGCAGCTTAGCGCTCTCCTCGCCCATCTAGCTGCTGAGGCATCGGTTCATAGAAATGTTCGAGAGGAACATGTCACAGCCCTGGACCGTTAGATACAGACCTCGGACGACTCGCGAGATAGCGGGCAATAAGCCTGCCCTGGAGAAGATCCGTCAATGGCTTGACTCATGGTCCGAAGGCAAACCGTCCAAGGCCGCGGTCCTTCTTTACGGCCCAGCAGGAGTAGGAAAGACGACAATCGCCGAGGCGGTTGCTCGGGAGAGAGATTGGGACCTTGTGGAGATCAATGCCTCTGACAAGAGAAGCGGCGATATCCTCTCAAGAATCGCGGGACTCGCATCCACACAATCCTCGCTGTTCAACAAGGGAAGACTGATCCTTCTGGATGAAGTGGATGGTATCAATCTCAGAACGGACTCGGGCGCGATCATTGCGATTCTCCGAGTAATCAAAGAATCTCAGTTTCCAATAGTTCTGACCGCAAACGATCCTTGGGATCCAAAGATCAGACCGCTACGGGATGCATGTCTGTTCATCGAGCTGAGAAGACTCGGTCTACGCGAAGGGATTCCGCTGATGAAGGGAATACTCGCCAAGGAGAGTGTGAGTGCTGACGAGGAGGCGCTCAGGTCTATCATGGAACGGGACCGTGGTGACATGCGATCAGCGATAACAGACCTTCAGATTCTAACCGGACCCAAGAAAAATCTAACCTTGGAAGATACTGCTATGTTGTCTAACCGGGACCGAAGCGAGTCCATATTCGAAGTCCTAAGGATCATCTTCAACAGCAGAACTGTTGCTCAGGCTCGACGTGCGCTGGACAAGTCAGATCTAGACCATGAAATGCTCTTTCAATGGATTCTGGAAAATACTCCAGGCCAGATTCCAAATCGCCCCGAGCTGGACAACGCCATGTCTGCACTTGCAGAAGCAGATCTCTACTTTGCCCGGATCAGGAAGACACAGTCGTGGCACCTGTTATCGTATGCTCTCGATCTAATGACCGCGGGTGTTGCCGTCGCAAAAGAGACGAGCCCGGGAGGATGGGTGTCGATGAAGTTCCCGCAACGAATCAGCTCGATGTCGCGCAGCCGGGGAACAAGAGAACTTACGAAGGGAGTTGGAGCCTTGATCGGGTCCAAGTCCCACATATCAAGTCGAAGAGCGACGAAAGCTTACCTTCCCATGATCCAGTTCATCCATGATCACGACCCGGAAAAATATCGTCAGATTGCAGAATGGCTTGATGCGAAGGAGCCGTTAGACGAGATTCTCTCGCTCGAAGCTGAACCTGCCGCTTAACGGTTGCGCATTACCAGTGCGCCCCCGATGAGAGCAATGATGGTCGATATGACTTCGGCGTAGAGAAGTTGTTGGAGCGCTTGACTGGTAATGGCCGCTCCAGCACCCATGGCTGTTGTTGCAGCGATTGCGCCCATGCATCCTGTGAAGAGAAGGAGCGTTCCCATAGTCAGATAGGCTTCCTTCAAATGCTGCGGCCTTCAGCTGTCCTCGCAGTTCGAGGCGAAATAAAAGTTTACTCTATGATCGAATAGAGCCATCTTATTCCTTCAAGGCTAAGTTGATCAGTTCGCGCGTCACGCCGAGATAAGTACGGTAGTCGAGTGCTTCCTTGATCTCTTTGGGTTTTAGTCTCTTCGAGACGAATTTGTCTTCGAGCAGGAGCTTTGAGAAGGGAATCTTGTTGTCGAGGGCCTTGATCGATATTTTCCTTATTTTTTCGTGAGCGTCTTGTCTTGGAACTCCCGTCTCCACGAGAAGGTTCACTATTCTCTCGGCTAGCAGGGATCCTTGTGATAGCTCCAAGTTTCGTTCCATGTTCTCTGCCAAGACCTCCAAGCCCTCGAGAATACGTGTGACAAGCCGGAGCATTTCGTCGACAAGAATGAAAGACATCGGAAAGATGAACCGTTCACTCGCAGAGTTGGAAATGTCCCGTTCATGCCATAGAGGAATATTCTCTAGGGCAGGTATGACTAGGCCTCGCATCAGCTTCGCCATGCTGGAGACCCTTTCGCTAAGCTCCGGATTCCTCTTCGAAGGCAGAGCCGAGCTTCCAACCTGTTTGCTCCGGTCGTACGGCTCCATAACCTCCGAGATCTCGCTTCTCTGCAAGTTCCGAACCTCCGTGCCGAACTTGTCGAGACTCGACGCCAGGAGAGAGAGATAGCACACCGTTTCGGCATGGAGATCCCGCTGAATAACCTGTGTAACGAGGCCGGCTGGTTTGAGCCCCAACTTGCCCAGCGCTCTTTCCTGGACCTTCAGAGCATTTTTCCCAAGCCCAGCTCCGTTTCCGACAATTCCCAGAATCTTGCCAACCAGAACCCGTTCCTTAACCTGCTTCAGTCTCTGCTGGTATCTTCGAACCTCTTCTAGCCAGACTGCGAACTTCAGGCCTAGAGTGATAACTCCCGCGTGGCGTCCGTGAGTCCGGCCGACGACCAAGAGGGCTCTGTGCTTACGTACTCGCGAGGCAAGGATCTCTTCGAGCGCGTCGAGTCTCTTCTCTAGGAATGAGAATGCTTCTTTGAACTGGAGCGCTGTTGCGGTATCCTCAATATCGTAGCTTGTTAGCCCATAGTGGACGTACTTGCGTCCCTCGCCTGTACAGGCTTCGGAGAGCGCTACTACCATGGACATCAGATCATGACGGATCTCTTTCTCGAGGCCTTTGACGTGATCCAATGTCACAATCTTCGTGTTGGCGTTTCTTGCGATCTCCTCAGCAGCCCCTTTTGGAATGTCGCCGACGAAGGCCTGTGCTTCTGCAACCGCCGCTTCAACATCCAACCATCGTTGGAGCTTGTTTTCTTCCTCGAAGATTCTCCTCATCTCCGGACTGCCATAACGACCTGTGTCAATTGGAAGAATAGGCAATCTTACCGACTCGAACAAGGAAGCAACTAGCCTATCATATTAAACAACTCCGAGGGAAAAAATAGAACAATGACGGGTATCTGCGGGCTCCTAGGACGGGAAGCCGATGATCTCGGATCGAAAGCGAAGGCCATCCTCTCATTGATGCGGATCCGTGGATCCAAATCCCAATCCTTCTCACAAAGCGTCCCGAATGGAGAAAAAATCACAATAGGAATTTGCGATTCCACCGGTACCCAACCGTTCAGTCATTTGGCAGTACCGTTGGCGCTTGATGGTGTATTCTTCCGCAACGATGAAGGACCCCATAATCCCGAGCCTGCCGGTCCTAGTCGTCTCATACGGACACCTGGAGCATTTGCCTTCCTAACCTCGAACCAGGATCATCTGACTGCGGGAAGAGACATCATGGGTCAGAAGCCTCTCTATTGCGGGCAGATAGGAAGCGACGCTGTGGCCTTCGCCAGCCTAAGATCTCCTCTAGTCTCGATCGGCATCCTCGAACCCAAGCCTGTTCCTCCTGGCAAGGTGATTCGGGCCTCCGTACGAGGATTCGAGACGATGAGTGATTACTCGCTCAAGCAGCCGAAGGAAGAACCGACAAGCGAGGCAGCAGCCACTCAAACACTGGAAGACCTCTTTACCGAGGCCGTCGGAAGGATCGTCCCGCGAGGATCCGGGATCGCGTTCTCCGGAGGCCTGGACAGCGCACTCGTCGCGAAGGTAGCGAAGAACAACGGGCTAGAACCGGAGCTAATCTCTGTAGGGTTGAAGGGTCAACCGGAGCTAGAGCACGCGGAAAAAACCGCGAAGAGTTTCGGGCTTCGCGTTACAATTCGAGAGTTAACAAGCTCGGAGATCCTCAATTCACTACCCGTGGTCGTCAAGATCATTGAGACCACGGATCCTGTCATCGTCGGGATATCAGTGCCGATCTATTTCGCTTGCCAGAAGGCGCGCGAGATGGGCTTGAACTATCTTGCCGCGGGCCAGCTTAGCGATGAGCTCTTCGGCGGCTATGGAAAGTTCGAAGAAATGGCTTTGCGAGACGATGTAACGATTCTTGGGAGAGCGATGTTCGATAGTGTTGTTGCTGCATCGGCTAAAGACTTTGATCCGGGAGACAAGCTCGCGGTGGCAGCTGGTCTAGAACTTTGTTCCCCCTTCGCATATCTCCCATTTGTCGAATATGTCTTGAAGCTACCAGCATCTCTCCGAGTCCACTTGGCAGATGGAAACGTGATTCGAAAATATGTTCTGAGAAGGCTTGCCGCGAGACTGAACCTGCCAGACAGCGTAGTGGGTCGGCCGAAGAAAGCTGTCCAGTATTCCAGTGGTGTCCAGAAGGTCTTGTTGAAAGAAGCAAAACGACAGGGAATGAGCCTCGGCAAGATGTTGGAATCCCTCACGAGGTAGTGTGGAAGACTTATCCGACAGACCCGCTTCCTAGGCGCAGACAGGACAATGGCGAAGGTAAACCCGGCGCGAGTTGCACATCCCAGATCATTGCTAGCGGGTGGTCTCGGAGTGTTCTCCAGCCTTGTCGCCATCGGTTGGGCACTGTTCGGTTACAATCTGCCGGCCACTGCCAATCTCGCTTCGAGTCAGCCGGACAACTTGATGCTCGCCCAGTTTGGCGTCGCGTTCGTCGTGTTGATTGGAAGCGGTCTAATGCTGGCTCGATACACTCGGCTGGGCGGCGCGGTCAACATTCTCGGGGGCATGGTGACTTTTGGCATCGGTGTTCTCTACGCTAGAAGCTTGGAACAATCGGCAAGGGCTGCGAGTCTGCCGGGCGTCGCCGTCCACTTCTCTCAATTCTACACCGCCCCCCTAGTCATACCTGTTGACCGTCTCGTGGCCACGCTCCTCGTTGTCCCCGTCTTCCCGATAGCGACCCTCCTCGTTATCAGTGGGCTGGGATCGCTCGCAACCTACCGCATGCACCGTCCCCACCCGATTGCCCTTCCTGCGCAACAACAAGTCTCTGTTCAGACAACAAATAAGTAGAAACTAATCCTACACTCGTCCAGATCTGTAATGTCGAAACGCAAGAACGACGCACTCATCCAGGAAGCCTCTAGAGTCTTAGAGAACTCACCTGCTGATCCCTCGATTGCCAACAATCACTTCCGATCTAAGCTATCGTTCGAAACCGACCCGTCGGACGTCTACCACGACACAACAAACAAAGTCTCTGGAGTAGTAGTGGTCGACGCGAGAACTCCAGACGCCTACGCCCGAGGACACGTTCCGGGGGCCATCAATATGCCTCACAGAGCAATCGATTCTTTCACGACCGCTTCTCTGCCCCGAGACAAGGTCTATGTGACATACTGTGACGGCGTGTTCTGCAACGCCTCAACCAAAGCGGCCGCGAAGCTTACTGCTCTTGGCTTCAAGGTCAAGGAGATGCTTGACGGAATGGAGGGCTGGAGTAAGGAAGGATATCCGGTCGAAGAGACGGTCATGAAGATGACCATTCCCGCGCCCCAATGAATCTCATCTATCCAAGCCACGAACCCCTGTCTGACAAGCGCCGAGCATAACACAGAAAAGCAGCCGGGTTCGGTTCCGACCGTAGGGGCCGTCGTCTAGCTTGGTCAAGGGGATTGACCCCGCCCAGAGGATACCAGAGTCCAATCTTGGACGGTGACCCTGGGGCGCTGGCGACCCCGAGAAATCGGGGCCAGAGGTCGTGGGTTCAAATCCCACCGGCCCCACCACAACTTGGGTATACATCGGGCAAATTCATATCTAGGCAATGCTCTAGAGAAATCGAGGCTTGACCGAGATCAGAAGATCTCGGCGAATTGTCGGCTCCAGGCCAAATCCTCTCGAGGCCTTCTTCAACAACATTCCCTTAGGACCGACGATGTGGCAGAGAGTGGCTTCGACGACCATTCTCGGATTACTCTTTAGACTTGGACAATACTGTGATTGTCGGCTTTTCTCTTCCTTCTACTAGAAGTCTCTGGATTGTCGGACGACGAAGATGCTGAACAGTACCCAGAGGGTCGCTACCAAGCCTCCCACAAGCGTCTGTCCAATAGTGAATAGGATCAATGCGGGCTCTGAGGCTGGGAGCATGAGCCCGAGCACGAAAAGAGTGTCTCCCTTTTTCATGTTCGACCGCTTCCTCGCGATACTCATCTTGGACGCGCCTACTATTCCATAATAGCACAACCCAGAGAAGACGAAGGAGAAGATAGTGGAAACTACGACACTCAAGGTGATTTGATAGAGAATTGCATCTATCGAACCCCGCTGGAATCTTGGGATGAAGAAGAATAGCAGAAATGTGAAAACAGCCTTGGTTGAGCCTATCAGTGAAGTTGCTCGGTTCAGGTTGGAGGCGACAAGTTCACGATCAAGTACGGGTCCCAGTTTCATTTTCGGACATTGGAACGCTCGAATGACACAATGTGATCGTGTATAAATGCCCAATACTCTTTGTTCGCGCAACTAGCGATCTCTGTTCGAGACTGTGATCCACGTCCCGCCACCGAACTCCTTCTCGTCGAACACTTTGAATCGCGTTGGAGTAAACCTGGTAAATCTCAACGGGCTTGGCTTTTGCCTCGGCCAGGGCCCCTGTTGTCGATAGAGTACAGGAATTAAATGGGACACTTGGAATCGCTTGGTCTTGTCAAGCAGAGGGTCAAGTTCGGAAAGCCTTGCTTGGAATCATCTAGTCGGGTTGCCCTTTTATAACGAGACGCAATCGTGCGCTTTTCTAATCATACGGGATTGAACTCATCTTGCATGTGCCAAGGCCGAGCCTTAGAAGACGAGTTGCCTCATCCTCGGCCGGAAAAACAGCCTCGTCCTTTACTAGGATTCTTCTAGTTGCGATAGCGATTGGGGCAGTCGGCCTACTAGTTATTGAGATACTTGTTAACGGCGCGGCCAATTCGATTCTTTCTAATGATCTGACACCTAGCGTTCCCTACTTTGCGCTCCGAACCCTGACACGGATGACTATTGCCTACGCGTTCGCGCTGGCATTTGCACTGGCTTACGGAATTGCGACGGCTATGAACCATCGCGCTTCCCACGTGCTACTTCCATTACTAGACATATTCCAATCGGTCCCTGTCCTCGGAGTCCTGCCTGTGGTCTTCCTCTTGATCCTAGGAACCGGAGCTAGTGCTCCCGAGTTCAACCAGGAAGTCGCGTCTATCATACTAATCTTTACAGCGATGGCTTGGGCGCCTACGTTCGGAGTCATCGCGGGAATAAACGCTATTCCGACTGACATAAAGGAAGCAGCCCACGCTTATGGAATGCACGGAGCTCGGTATCTTCGCCAGATCGTTCTTCCGGCGGTGTTCCCGGAGCTAGTCTGGAGCAGTTTACTCGCATGGGGTGGAGGATGGTACTTGATCCCTATCGAAGAGCATGTCTCCTTCGGCCCCACCCAACACGTGGATCTGCCAGGCATAGGGAAGTATATCGCCGTAGCGGCGACACGAGCTGATCTGGGCTCAGCGCTCTTTGGCCTCATTGTGTTGGTCGGAATCATCTTCGCGATTGACCGACTGGTCTGGAAGCCTCTCGGGACTAGAGCCGAGAAATACAAGTACGAGACTATAGCCGCGCCGAGAACCACGGCAACGAGACAGAGCGCTGTAGGAGTGGAAGTGAGGAAATACGAGGACCGTCTCGTCTCGCCAGTACTCTCGTTTTTCAAGTCCGAAAGATCCTATGCGGCAAGAGTTCTGGAACTGACCCGCTGGCGACGAATACGCCACATAACGGAGAAGTTGAGATTTCCGCAGCGAATCAGCAGAATACCATTGTGGGGAAGATTGCTCAGCTATGCGATATTCATCGGACTCGTTCTTCTCGGCCTCATCGTCACAATCATGTCACGATCCCAATCCATCGCAATCGGAATTTCCCTGCTCGCCACCGACGTAACAGCCTTCGAACTAGCCGCTCTCACTCTACTATCACTCTCTAGACTGCTCATGGCATATGCTATTGCCCTCTCATGGACTCTCGGGGCAGGCATACTCATAGCAAGAAGCCAAAGACTGTCCAGGCTTCTCGTGCCAATATTTGACATTGGACAATCTATCCCAGCGACAGCCCTGTTTCCCATCGTCGTGATACTACTCGTCGACCCGTTCAGGAACTCCCCCTTACTCGGGTTCACGCTCAACCTAGCGTCGGTGCTCTTGATACTAACGGGGATGCAATGGTATCTCCTGTTCAATATCGTCGGGGCGGTGAATAGCGTCCCGAACGACTTGCTGGAAGCGACCGCGGCTTACAGGATTCGCGGACGGCGTTTTGTCAGAGAGATTCTTATCCCCGCTTCTTTTCCCGCAATCCTCATTGGAAGCATACAAGCTTGGGGTGGCGGCTGGAACGCGCTTATAGTCTCCGAATACATCGGACCCAACGCAAACGTCCCTGGGCTAGGCTCATTTCTAGTTCAAGCAACGTTACCATCAAAGAACCAGCTCCTAGCCCCCCTTGAGATCTATGCGTCACTTCTTGTCATGACTGCGACCGTCCTGGTCATCAACCGGCTTGTCTGGAGGCGTCTGCTGCGGAAGGCCGACAGGTACAAGTTCGAGGCATAGTCTAGTTGAGCCAACCCTCCGAGCCCATTCTCCAAATCAAGGACGTAGCCAAGATCTACCCTGGTGAAGGCAAAAGCACAACGGTTCTCGACCACATTTCATTCGACGTCTACAAAGAGTTCCTCTGTATTGTCGGGCCTTCAGGCTGTGGAAAGAGCACGCTGCTGCGGATTATCGATGGACTTGACAAACCGACTAGCGGTCAGGTGCTGTTTCATGGCCAGCCGATTACGAGTCCGAGCCCGAAGGTCGGTGTGATCTTCCAGACCTTCGCACTAATTCCATGGAAAACTGTGCTTGGGAACGTGCAGATGGCAATATCCTCAACGCCAATTGCCAAGGAGGAACAGTTGAAGATCGCGCAAAAGTACATCCAGGATGTTGGCTTGGAAGGGTTCGAGTCTTCCTATCCTAAGGAGCTCTCCGGTGGGATGAAGCAGCGGGTTGGAATAGCCCGTGCTCTCGCGCTCCAGCCTGAAGTGCTGCTGATGGATGAACCATTTTCAAGCCTTGATGCGTTGACAGCGGAGAACCTCCGACGTGAGGTCTTGGATATTTGGAGAGACCCTGCATACCCCACCGGTTCGGTGATTATGGTTACACATAATGTTCAGGAGGCTGTAGAGATGGCTGATAGGGTGGTCGTTTTGAGCGCAAGGCCGGCGAAGATAGTTGATGATGTCAAGATCGATCTCGAACGGCCTAGAAGCCCGAGGGACCCCGTACTGTACGACCTAGCGGACCGAATAATCTCGAAAATAAGCTAGTGAACGTGAGTTTTGGGAAGAAGACGTTCGGATTGCCCATCGTAACCGAACAGGCCTGTGAAGACTCCCCAGCTGATAATTATGCTGATCAGTGTTGGGATGTCGAGAGTAGGGCCGTACTTGGAGCTGATAAATCGCGCGAGAGTGAAGCGCGTGACTTGCCCTTGTTGATTGAGTAGTTTTGCAATGTCAGAGAAGGGCTCAAGAGTTTCCAGCCGTTGGTGGACGAGTTTTTTCCGTTCTGCTATCTTGCTGCTGTGGGCTTTGTTGCCGAGTTCTGTGAGGGAGATCTCTCCCTCCTTGACGGCCACGAGACCGAGGTATTCCGCTGTATCGATTATCGGCAGCAACTCGTCGAGGTCGATGCGGAGATCGATGGTCAGGGTGGCAATGTCCGCTTTTCCATTGTACGCCTTCAAGAGATCAAGTAAACCGAAGACGCGGTTTACGCCGGCGGTAGGGAGCATTTCTCGTTACAGGATTCGCTTGAACCTGATAGGGGTTAAAGAACTTTGGATGGGCGATAGATTGTTTGCTGATCAGCTGAGAAGTTTCGACAAGGTTTTGATCGCGTCCATCTGGTTTGGCACACTTGCCTTTCCATCTGGACTTGGCACAGCAACCACGTAGGAAACTCCTAGCTCCTCAAGACGTGAGAGTATCTGTTTGTTCTGAGCCATATTTCCGGCGAGCATAATTCTCCTCTCTCCTTGCGGCGACTTGTACTCTGACTGCTCGGCCCTCGGATCTATGCCGATTCGGACGCATATCCCTTTGGTCTTCGCTTCTGGGGAGCTTTCTCTAAAGTCCGCGACAAGTTTTGCGAATTGGTCGAGCGGTTGGAGGTTCGGATGCCACGCATCACCGAGAGTTGCGGCCCGTTTCATGGCAGCTTTGCTTGTTCCACCAATCCAGATCGCTAGATGCCTCTGAACTGGGCGCGGTTCGAAGACGGCATCGGAAAATTCCAAGCTGAGAACACGGCTCTTGAAACTCGTCTCTCCTCTCCAAAGCGCTCTTATCAATCGAATAGACGCGTCCACCCTCTTGCCTCTGCTGTGGAAGTTTGAGCCCAGATGGGCGAACTCTTTCTCGTTCCAGCCGACACCAATGGCCAGCATGAGTCTTCCCCCGCTAAGGTTGTCGAGTGTAACGAGCTGTCTTGCGACGACAACAGGATTTCGCATCGCGATGATTAGTGAGGATATTCCTAGCTTTACCCGTTTGTTAATTCCCGCAAGGTAGGCGAGTGTCGTGATGCTGTCGAAGATTCGCTCATAGGGAGTTCCACTGTTTTTAGGCATTAGTATGTGGTCGGTGGTCCAAAGGGAATCACAGCCTGCCTGTTCGGCCTCCAAGGCTACGTTACGAAGCGCCTCGGTTGACGAGGATTCTCCGTAGTTCGGGACACATACTCCGAATTTCATACCGCGGTCATTGCGCCTCTTGTTGATATCATTCTTCTGATTTCGCGAGGATGGACCCACTCTTGACATTTTTCGCCTCGGTTCAACATTTTTATCGCCCATCTCCGGGAACAGACGTTTCCCAAGCTTGTTTGCAGTGGAAACGCTAGATCTCTCGAAGAGGTATGGGAAAACTGACGCTCTCCGTGGCTTGAACTTCACGGTCAACGAGGGCGAGATAATGGTAATTCTAGGCCCAAACGGGTCCGGCAAGACAACACTTCTGATGATCCTTTGCACGATCCTGAAGCCAACATCCGGAACGGCAAAAGTTGTTGGGATTGATGTTGTGGAGGAGGGGACCAAGGTCCGAGAGGTTATGGGAATAGCGTTTCAGGAGGCGAGGGGTTTCTGGCGTCACAAGCCCTCGTCGATCCTGAGGTTCCACGCTTCTATGTTCGACATAGACCCCGCAAAACGGCAGGATCTGATTGAGCGCACGATGAAGGATTTGGAGCTGTGGGAGTCACGCGACAAGATGTTCATGCACCTGTCGGGTGGTCAGGCGAAACGACTAGAGACAGCCAAGGTTCTCATTCAGCAGCCTAAGCTGGCGATTTTCGACGAACCCACGAGCCAGGTGGATCTGCGGGGGAAGAGGAAGATCTGGGACAAGATCCGAGAGCTGCGGGACCAAGGGTCCACGATCATAGTTGCGACGAACGAGGTTCGGGAGGCTGAGTACCTTGCTGACCGGGTCACGATCCTGCACCAGGGACAAAGGGTTGTTTGTGACACTATTCCAAAGCTGAAAGACGCGATTGCCGGGGGAGACATTGTCGAAGTGGACTTCGAGGACCCCGTATCCGGAAAACTAGTAGACGACCTCAACGGACTCGGGGGCGATGTCTCGTTGTCATCGGAAGGTAATCAACTGAGGGCGAAGGTTTCGAGAGCAGAAGACTGGGTTCCGAAAATGACCTCCGCCAGCTACATCGCGGGGGCAAAGATCGCGTCAATCAGGATTACCGAGCCTTCCCTTGACGACGTCTTCCTCCACTTCACAGGCAAGGCCTTAGTGGATCAACCATGAACCGCGTGTTGACTCTCGCCGCTTACAATGTCCGGATTCTCTTATCGGAGAGAACCTGGTTCGTCCTCGCATGGGCCCTGTTCGGACTACAGATAGCTGTCTACGGGTCCCTTATGTCAAAGCTAGTTTCGACAACAGTCCCGAACTATCTGTTCTTCTACGGCGTGGGACTCATGGTTATCACAGTATTCGACTCTGGAGCTGATGTAGGCCGACACTTCGTCGAACACGCGCACGAAGGAGAACTACCCTACTTCCTATCCTTACCAGTCTCCCGCGGAGGATTCCTAGCAGCGCAGGCCATCTACGGAGTCGCGAATACGATGATCAAGGTTCTACCGCCCCTTATAGGAGTCCTCTGGTTTGTCGGAGACCTCACAGTTCAAGGCGCGGTCTTCGCGTTGATATCGATGTTTCTACTTGGACTGGGAATCACGGGAATAATGGTGTCGATGTCGTTCATCGCCTTCAAGTCAGTGGACATATACAGCGCGTTCCTCGCCGGGCTATCCGCATTGATCGTCCGGTTCAGCACAGTATTCTACCCACTAATCTTCATGCCAAGTTTCTACTCACCAATATCCGTGTTCAGCCCTCTGACCTACGGCGCGGATCTAACAAGATGGGTTTTGGGCTTCGACTCTAACTTCCTCATCAACCCGATCTTCGCAGCAGCCGTTGTCACAGGTGTCGCTGTCGGAACACTCTCGTTGAGTGCGAGGATAGTCGACAAAGTCATCGAGGGCGTGAAAGCCGCTTGAGCCAGCTCTCGCGACTTGTACGTATCGCGCGGACAGATTTCTCTTACTTCTTCCGGACCAAATGGCTGATGGCGGTATTGATCAGCCTCAGTCTCTCGGACATGTTAGTGGTTGGACTCGTATACGGTAGGCTGATTCCCAGCAAATTTGCTGGTCTTACCTATTTTCAGTTCCTTGTTCCAGGGATCGTCGTAGTCGGCCTGTTCTCCGCCGCCACGGATACGGGCCGACGAATCTGGCTCGCCCTCCGAGAGGGCGTCGTACAATACTACCTCACACTTCCAATCCGGACAGGAGGACTGGTTGGAGCATACATCATATCCGGAGGCCTCGGCGGAATAGTATACTCCGGCGCTCTCCTAGCCATAGCGTATCTAGCACTCTCGTTCCTCGGAGCGAGCACCATACCCATCCAGGGAATCTTGTACGCTCTCGCGCTCGTTCCCTTCCTGTTCATCCTCGCTACAGGGATCGCGGGTCTTGCAGCCTTCTTCGCAAGCGTATCTCGAAGAGGAGAGATTTACTGGGTTTACGCGCAAGCACTCCAAGTCTCAATGGTCACAATCAGCACGGTATTCTACCCCGCACAAACCATAGCCCAATATCTTCCAGCGCCTGTGGCAACGATAGCCGAATACAATCCTCTCAGCCTAGCCGCGGGAGCTCTTCGAACCTCAGCCTTTGCTGGAAACCCTCTGGACACAATCGTTCTGACGAACCTACTCGCCACCTCCCTTCCACTGGCGATGCTGGGAGCCTTTGCATACTGGATCATTCTCCGAACGATCAGGCTAAAGGGAAAACCGTGAAAACACCTGAGACGGCTCAGATCCGAAAACCATTAGGAGTCTCCTACAGAACTTTTTCTCAAGGTGAAGAGTCAACACTTCTGACAATTCTAGACGATGCCCTAGGCAGTTTTGCCGATGTCCCGCGAACGAGGTCAGCTCTCCACTCCCCCCGATTTGACCCTCTTGGATGCTTCATTGCCGAGGAGAATCATACACCGATCGGTTGGGTGGCGGCGACAAGTCTTCCCCGAGACAACTGGTTCGTGATAAGATATCTCAGTGTCAAACACGCAACCGTTCGAACCAACATAGCCGAGAGTCTTCTGGAAAGAGCGACCAAGTACGTAGAATCGAAAGAGCCGGAATTCCTGCGAGCCACTACCCCAGCAATCGAGCCATATGTCCAGGTCTACCGGAAATACGGCTTCAAGCCATTACGTCGAGACTTTCGAATCAGCTGGCAAATGCATGACGAGCCTCAAACCAAGAAGTCTAGTCTTGAAACTGAGGAAGTCTCAGACAAGACGATTGAAGATG
Source organism: Crenarchaeota archaeon 13_1_40CM_3_52_10 (assembly GCA_001918765.1). GTDB lineage: Archaea > Thermoproteota > Bathyarchaeia > 40CM-2-53-6 > 40CM-2-53-6 > 40CM-2-53-6. The sequence continues at coordinate 18,786 of MNGO01000004.1, forward strand.
CAAGCAGCTTGTACGCAAGGGCGTTAAGCCCTTACTGGGACTGGCGGACAGAGGAAGAGGCCGGCATCACCACCGTGACCGAATCATTCAAACAGGACAGGTCTCGAGGAGCAAGGTGGGTTCTCGCTCGGCTAGACAAGGAACCAGTAGGCCTAGTTGGCCTCATACCCGACTACTACGGGCCAGGCGAGGCCTGGTTCCGGGGAGCATTTGTTCTTCCAGCGCATCGAGGGAAGGGAATCGGGTCAGCGTTGATGTCTGTAATCCATACGTTTGCGAAAAATCTGAGCCAGAGAAAGATGACTGTTTACACGTTCTCCTACATGGACAGTCTAGCTCCGGGAGCCATCCTCTATCTGAAATCTGGCGGGAAGATAGAAGCAGAGTATCTGCAACTCACTAGAACCTGGGGAGGACTATCTCGTTCTCAGGAAAGTAATGCATAACCCGAATATAGCATATCGACCTCTTCCAATCTAGCGGAGGCATAGCACCGTTGGAGCCGTGGGATATCACGATTATAGGTGGAGGCATCCTTGGGACCTCCGTCTCCTACTGGCTAGCCAACCAGTACGAGGGCCGAATAGCGGTTATTGAGAAGGAGCAGCAGGTAGCGGTTCACACTTCCAAGAGGAATACTGGAGTCGTCCATCGTCCCTTCTACCTGGACCCTGTCAAGAGACGAGTCTTCGCTCGATCGTCCCAGGCGGCCTATGGAATGTGGAAGTCATACGCGAAAGAGCGAGGTCTGCCCTGGTCACCGGTCACGACGTTGGAAGTTGCGACCAGAGAAGAGGATCTCAAGCGGATCGAGAAGTATTACCACTGGGGCTTGGAGAACGGGATGGGAGAGGACGAGCTAGAGGTTCTGACAGCCGAAGAAGTGCGGAGGCTCGAGCCGCATGTACGGTCTCACGGCGCCATATGGTCGAAGACAGACACGTCCGTTGACTATCCTTCCTTCACGCGCTCGTTGCGGGGAGATGCGGAGCGAGAAGGTGTTAGGTTCATTCTTGGTTTCGAAGTAAAGTCGATCGGAGTAGCGAAAGACTTCTTGGAGATTAAGCCAAAAAATGGTGGCGAGACAATACGAACCCGGTTCCTCCTAAACTGCGCGGGAGGAAATTCCATGCGCATAGCCCACATGCTGGGCGTCGGAAGAGAATACGCAGACCTCAATTTTCGGGGGGAGTACTGGGAGATAGGAAGACAATGGACGTATCTGGCAACGAGGAATATCTACACTGTGGCACAACACCCGGAATTACCGTTTCTAGATCCGCACTGGATATGCCGTGCCGATGGTCGTCGGGAGATCGGCCCCAACGCCGTCCCGGTGGCCGGACCATACACGTACAAGGGCTTTTTCGAGAACCCGATACAAGCGTTGAAGACGATTCTAGAACCTCCTATGGTGAATAAGGTCGCTCTTCTTTTCAACAAAGACTTCCTGACTCTGGCCGGGGAGGAATGGAAATCGTCCATCTTCAAGTCAGAAATGGCCAGAAGAGCGCGAGAATTTATTCCGGAATTTAGACAAGACTACTTGGTAAGGCCGGGGATCGCAGGGGTCCGTGCACAAGTAATAGACCGAAATGGCAACTTCATCAAGGAAGCTATTGAGATCAAAGGCCCGCTGTCATACCACATTACCAACTATAACTCGCCAGGGGCAACTGGGTCACCTGCCTATGCTGCCTGGCTAGTTGAGAAACTCGGTTCCCTAGGCTATATGGGAATTAGAAGGAGAACGTCTGCAACCTTCACTGGACCATGGGATTATGACTCGGTCAACAGCATGGTGAGCGACTCACCGAGGATAATCGCGTAGGAAGCGCAGTCGAGCAAAATCGTCCCCCGACTTCGTCTCTCAGGGTATGGAGTATCTGAAGTTCTTCCATATCCCGGTTGCGCCTTGTCCGTGGACCGACACGCTTCCCTTCTCCGGATCTACAGGCTTGAGGGTGAAGAGCCCCCAGCCAACGGTGATGTTCTTGGGAGCAACGGGAATATTCTCTGTTTTGAAGAAGGGTTTCCCATCGACAATCCATTCTGCTAGCTTCTTTTGAGCATCGATTCTTACCATGTAGTGATGCATCATTTCGGGCTTCGTTTTGATCCCTGAGAATGGCGCCTCAATAAGATAGGTGAAAGCTGTCTTCTCATCCGTCACACCAGGAATGAGAAGTCGCTCGTAGATTGCTCCAATCTTTTTTCCCGTGGTGACGAAGTCGAATATCATTCCGGTCTCAAAGTCCATGAGTATGAGGCCCGCGAACGCGTCTTGCAGATCCTCCGCGTTACTTCTGTAGGTTTCTGCTCCCATCTCTGCCTCAAACACGGTGACTTGGTCCCGCGAAACTGGGAATGTGCGAGTGGATGCGTAGAGTTGTTTGGGATCGTCGAACATGTGGATCTTGTCATGCTTTCGGGTGAACGGATCAACTGTAAGAGCGAGACCGGCATTCCTGGATGAAATCTTGGCCTTTGGTTCTTCCCAGACCCAATTCTCGCCGTTGCCCATGGGGAAGCTCATGATCTTCCATTTCGAAGGGTCAACACGACCCTTCGACATATCATCGTAAAGACTGGTTTCCGTTTTCAACAAGGCTGTCTCAAGCCGGGGCGAGATACGGATTTAATTCTTCTGAAAATGCTTCACACGTAAGTATTAGAGAAATCATTCAGGGATGAGGTTCGCCCTTGGGTTCCCAAAGCTCAATCCTATTGCCCTCGGGATCAATGATCCATCCGAACTCGCCCGTATTCGTATTCCTGTGCTTTGTCGTCGACCTTCACGCCTTCCCGCTTGAGCTGAGCTAGAAGCCCGTCAAGATCATTGACCCGGAAGTTGATCATGAACGGTGCGGCACTCGGGTCAAAATACTTCGTGTCATGAAGAAAAATTGACCGGACACAGTGTAGCCAACCCGTTTGGCATCATCTTTTTCTCGCCATTGAAGCATCTTCGCACTGGACCCTTCGCTTTCTGGTTTGATTCCCAGATGGTTTGTGTACAATGACATTAGTTTTCCAGGGTCTTCGGCTTTGAAGAAGACCCCTCCGATGCCCGTTACTCGGGTCGTCCTGGATGTGTGATCCTTTGGATGTTGCTTGCTCATGGTGATTCATTTCACAAGTTTGTCCCGGGATAATTTTGATCGAGATAAGACCTTCCTCTTCAGCTCGGTTCCGCATACTCTACACGTCTTCTCCGGTCCCCTTGATCTTCGATGGCATGCGGGGCAGTACATTATCCAGTCAAACTTGTGAGCTATACCAAAATTCGCGAGTGACCCATAGGTTAGATGAAGATGCTCGGCCATGTTCTGCACCGCATAATCGTCGCTGACAATCACAGGGTCTTGCCCATCCTGTTTCAGATCGAGAGCCAGAGCGACGACCTCGCGATCGGCCTGCGAAACATGTCCCCTCTCACCAGCCTTAGTGCTGACTTGCTCAACTGATTCCAATGCGCGAGGAGATGGCGACCTGAGAGTGACTGTACCCTTCTCCTTGTTCACATGAAATCGCAGCTGTGTCATCGTACCCTTCGACAGCTCATCTTCTACGGCTTGAACCGTGTAGACCTCTCCTGGCCGGGTTGGGTTGAAGCCCATTATGAATGCCGAGGTATCTAGAACCAGCACTTTCAACCATTTTCCCTTTCGGAGGACAATCTTCTGAGACTCCTCTGGAGGAATGAGTCGCCGAACCTGACGAAAAACGTGCTGTTGCCCGATTTTCTAAACGATAACGATTGTCCGATCCTTATTTCCCGCTCAAGACGGCCGTCTATGACCAGGTTCGCGCTTGGACCCGGTTCCGCCACGCGCAACTGCACTCCTGCCTTCACTGGTGCTACGATGGACTTGACTGGTTGGAGAGGAGCAATCAGCGTTAACGATACGCTCTCCATCGAGGTTTCGAGAACGGGCCCTCCTGCGGAGAAAGAGTGAGCTGTGGATCCTGTTGGGGTGGAGACGATGACTCCATCGGCTCTGGCCTGGAAAACTCGTTTACCTCGAAGGGTTAGGTTCAGGTTGAGCATTTTCGCGGGTATGGTTGGAAGGAGGAGCGCCTCGTTGAGGGCTTCGCCCACAAGCCGGTTATTGTGCAGAACTGATAGCTTCCATTGCTCCTCTACCTCGTAGTCGCCTTTCTCCCACCTGGTGAAAGCTGCTTCGAACCCGGACGGTTCCACCTCGGTAAGGTAGCCCCTGCGGCCCATGTTTACCGCCAGAAGCGGGGTCCTCGGTTTTAGCATCTCCTTCGCGGCCTTGAGGACGGTGCCGTCTCCTCCTATCGTCACTAGGAGATCGATCTCCATTCGCTTGAGCGGCTTGCTTCCTGGAATCTTCGCATCCTTTCCTAGTTCTTCGTCGGGGATGGATCTAAAGCCGTGTTGCTCGATGATTCCGTGAATCTTCCTAGCCTCTTTGTAGATTTCTTTGGAGCCTTTCTTGGCTAGGATGCCGACAGTCTTGGGCATGATGGTTCAGACTGATGGTGGACTGAAACGGACCACTTGAAAAGAATTCTCTAGGAATATGCTTCCATTCACGCGAAGTCTTTTAGATGCAGTCCTAGGACCGCTCGCCGTCGGGTCCCAGTTTCATGAGCAAGCCGGTCGAAGTTGGCAGTTTGAAGATTGGCCAGTACGTCCTCATTGATGGTGAACCCTGCAAGATTGTGGAATTCGAAAAGTCCAAGCCCGGCAAGCACGGCTCCGCTAAGGCAAGGATTGTGGCGATAAGTGCGTTTACCGGCGTGAAGAAGAATCTCATCAGCCCGGTCGACGGCAAGGCAGAGGTCCCGCTCATCGACAAGAGGACGGGACAGGTGCTTTCCATCTCGGGGAACCTTCTCCAGGTAATGGATATGGAGAATTATCAGACGTTCGAGACACCAATGCCTGATGATGAGGATCTGAAAAAGCAGATGGCTTCGGGAATCGAGGTCGAGTACTGGGCCGTTATGGGACGGAACATGGTCGTCCGCCGAAAGGGCTGAGCTGCTCATTTCGAGTAAGGTTCCTTCAAAAGTTAGACACTTGCGGCTTTGGCCGGGAATGACCGCTGACGCCCTGGTCCGAGAGATGGGCGCTACCGGAGTACTTGGCGGAGGCAGGATAGGTGCTGCGGCTGACGTTGTCGAAGATATGTTCCGAGGAACAGATTTCACAAACTTCCTGACGCTTGCCGGTCCAATGGTCCCTTCGGGGTTTAGGCTTCTCATTGGGGATCTTATCGACCGAGGATTTCTGGACGCGATCGTAACTAATGGGGCAAACTTGACCCATGACGTGATCGAGGCACTGGGTTTGCACCATTACCAAGGCACGTTTCAGGTTGACGATCGCCTCTTGATCAGGAAGGGGTATAGTCGAATCGCAGATATTTTCGTGAAGGAGAAATCGTTCGAGATTCTGGACAAGACTGTCAGAAGGCTGCTGGCAGAGATTCCTGTTGACGAGAGACGTGGAGTATCGGTCTCAGATCTTCTCCGGAAAATAGGCCTACTCTTGCAGGATAGGAATTCAATCCTCTACAAAGCCGCTCGAAACAAGGTCAAAATCTTCTCACCCGGCTTGTTAGACTCGATCTTGGGGCTCAGCCTCTGGAGCTTCTCCCAGACAGAAATGCTCCAGTTGAACCCGATGGCCGACGTGACCAACATGGTAGAAATGGCGATGACCTCGAAAAAACTCGGGGTCCTGATTCTAGGGGGAGGACTACCGAAGCACCACACTCTCTTGGCAAGTGTTCTTAGGGAGGGAGTTGATGCTGCAGTCCAGATTACTGCCGATAGACCAGAGCCGGGGGGATTGAGCGGTGCTCCCTTGACAGAATCGATCAGCTGGAGAAAAATCCGGAAAGGAGGAAAGTTCGTGGACGTATACGGCGATGCAACTGTATGCTTTCCACTGATAATCGCCGCGGTTCTGGGGAAGGTTAAGAAGCGCGTGAGAACTTCTAGAGAGTAGTCTTGGAAACGGTTGGCCGTTCTCTCACTGACGCAGTCCGCAAAATGTTGCGGATGCCGAACGTGGACGAGAAGGCGATCAAGGAACTAGTGAAAGACCTGCAGAGGACGCTACTGCAGGCGGACGTGAACGTCGAACTCGTTCTTCAGCTGTCCAAGGCTGTCGAGGATCGTTCTCTCAAGGAGAAGCTTCCCCCGGGAATAACCCGCAGAGAACATGTTGTCAAGGTTCTCTACGAGGAAATGACCAAGTTTGTTGGTCAAGATCCTGCGAAGGTCGAAGTTCAACCCGGAGCATTCCGCAAGCTCATGCTCGTTGGGATTCAGGGCACAGGAAAGACGACCAGCTCGGTGAAACTGGCACGGTTCTTCCAGAAGAGAGGATTGAGAGTAGGCATTGTCGGAGCCGACACCTACCGGCCAGGCGCGCTTGAACAACTGAAGCAGTTAGCGGCCACAGTGGAGATTCCAGTTTACGGCGAGCCGGGCAACAAGAAGCCCGAGGACATCGCGAAGCACGGTCTCGACCACTATCGGAAGGAGAAGACTGACTTGGTGATCATCGACACTGCGGGACGTCACAGGAATGAGCGGGACCTGATGGACGAGATGAAAAGAATTGCTTCTGCAGTAAAGCCAGACGAGATCGTGTTGGCTATCGACGCGACGATAGGACAACAAGCGATTACCCAGGCCCGTGCGTTTCACGAAGCAACACCCGTCGGGTCAGTTCTGTTGACAAAGATGGATGGGTCTGCAAAGGGAGGAGGAGCACTCTCTGCCGTCGCTGGGACCGGTTCGAAGGTAAAATTCATCGGAACCGGAGAACGAGTGGAGGACCTGGAGCAGTTCGTCCCGACAGATTTTGTCGGGCGGCTCTTGGGAATGGGCGACTTGAACGCACTTCTGGAGAAAGTGAAGGAGGCGGAGGTGCAGGTTCCGGAGGCGAAAGTCAAGCAGTTCATGGAGGGCAGGTTCACCTTGAAGGACATGTTTGATCAGATGGAGAATCTTCGCAAAATGGGGCCGCTGAGAAAAGTTCTCCAAATGATTCCTGGAGGCGTGAACCTTCCCGAGGAGCAGTTGGGAGTGGCGGAGGAGAAGATGAAAGCATGGAGAGTTATCATTCAGTCAATGACGAAAAAAGAACTTGCAGAGCCGCGGTTAGTAGACAGCTCTAGGTCGAAGAGGATTGCGCGAGGAGCCGGACGGCCAGAACGCGAGGTGCGGGAACTAGTCAACCAGTACTTTACGATGAGGAAGATGATGAAACAGATGAAAAGGCGCGGGCCAATGATGAAGGGCATGCCTTTCATGAAGAAATAATTCGTGGGAATGGGTTCTTTCGAACATTGGTTGGGGGAGAACCAAGAATTCAGGCCTTGCGATGATCATGCAGGTCCACCATGTTTCCCCACGGGTCCGTAAGCGTGCCTGAGTTCTTTCCCTTGCGTTTGACCGAGTATCCTTTCTTCTCCAACTGATCGGCGGCCTCTTCGAAGTTGAAGACGTGAAGGCTGATCGGAGTAACGTTCGCGTCCCGGAGAACTAAGGGCGTGATTTTCGGGGTCTTGTAGAGCGTCAACTCGCCCAGCTTTGTCGTGATGACACTCCATTCAGGTGATTGTTCTTTGAGTTCGAAACCGAGCGCGTCCCGGTATAGCTTGATTGCCTCTTCCATATTCCCGACTTGGAGGATGATGTGGCCGATGTCACTCACGAGCTTGGGCAAGTCTAGTTCCTTTGATTGCCGGAGGAATTTGCTTGGTCCTTGCGTTCGAGGCCCGACTTCAGTTTCTCCTCTTCTTTCTCGATATAGGCAAAGCCTTCTTTCAGGACTGAGCCGAACAAGGGTCCGAAAGTGAACGTGATTGCGGATATCGCGGCGCCTATCGAGACGAAGGCCATCAGAGAGGCGAACAGTTTCCCTGCGACTGTCAAGGGCGATAGTGCCGGGCCTTCCGCGGTTGCTAGAAGGGCCATGAAGTAAAACGAGGTCACAGAGTCCCATCCTTCTAAGAGCATCATACCGATGGTTCCAATAGCCATCACGATGGCTAGAACTACAATTGAGAAGAATGCTCGCTTCTTGAACGGAGACAAAGGATGCCGGACAATTCTAGAAATGACTCCTTCGTGCATAGACGATCACTCGGCTCTCGAAGGATGGAACCTTAGCTCTTTCTATCGACAGTTGCAAGCTCGGAGTCTTCGTCACGGTCTCATCGATGTGTCCACGGCGTATGCTTGCGTACCATTTTGCATTGGTCAATTTCGAATCCCTTATCAAACAGCTTCGAGAAATTTTCACTCGTGCCTAAGAAAATTACAATCAATCTGGAGAATGCCAGACGTCTCGCTGTTACCAAACAGCATCTAGCGGACAAGAGACCCGGTAACCCGGGGGCCCGATGACATTCTCCAAGTAACTCGAAGTTTAGGCTGCCTTCAGCTCGATCCGATCAGTGCTGTGGCGCCGAGTCACCTCATAGTTTTGTGGAACAGACTGGGAGACTTCAACACATCTGATCTGGACCGGTTACTCTGGAGTGAGAAGAAGCTTTTCGAGTACTGGGCTCATCAAGCATCTATCGTTCTGATGGAAGACTATCCTCTCTACTATTACTTGATGAGAGGATACCCTGATGTCTTCCTGAAATCGTTGGGGCCGGTCTGGCAATTGAGAGTCAAGAAATGGCTCAGCAAGAACTCGGACCTGAGAGATTACGTCCTGACCGAGCTCAAACGTCGAGGACCCCTCTTGTCACGCCAGTTTGAAGACAGGACCCGAACCAAGAATCGTGGGTTCGGTTGGTCATCTTGGAGCGACGTCTCTCGAATGCTCTTCCATCTCTTCTTCAAGGGAGAAGTAATGGTTGCTGGCCGTCAAGGTAAGCAGAAGCTATGGGACCTGTCTGAACGGTTCCTTCCGAGCTGGGTCTCAAAAAAGGAACTCTCCGAGCAGGAGATCGAGTATGAAGCAGTTCAGCGATCTCTCAGAGCTCTCGGTATTGGAACTGAATCAGAATCAAGCTGGCACTTTCTACGCGGCAGGTATCGAAATTTGAAGGAGACGCTCAAGCAACTGGAAGCGGAATCGAAGATCCAAGCTGTCGATATCACAGACGGACCCGTTGGAAAGGGCCAGCGTTACATTCACTCGCAAGACATCCCGTTACTCGGCGATTTAGATTCGGACACGTGGGAGCCAAGGGTATTATTGCTCTCACCTTTCGACAACTTGTTTTGCGATAGGGCAAGAACCAAGCTTGTCTTCAATTTCGACTACACCATCGAAATTTACACGCCCCGAAGCAAACGCAAGTATGGGTACTATGTCCTTCCCATCTTGTATGGCGACGAATTCATCGGGCGTGTGGACCCGCTCATGGACAGGAAGAACGAAAAACTGCTCATCAAAGCAGTATACGCTGAACCCCATGCGCCGAAGGGCAAGGATGTCTCGAGAGAAATACGGGACAGTGTGGAACAGCTTTCAGAGTTTCTTGGAGCGAAAGATGCAGTATATTCCCGCAAGGTTCCGAAGCTTTGGCAGAGCTATCTTCACTAGGACCAAGATATCAGCTCCGACGGGTCTTGGCCCACTAAACTATCGAATCTCGATATTCTCGGACTTTGTAATTACGCGGCCTTTTGTAACCTAGTGGTTGGTTTGGAGAAAACGAGCTGAATAAATCGGCGGAATCACGATTAGTTACTTCGAGGAATTGTCTCAAGAAGGCGAGCCTCGTGTCGAGAACATCCCCTTCACAACGCCCCCGAACCACGACACTCTCCGAGGCCACCGTCGAATCATCGAGCCCAAGAACTCCACGTGAGAACTACGTGGAAGAGTTCCTCGCGAAATATCCCGACTACAGGAAGGCCTTGTGGTTGGCCGCGAGGAGCGAGGAAGAAGGCCTGGGCAACCCGTCCTATCAAGGCTGGCAATGGAGCGATTTGGAAATGCATCCTACGAGGGTCCTGAAGCTGGTAATCGAGGGAGTCGCCAAGATCAGTTTGAGAACGAGACGGGCGACTTACTATCTTCTCAAGGAACCTGACTTGGTAAAATTCGTCCTCAAGAGTTCTATTCTCGCGAAATAGTCAGAATTGTACTCACGCAAGACGCGATAGCTCGAGTCGAGGGCTATTCTGAGACTCTCGCAATCTCCAGAATCTTGGCGAAATCCTCTAGGCCGCTCGCATAGTTGGCGTCTTCGCCATTCCATACAGAGCGTTTGCTCAGTATCAGCTCTTTTGCTTCTCGAAGAGGGATTCCGCAATGTACGAGGTAGGCCGCTGCGCAAGTTGGGCTCCTGCCGAGTCCCATCTTGCAATGCAAGTACACCTTCCGCCCTCCACGAACATGTTGCTCGATGAGTCGGGAGACGAGTCGGAGCTGGCTTACTGGAACCGCGGAAAAAGTCTCTTCGATCCTTGGGGTCCGATCCTCGTATTGCAAGCCGAGTTTTTTCGACCACTCCTCCTCCCGTGGGTTTCTCGTAAGATCGACAATCACGGCCTTACTTCCGCTGAGTTTCTTGATCTCTTCGAGGTCCGCTAGCGTAGGTGCTGCTCCTACCCACAATTCGTTGGCCAGAATCTCGGTGAAGTCCAACCAGTCTCTCGCTCTCTTATGATGAGCATTCGGTGAGGCGAGTAGTCATAGTCTCCTCGCAGAGGCTCGCCTGCAACCGTTCTAGCTGAGTTTCTTTGGATCGAACTTGTTGCCGAACTTGTCGATGAAAGCTAGTTCCGAAAGCGGCATACGATTCTTCTTCCCAACTATCTTTTTGACGGGATAGCCAAAACCCACAACCATGGTGGGCTTGATATCGGCCGGGAAACCGAAATCCTTCCGCATGGCCTCTTCCTTGATTCCCGTAAAGACTCCAGAGATTACTCCAGTGTTCCAAGCAGAAAGTTGCATTTGTTGTACTGCGCGTCCGGTGTCGATCAGGTGGAACCCTATTTTGGGGTCTGTCAGGACGATGACTGCAAAGTCTGCTCCCGCGACCCAAGGTCCACTGGTACTGTCCTCTGCGAGCTTCTTGATCGATTCCTTGCTCTGGAGGAGTATGAATCTCAAGTGTTGCTTGTTATTTCCCGTTTGAGCGGCTCGGGCCGCTTCGAATACTTTCAGTTTCACGTCGGATGGGACCTTCTTCGGGCTGAACTGTCTAACGTCCAGCTTTGTCAGGATTGCTTGATGAGTATCCATTTCTCTCAGTGTGTATCCAGGAATAGGCCTAAGTTAAAAAATGTCTCCTTGAACGCTCAGATTGGATAGAGGTTTCCGAGGATACAGTCATGGTTGACCAGGTCACTGTTCAGAAACAGGTGGTTGTCCAAGAAGCGAAACTGAAGGACTTTTGTAACAAAGTGTGGATGAAGCTCGGCGTTCCGGCTCAAGACGCTAGAATAACCACGGATGTACTGGTTCTAGCTGATCTTCGCGGGATCGAGTCCCATGGTGTCGCCCGTCTTCCTCGATACTATACTGACCTGAAGAATGGCTGGACCAAGCCTACCGACCAAAGCAAGATTGTGAAAGAGACCAAGGCGACAGCGATGATTGACGGGGCTCAGAGTCTGGGTCAGGTGGTTGGGCATAAGGCAATGGAATTGGCGATCAAGAAAGCCAAAGAGACCGCCGTCGGAATTGTTTCTGTCCAAAATTCTCACCACTACGGAATAGCGGGTTACTACAGTCTGATGACCTTGGAACACGATTTGATCGGTATGAGCATGACCAATGCCGCTCCACTAGTGGTTCCTACTTTCGGTAGAAACGCAATTCTCGGTACAAACCCGATTAGCATGACTGCACCTGCTGGAAAGGAGAAGGCATTCGTGCTGGACATGGCAACCTCTGTGGTCCCGCGTGGGAAGCTTGAGGTCTACGACCGTCAAGGGAAGAAAGTGCCTCTGGGATGGGCGGTAGACAAAACGGGAAGAGGGACGGACGACGCGCATGCAGTTCTCGACGCTTTGTCCAAGAGATTGGGCGGCGGGATTCTACCCCTAGGCGGCGAAGGAGAAGAGCACTCTGGCCACAAAGGGTATGGTCTGGCCTTGATGGTGGACGTTCTGAGCGGGGTCTTGAGCGGTGCGGCAACGGGTCTCGGTGTCGATGTCAACAAGGAAAAACCGAACGTCGGCCACTTCTTCATGGCCTTGGATCCAGCGGCGTTTCGACCATTGGACGAGTTCAAGAAAGACATGGACCGGCTGGCTCGAGAGTTGAAGGACTCGCCAAAAGCGGAGGGACAATCGCGAATCTACGTTCACGGAGAGAAGAGCTATGCAAGGATGGAAAAGTTCCGGAGAGAGGGTATCCCATTGGGTCCCAAGGTTGTAGAAGCCATGAAACAAGTGGGGACGGAGATAGGCGTTCCCTGGCTTGGCTAGTTTCGGCCCTTCGGGACTTTTTCAGCGGAGAAGAGTAGTCACATTCCTCAATTACAGATGTGTGATGCTTTCTAGAAAGCCAGAAGTTTTGGATCAGAACTCACCATGACGATGACCTGGGCAAGCAAGGGCCCAGGGAGAGCGAGAGGGCCAAATGCCTTGTCGGCTTTCAAAATGAATATCGACGATTCGATTAATAAGCGAATCGGGACCGTCGCCCAAAAGAGAACTAGGACTTCCATTCCTAACCAACTACTCCGGACGCTTTTCGACCTCATGCCGAGAACGAAGAACTCCTTGGTAGGAGGGTCGCAGGTGTTGGAAGGTATATCCTCGAAGGTCAATCTTCGGTTAAACAGGGCTTAAGAGGTATTTCCCCCAATTCTTAATTGTGGTCGTCGAAAAATGAGGAAACTAATGGTCCTCTTTGGGACAGTATTCGTCCTGCTTGGAATTGTGGCTGAGAGCTTGTACATCTCTAGCGCGAAGATCGTCTATAGTGGAGCAACGATCTCCGCTAATGGGTTCATGATCTCGGGGCTTTTCCTTATCGTTTTGGGACTACTCCTGACTCTCTCTGGAGCGAGAATCTCCAAGATCCGAATTCCGCATGCCTAATTGCAGATCGCGGATTCGACTCCTGGATTGAGAGCCCACAGTAGTCTCTGCACTTTTCAGTACAGTTTCAGACTTTGGTTACGACGCCGGGGTCGATTTTGACTGGCCGATGTCCTGATACCCCGTGAGCAATGTCTCGAACTCCGACCGCTACCAACACAATCGCCATTATGATTGCAAGGCCGAATTGTCCCAAGGACGAGTCCAAGACCAAGAACACCGAGAGGATCACCGTCAATACCCCCACTACGCCAATCAGACCTCGGACCCAAACGGGTGGGTGCTTTGCAAAGCCGGCTGCTACGATCTCCACAATCCCGACAACAAGTACGGCGAAAGCCACCAACAAAGTGAGGAACCCGATTGCAAGTTGTGGGTCTATTATCACAACAGAACCGAGTACCAGAGCGATTATTCCACCTCCTGCGTTGACTTCTCGGAACCAGGGGGCGAAATATCGTCCATATACGCTGGCAAAGATTCGTGATACACCAAGGATGAAGAGCCCGATCCCAAGTGCATATGCGAGGATGTAGAGGGCAAATCCTGAGTCAGCCAATACGAAAAATGCGACAACAAGAACTAACACTCCCGCAAGAACCTCTAGGAGACGCAGCCAACTAGGGCTTCTTTTCTCTATCAACTTTAATCTCAAGCGATGTCGTTGGCTCGGTATTTAGTAGCTTTCCTTTGAATTGTAACAACCTAGGAGGAATTAGACTCCGAAGAGACGTATGAGGTAGGCGGCCAAGACTGTGGCAACGAGCGGAGCGCCCAGGATCCCTGTCAGGCGAGCAACCGTGCCAATGTCAAATGGGCCACTCGTGAATTTGGTGAATCTCCCGTTTGATGGCATCAATCGCCAATAGTTCATTCACAAGTCCTTCACTCAACGGCTGTTCACCTGCAACCTCGACCTCAGCCATCACACGACTGTGTCGAAGCCCGATCAAGGCAGACTTCTCGGACCTAACCTCGCTCATCTTCTTGTGAAGCCCGAAGAGTGGAACGAGGAAGAAGAATAGGCCCGGTACCAGGAATATCGTCAAACTTAGCTCTACGGCGAAGCTTGGGTAAAGAAAGATCGGGAATGTCAGCAGTATTGCTACCACATAGATCGTTGTCAGATGCAGAGATGTAGTAGCGAAGGGCTTGAGACCCAGTGTCCTATCATCGGTGAAGACCTTCAGCCGCAAGGGACGCCGTCCCATTCTGTAGATAGCCACCATTGATGAGAGGAAGACCCAGAGAAAGGTCGCCTGGAGCAGGCGCATGTAGCTGTAGAGTAACTCTCTCAACAAGTCTTGAAACAAGGAATATCCTGGGTTGAAGACGGGTTCCAGCACCAACACCCCTGCTGCCAGGAGCACGACCCAGGTCACTACAACAGCGCGAAAGTCGTTGAGATAGCTTGTCTCAATTCGCGATTTGTCAGCTCCAATCGACACTGCGTATTGCTCAAGTTCCTCGATACGGCGCCGAATGTAGCGAGATGAGAATAAGATGTAGATGGTGTTAGCTAGTAGCAGTGGGACACCGAGGGAAATACCGCCGGTGAAGTCTGTCTTTACACCATAACTGTAGTATCCCAACGATGTCAGGATTAGAGGCGGGAGAAAGCCTAGAACGAGCACTCCTGCCCAAAAGGGTAGACCAACGCGGGCGTAGAGACGTTCAAACCAGAGCTTGGATGAAGCATCCAGCGTAGAAATCAATCTGTGTTACTTCATCCTAGTTACTTTGAGAGCTGGACCAGTCGTCCAACGTGCGTTTGGTCCTCGACGGGGATTTCGCTCCTTTCTTCTTGACAATCTGTAGGAAACGGTGCATTTGTTGCTCTCTCTTCTGGCTCGTCCAATAGTAAGCCTCGTCGATCGTTCCTTCTGACATGAGGACTGTCATCTTTCCCTGCCGTGTCCTGCCTGTACGGCCTCTACGCTGTATCAGGCGGATCTCGGACGGCACGGCCTCGTAGAATATGACGTGATCCACGTCTGGGACGTGCAGTCCCTCTTCACCAATGCTAGTTGTAACGAGTAGATTGTGGCGTCCTTGGCGAAAGTCTTCTAGAATACTCATCTGCTCGCTCTGACTCAGACCCACGTCGTCCGTGTCGCGAGTCGCCTGACCGACAAAGCGGACGGCAGAGACACCATCAAGCTTGTTCAATCTCTCGACAAGTGTCTCGACAGTATCTCTATACTGAGTGAAGACTATGATCTTCGAATCCTTGTTCGACCTAATCTCCCCCTCGACTAGCTCTCGAAGTTTCTTCTGCTTCGGATGTTCTCTCTCCTCCATCGAAAATGCGAGCTTTCTAGCCTCTAGAATTTTCGGGTCCCTCGAGAGGCTCTTGCCTGACTTGCTGCTCGCCGCTTCGAGCTTCGCAAGGTATCTAGTGAGATTGTGCAAACCCTGTGTTTCTAGAACATCGATTGCATGACTCAGCGACATCGCCTGGGCTTGCAAGACTACCGCTCCATACAAAGCTCCGGAGCCTCCTCTTCTCAGATTCTTTCGAAGCTTCTCCCCGAGTTCCAGTAGCATCCGTTTGTTCGCCCTGACACCAGTTGGCAGCTGGTGCATGGCCCTGAGCTTCTCCGTCCTCTCTTCCATCGCGGCTCGAAGAATCTTGCTGATGTCCTTGTAAGCTGGCGGAAGTGGGACGCGTTCCCAGTTTATCGTCACGTCGTTAACGTATTGAACAACATCCTCATCTTCCTCGGTTCTCATCTCAACGTTGGTGATGGCGAGCTTGTCGCAGATCTCTTGGACCCGCTCCTTTCGAGCGCTCGGTGAGGCGGTTAGCCCGAGTATCAACGGGTTCGATGCCTGGCGCTTGTAATTCTCAGCTACCTCGGAGTAGGCATAGTCTCGGACGCACCTGTGCGCTTCGTCAAAGACGATCAGACAGACCCTGTTCAGCGAATACCGTTCGCTCAGGACATCGTTCCTTATCACTTCAGGAGTCGCAAAGATAAGCTGGGATTCTTCGAAATCCGCGACTCTCATAGAGGGCGGAGACTCCCCCGTCAACACTGAAGATCTGACGGTCTTGTCAGGATAGTGTTCTTTGAAGAACTCGGCGTGTTGGAGAACCAACGGTTTTGTCGGGGCAAGGATAACGATTTTGCCGTTCTGTATTTCCGAAAAACGCTTTAGGGCCACTAGTAACGCGATTATGGTCTTGCCTAGACCAGTCGGCAGAACGACCAGCGTGTTGGCTTTGGCCGCGGACTCAGCAATCGTCCTTTGATACTCCCGTGCCTCTAGGCCTAATGGCTCAGTGACCTGCAGTTTGCCCTTGCGCCTTCTAATCTAAGGAGAAGGCGGGAGGGGGTTTAAGGGTGTGCGCCTGATTTCCTGGATGTGTTTCCTGCCAAACGTAAGCAGGAGAAGAGAGGCTGAAACCCATGCAACGAGGGCCGCGTTCACGAACATTGCTCGCAATGGTCTGCCGAAGTAGAGAAAACCCAGCATGGCTAGAACCACCGCAAAGATACTGAGAGTCTGATACCGATCCAAAAATTCAAAATCTCTTCGTCCAACGGTCCAGAGCTTGTAAATGGTCCCGAGATACAATGCAAGTCCGACGATAGCGAGCGTTGCTAGGGAAGCAATGGCCCAGTAAGGCACGCCGAGGATCAGGAGACCAACTTCATCAGCGATAAGACCAATCCCGGCCCCAAAAACTAGGGCGGTGTCCCATCTGGTCCGGATATCGGTCGCAAAAACCATGATGGTTGAAGACGCTAACAACAATAAGACTCCATAGTAGAGATGATGGATGTGAAATCCCTGAACCCTGATGACAGGACATGATTGAGTGCATCTTGCCTCGACCGCGACGAATAGTCTCGCCACCATAACGGCCATGGTGAACCCTACAGCAGCAAATAGGAATCCTACTGGCCCTAGTAGTGGCGCGCCCTTTGGCCGGCTCAACCTGACCTAGTCCTCACTAGTCCGCCTTCTTTAGTCTATCCCGGTCTTTTGTGATTTCGGACATGGCTTTTAAGAAAAATCCTCAATTACAACTTTGCACGGTTAGTGAGGATGGAAGACTGGCCCCGAGCTATTCATACTGGTAACGAGTGAGCAGTACCGAGGAACTTGTCATGGCATGGAAAGAGTTGAGGCACAACGGTGTGGCGTTTCCGCCCCCCTACGAGCCTAGGAAACTCTCGATCCGAATCCATGGCACCATTGTTCGACTCTCTCCTGAGGCTGAAGAGTTAGCCTACGCGTGGGGAAAGAAGCGAACCACACCCTACATCCAGGACCCTGTTTTCCAGACAAACTTTCTCTCAGATTTTCTCAAGCTTCTGCCCGCAAACTTTGCGAATACAAAGTATTCCGACATCGACTTCACACCCGTCTACGAGTATCAGGCGAAGGAGGAGATGCAAAGGCTGGACCTTGACTTCAAGAAAAAAATGGCAGCTCAGCGAAAACAGCTTCGCCTATCTCTCAAGGAAAAGTATGGTTTCGCAGAGATTGATGGGGTCAAGACCGAGATCGCCAACTGGATGGTAGAGCCCCCCAGCCTTTTCATGGGCAGAGGCAGCCACCCGATGAGGGGGCGTTGGAAACCGAGGGTCCATCCCCAGGATGTTGTTCTAAACCTATCCGAGAGCGTCGAAATTCCTCCAGGAAACTGGAAGGAGATTGTTCACGATCACGACTCCATCTGGATTGCCCATTGGGTGGACAAGCTCAGCAACGTTCGCAAGTACGTCTGGCCGAGCGACATTTCTGACCTTCGTCAAGAGCGGGACAAGCTCAAGTATGATGCCGCTCGGAAACTGCAACGCCGCCTACCAGAAGTTCAGCAATTCATCGACAAGAATCTTCTTTCTCCTGACCTGAAGATGCGCAAGCTCGCGACAGTCTCCTATCTCATAGACCATCTGGCTATGAGAGTGGGAGATGAGAAGGAAGAAGATGAAGCAGACACGGTAGGCGCTTCAACCCTCAGAGTCGAACACGTCAAATTCCTTCCACACGGGATCGAGTTCGATTTTCTGGGAAAAGACAGCGTCCGTTGGGAGAAGACCCTGAAGGTAGATGGAACGAACACGCCTATTCGCAAGAACCTCCAAGAGTTCACACAGGGAAAGAAGGCCGAGGATCTCGTCTTTGACGGAATAACATCTCAGCACGTGAACCGTTTCCTCAACAAAGCGATGAGAGGCCTAACGGCCAAAGTGTTCAGAACTCACCACGCGACAGAGACAGTTCAGACCTATCTACGAAGACACAACAGCTTCAAGTCTGAGGAGTCGCCGTATGTGAAGTTGCATCACGCCCGCGTTGCGAATCTCGAGGCGGCGATCAGGTGCAACCACAAACGGACCCCGTCGAAAACCTGGGAGGGAAGCCTCCTCAAAAAGCAACAACGATTGGACGAACTGAAGACGAAGAGGGTAGACACGGATAAGCAGAAGATGAGACTGGAAGAACGTATTCGGAAACTGAAGCTCGACGTAGATCTTCAGAAGCGGACTCGCGATTACAATCTAGGAACGTCTCTTAGAAACTACATTGACCCAAGGGTCTACAAGAACTGGGCGAACAAAGCCGAATATGACTGGAAGGGCATCTACCCCAAAACTCTGCAACGAAAGTTTCTCTGGGCATCGAGAGCCAAAGCCTGACTTGTCTATCGCGATTTCTTGGGACCTTTGAGCCAGCCTCCGATACCAAGCTCCTTAGGCTTGCTACCTGCGTCGATCGTAACCGAGCCGTCATTGTGAAGTTGAAGTCTTCGCCATCTGTTGTCGCTTGACATTCCGCGTAGAGTTCTTACTCTTGCAAAGTGCTCAACCTGTCCTCCCTCATCGCTACTCCGGAATTCGATAATGCCATCGCAGAGTGATTCGAACTGTTTGTAGAAAGAGTCAGATGCGATCCCCATCATCAGCGAGTGGAACATCGCGAGACCCCTGACCCTCGCGTAGGGAATGATCCTCGTTCTCCAAATGTCGATCATCAGCTTCTCGTCAGTGTAGTGACACATCACCGAAGTGTTGTCATCAATGTGCAGCCACTGTTTCTCGTCTTCAGCAACTCCCTCCTGGAGCATGGTGACAACTTTGCTACTCCAGTGATTGAGATCGAAGGACTGGTGTTCGTAGGCTTCGCGTCCCTTCGCTCGCATGCCTTCCGGCGTTTCAGGGTGCGCCAGCCCAGTCATCACGTCATAGGTATCCAGTATTCTGAGATGGTCCTTCTGCTCCAGCTCTTTCACCTTCAATCCGAGTTTAGTTAGGGAGTCTCTGACTTCGTGCGGGGGATGCATGTAGGTATGGTACTCCGTGCGAGCCCCGTTTCTCAACGCGCTAGCGGCTATCGTCAGCGACGTTTCATACCACGGAGAGTCTGGACCGAACTCTACGAGATAGCTAGCTCCGAATCTGATTCCATTGGGAACGAGATCCTCAAGGATTGCTAGGGCCAGGGTCCGTTCCAAGGTCGGGGTTTCACGCTCGATGAGCTTCCTGTTTCGCTAACACTTATGGTTAAAGCTGAACTAGCTCCAACCGCAAGCAATCGAAACAATACCACAGTCAAGTCATGACAATTGAGACTGAATGACCTTGCCAAAAGTTATGGGTGAACTGTGATAGGTACTACTGAGTATTCTTCGGCCCCTACCCAGTTTGGCTTGCGCCGAAATTGGCACTGGCAAGCCAATATGCCTGAGTTGTCCTCAATGCGGGCTAAGACTCGAGTTCGAAACTGGATTGCGTCACAGCGAATGGTCAGTTACGTGTGACTCAATTAGAGCGTCATGAGGCATCGCGTCAGAACGCCATGCCTGGCGCTTGTGTTGGATTATTTTCTCCAAATCAAGTCTGGGAGAGGTTCGATGCTCGATCCTTTGGCCTCGGACACGCTTAATCTATGGCGTGAGCAGGAAACATCGCATGGCTCAAGCCCCTCAGTTCGACGAGGAAATAGAGATTCTCAATACGACGGTTTTTGGCAATGAGTGAGACCGAGAAACTGATAAAGGCTAATGAAGACCTAGCAAGGTCAGGACCGCTGTTTCCAGTACTGTTTCCAAACGTACTTTTTCCAGCTCGATTGCAAGGGCCCGAATCATCATCAGGAGGAGGCCTAGCCATCCTCACGTGCATGGACCCTCGAGTCCGCCTGGATTTCATACCGGGATTTGAAAGGGTAACCAGCATCATCAGAAACGCTGGCGGCATCGTAACAGATGACGTTGTTCGTTCCCTCATGGTGTCCAACGAAGTCTTGGGCGTGAAGGAATTTTTGATAATTAACCATACTGACTGTGCGATGCTCAAGTTCAAGGACTTGGAACTTCAGGGAAGACTTGAGAAAAAGTACGGAAGAGAGGCAGGCCTCATGAAGTTCTACACCTTCTCTAGTCTAGAACAGAACATCAAAGACCAAGTCCAGAAAGTCAAAAACCATCCCATAGTCCCGAAAGACATTACAGTTTCCGGCCTCATCTATGACGTAGAAACCCGAAAGCTCAGCAGGCCCGGCACCTAGCCAGTGAGTGCTCTCGTGGTGCCATTCTTCGACCAACTAACCTTGGGACCAAAATGACGCAAACAATTGGGAGCCCAAGAAATTACGAAGACCTCAAGCGGTCAAATACGCTCAATAAAGTAAGGAAGAAGCCACCACAGTTGAGTAAACTCAAAACCTCCCCCAAGCCCAATCTCTTGATTACAACTGAGGCCGTTGACCAAGACAGCATTCAAGCTCTTTCCAAGTACGCCAGAGTCTTCAGCTCTGCCGGACTCGATGAGGCATCGCTAGCCCGACTGCTTCCGTCCGTAGACGGCCTTCTCGTGTTCTTCTGGCCAAGCTTCCTATCCCCTGAAAACCTCTCAAGAATGAGCCATCTAAGATTTATTCAGAGCATCCTCGCCGGCGTCAACCACATCCCCTTCGCCCAGCTCACCAAGAAAGTCAGAGTCTGCAGCAATGCGGGCGCTTACTCGGATGAAGTCGCTGAGTACGCCTGGTCGCTTTTGCTGTCGGCCGCCAAGAGAGTAGTTGACTTTCACAACGCGGTAAAGTCGGAACAATGGACATTGAGGCGAATGTTAGGCGGAAAGGAAGTGACCATTCTGGGGGATAAGACGCTAGGAATTCTTGGATACGGCGGGATCGGGTCCGCCGTTGCGAGAATCGGTAAGGGGTTCAGCATGAAGATCTACGCCTTCTCGAGAAAACCAGTTAGAGAGAAAGGAGTGAGGTCATTTCAAGGCGACAAAGGACTGTTGACGGTTCTTGCAGAGAGCGACGCAGTGATAGCGTCGCTCCCTCTAACGAAATTCACCGACAAGATCATTGGCGCGGACAAGCTGGCAACGATGAAGAAGGATGCGATACTTGTGAACATAGCCCGTGGAGAACTGGTGGACGAAACCGCGCTCTACGAGCACCTGAAGTCTAATCCCGATTTTCGATACGCGACTGACGTGTGGTGGTATCGAGAGGGAAAAGAATCTCTCAAGACCACGCATCCATTCTTCGAAGTGCCAAATTTCATCGGGACCCCTCACGTATCAGGTCCCTCGGGATTAGCCACTGGGAAACCGGTGAAATTTGCTGTGGAGAATGTGATCCGCTTCCTCCGGGGTCTCAAGCCGAGGAACATCGTCAACCCCGCAGAATATCTGGCAACTGACAGGCAAGAATACTAGATTCCATCTCTCATCCATTCAGAGTCTTGGCAAGGAGACCTAATGACACATTGCCGCCTGATATAACTAGGACGACTTTCTCCCCAAGCCTATCCAGATCCCTATTAGCTAGCAGGACGGCTGCTGGCGCGGCTCCGGAGGGCTCTGGGAAGATATGGGCCTCACGGACTAACAGCTTCATCCCCGCAAGGATCTCGTCGTCTGAGACACTGTAGACGCCATCGACGTATTTCTGACATGCTTCAAGGGTCAGATCCCCTACTGCCGATGGAATAAGTCCGTCCGCGATTGATTTCGGCGAGTCGAGTGTGACAATCTGCCCGGCTTTGAGGGCTGCTTGTAATTTTGGTGCGCCCTGCGGTTCGACCCCGTAGACCTTCGCTTCTGGCCTTAGCGATTTGATCGCTGTGGAAATGCCGGAGACGAGGCCTCCTCCACCAACCGGAACTATTACCGAGTCGAAATCGTCCAGCTGATTCGCAATCTCTAGCCCGCAGGTTCCCTGCCCCGCGATTATGTCAGGGTCGTTGAACGGATGCACGAGGGTCGCTCCAGTCTTATTGACAATCTCCTTGGCCCTCGCGTCGCGATCAGTATTGTATTTTCCATACCTTATGACTTCAGCGCCATATTCGATGATAGTGTTGACTTTCTCCTGGACCGCAGTCTCCGGTAATACTACGGTGCATTTCTTTCCGAGAAGTCGAGAACTGTAAGCAACCGCCATTCCATGGTTGCCGGAGGAAACCGCGACGATGTTCTTCGCTGATAGTTGCGAGATCTTGTTGTAGGCTCCTCGAATCTTGAAGACGCGTATGGGCTGGAAGCATTCGAGCTTCAAGTAGACCCTGCGACCAAATCTCTTCGAGAGAGATGGCGACTCCACAATCGGGGTTTTGGTTGCAATGCCTTCGATCCGCTTACTCGCGGCAACAATGTCGGCGAGATTTGGTAATTGGCCTTGGTTCATGAATCGGTCTGATTCCAGCTCACTATCCTGAGGATAAATGTGCAACGACAGGGCAAGAATCGCCCAAAATCAGCCCTGATATGGAATCTGGGATGGGCTCCCTAGACTGCCCTGAGAATCGTTCGTGGATCGCTGAAGATTTTCCGACTTTTCGCCTCGCCATCCAAGCCTATATTGGACCCAGAATCCCCGGACTCACGCATAAACCCTACCAGACAGCCAAACCCCCTCTCGTCAAAGAAAAGGGGGTACGTTTCAAGCGTTTTGCAAGGCATGAGCGGGAGTTCCAAATCCCTCCCGCAGAAGCTGTAATTTTTCACTGGTGAGACGAACCAGTGTGAATTCGTTCTTCTAGGAAGCGCTCAGTCGCCCGAGTTGCCCGAGCACCGTTTCGCGAATATGATCCTCGGACGGAAGCGCCTTCAATATTCGCCCTTTCGAAAGGAGCGGTGCAAGCAGCCTCCCCATTTTCCCTCCGCAGGTGGGACATTTGGGCTCGGACGCGGTTGCGACTGTAACCTTCTCTATCAGACAATCGTCGCATCTCCAGACCATCTTCCTGCCGCCCAGCTTGCCCCTCTTTGCAACAGGTTTCCCGTCAGCCTCTACAATGTCCATGGCGAAGTCGATGCTTGGCGCGTTGCTGACCGAGGTTCCAACCCCGAACCCGTCCGCTCCGGCGAGAGATAAGGCCGCGACAGATTCATCGTTCAGTCCGCCTGAGACGAAGATCTTCACATGATTGTATCCTCTCGAGTCTAACTCCCATCTTACCTCTCGAATAATCTCGGCAAAATTACCTCGCCTAGAGCTAGGCGTATCCAATCGAACGCCATACAAGTCCTTACCAAGCGCTTCGGCGGCCAGGATAGATTCCGTCTTCTCATCATAGTACGTGTCGACTAGAGCGATTCTTGGCACTTTTTTGGGCATGTGCTTGTTGAAGCTCTTCCAAGCCTTAACCTGGTTTCCCATCGCAATTATCAGCGAGTGAGGCATTGTTCCAGCAGGATCTTTTCCGAGAAGCCTCGCGCCGACGATACTGGACACTTCGTCAAACCCCCCAATGTAGCAGGACCGGTCGATCATGGGCGCGAGAGCAGGGTGAGCCCTACGAATCCCAAAAGAGAGGAGAGTCTTCTTTCCAGCTGCTCTTCTTACTCGAGCTGCCATGGTTGTTATCCCTGATGCGTGGCAGAGAAATCCGAGCAGCGGCGTCTCGTAGAGACAGAAATCAAGGTATCGGCCCTCAAGCACCATAACAGGCTCTCTTACACCTTCCACGTCACTTGAATGAAACAAGGTTCCTTCCGGAAAAGAGAGAACATCGATAGGTACACCTTCTAGCAAATGGGCCGCTTCCTCGACTCCGGCAAGTATGCCCCATTCCCAGTTTTTCGGAAGAGAACCAGTCGTTATCTCTGCAGTTACATGAAGATCGGATAGTCCCTCTTTTTCGAGAATCTCCTTTGTTCGAGTGAAGTAGACGTCCGTTGTCTCCGCGTTCTTGATCTCATCGTCACTTGCTACCTGGAATTTTCTCAAATTAGTCATTGTCGCGTCCCCATTGATCGAATTATAATGTTAAGGTGGCCAAGAATTGCCGCACCTTCCGACGACACATCGGACAAGTTATAACTAGGCTCAACGACTCTCGATAGCGCAGGTTAGTTAATCGTGAGATCGCTGGAAGAGCTTGCGAAGAGTGCACGCGAACTGAAAGAACGAGGCTTGTCCACGTACGAGATAGCGGACGAACTGAAAGTTCAAGCGGACACGGTCGTCTGGCTCCTGCTCCACGGTAAAGACGGAGTCAAGACAAAGGAAACCTACGACGTCTACGTCAACTGGAATCCCATCGGATCCAGCGTTCGCCGTCTAACCCTGATCGGCCGAGCAATGGCAGACATGGTCCGCGAAGCCACAGAAGCCGGACTGATGGAAGAACCTGAGGTGGTTGCTGGAATCGAGAGCGGCGGAATGGCCCTCGGACTCATCGTCGCAAGATCATTGAACAAGCCCATCGCATCCGTACGACCTCAAAGACTCGGCGAGAAGAAAGTCGCAGGCGCAGTGAACCCGAGCTTCTCAAGAGTGGAAGGCAAAAAGGTACTGATCGTCGACACAATCCTCCGCATGGGAGAAACCATCAGGGCAGCCATCGAGACACTTACTGGAGTAAAGGCAAAGCCTGTCGGAGTCGTGGTGCTCGCGAACAAGAGTGGGAAAGAGAGCATCGAAGGAGTTCCCCTACGATCTCTCGTGGAGTTATTGCCGGTGGCGAAACAGTGAGCTATCCTCGATCAAACCGAATAGAAAAATGAATACGGATCTCTTCCGAGTCAAAAGCGTGCAATTATATCCTGCGGATGCGTCCGGTATATGGGAAGCGTAGAGAGAATGCCTACCAAGTTTATGCAGTCACTTGACCCGCAAGTCTACGCAGAACTACGGAAGATCGCAAAGGACAGAGGCATAACAATGCAGGAACTAATCAGGGCTGTGATTGTCCCAGACTGGATGAGAAAAGATGAGGGCACAAGCGCCCGCGGATCGCCAAGAAGATCCCGAAGGGCACGTAGCGCTTCCAAGAGAGCTAGGGCTAGGATTACCGCTTAGAGCCCAAAGCTCAGGCAACGCTTATCTCTCAGCTAACTGAAGATTTCAGATTAGGGGATTAACTGTTGTCGGCTCAGGACCGAGTTCCCGCTTACGCGATCTCGCTGCTCGCGGGAATATTGACGTTCATCGGTGGATTAGCAAAGGCCTCTACGACAGGTATCGTCAAGTACACTGCTTCCGGAGCCGCCTTCAACGCTTTCGTAGGTAATAGCGTCCGGGCAACCAATTTCGGCTTTGCCGTTTCCAGCGCAAGAATCTCCGCGGTCATATTGATCCTCTCCGGAATACTCGTCCTGGTCAGCGCAGTGGTAATGAGCTTCCGGTCCCACCAATACCCCGCCTGGGGAACCATCATCATAGTATTCTCCGTGGTCGGACTTTTTGCAGGCGGCAACTTCCTCACCGGAGTCGGTTCTGTTCTAGGAATAATCGGCGGGCTCCTGGCAATCACGTACAAGACGGCTTCGCGTTCTGTGCGGGCATAGTTCGCCTGAACCTCAAGTCTTCAGGATTCGCTCTTTTTTCAGCGAACGTAGACTATCCACCTATTTCTGCCGGAGCCGTAGTCTTATCTTTGGCCTATGATCTGCTAGCTGATAGGAATTCCTTTGAGTCCTGAAACAAAGTTGACTTATGTTACGTTGCTAGCTGACCCGAGCATTCATCCGAAGTATGAATCGGCATTGAAGCAGGTTGAAGCCGATTTTGGGAAACATCATCCGATGTTCATTAACGGCCGAAAAGTTCTCGCTGGAGACGGAGAATTCGATGTTAGAAGCCCTCTAGACACCAAGATACTCCTCGGCTATTTCCAGAAAGGAACCGCACAGTACGCCAAGAAAGCGATCGAAGCGGCCAAGGATGCGTTTGAGGAGTGGAGCAGGAAGCCCTGGACAGAGCGAGTTGCAATCATCCGGAAGGCAGCAGACCTGATGGAAGAGGATCGATTCACGCTAGCAGCACTCATCACCTACGAGGTCGGCAAGAACCGGTACGAGGCCGTCGCAGAAGCGAGCGAGGCAATCGACATGTTCGACTACTATGCTGACCTAATGGAACAGAATGATGGGTACGTGAAGCCAATGAAGCCGGGTGCACCGGGAGAGACATCGAAGAGCGTCCTTCGTCCCTACGGAGTATGGGCAGTCATATCCCCGTTCAACTTTCCACTCGCCCTCGCCGCAGGCATGATTGCATCCGCGCTGATAACCGGCAACACAGTAGTATTCCATCCCACGAGCGCAGCGCCCTTATCCGGACTCAAGCTCTACGAGACGCTCATCAACGCAGGAGTCCCACCTGGAGCCCTGAGCTATCTGACGGGTCCCGGTGAGTCCTTCGGTGACGAGGTCACTACTAACTTGAACGTCGCTGGTATCGCCTTCACCGGCTCGAAGGACGTTGGAATGAAACTCTACCGCGATTTCGTGAACAAGCAGCCCTATCCGAAACCGTTCATCGCGGAGATGGGCAGCAAGAACCCGGCCCTAATCACCTCGAACGCCGACCTGGAGAAAGCGGCAGAAGGAGTCGTTCGAGGAGCGTTTGGGTACAGCGGCCAAAAGTGTAGCGCAACCTCACGAGTATACGTGGAGAGAGGCATCAAGAACGACTTTCTCAAGATTCTCAAGGACAAAGTAGACCATCTCAAAGTCGGGGACCCGAGAGACAAGGATGCTTTCGTGGGACCTGTGATTAACGAGAAAATGGTGAAGAAATACCAGCGATATCTCGAGCTTGCAAAGAAGGACGGCGGCAAGATAGTCGCTGGAGGCGGCCTACCCGAAGACAAGAAACTATCCAAAGGCTACTATGTCAAACCAACAGTCGTCTCCGGTCTACCCTCAAACGATCGTCTCTTGAAAGAGGAACTCTTCCTGCCTTTTGTCGTCATAGACGAAGTCAAGAGCTTGGATGAGGCGTTGAAGAAGGCAAACGACACGGACTTCGGGTTGACAGCCGGAATATTCAGCAGTGACCAGAGCGAAGTTGACAGGTTCTTCAAGAACATCGACTTCGGCGTCACGTACGCAAACAGAAAGGGCGGCGCAACAACAGGCGCATGGCCTGGATCTCAATCCTTTGGTGGGTGGAAGGGAAGTGGAGCGACCGGCAAGGGAGTCGGAGGACCATACTATCTGCTAGAGTTCATGCACGAACAAGCTCAGACCATCGTCAAGGACGCCTAGGCGGCTAGTCGATCTATCTCGTCAAGGAACATCTCTTCCTTTCCGATTGGAAATACGCCGGAGGCCGCAACGGAGTGTCCGTCACCGAAGCCTCCGACCTTCGAACATGCTTCAGGAAGAATCTTTGAGAGTGAGGGTTTCGTTCCCTTCTCGATGAGGCGTGTAAGGATTTGAGGGGCTCTTGCTGAGACCTTCACCATGGAGGATGGTAGTTTTCCCCAGCCTGGAATGTCAGGCGGGACATTCATCATCCCGATCAAGTACTTGACGGGGTTGACGACTCGCTGGTAGCGTAAGTATGAGCAGAAACTCCCGACGACTTTTCCTCCCATGCCCTTGTAATTATCGTGGGCGTGAAACCATTGGACGTTCTTTTTCTGCGACAGCCCATCTCTCCTGATCGTCGAGAGCATATTCCGATTGACCTGCTTTCGCTCCTCTTCGAACTCTTTCGCCATTTTCATCGCTTGTTCGCTGAACCCCGCTGTACACGCTTCAACGCCTATTTCGGGGCCCTTTCGGTAGTATCCGATTGAGCCGAGCACATTGAGAAGGCTGGATGCTCTTGTTCTTGTGAGATTCATGCCCTTAGCCTCGATCTTAAGATCCCCCTTGCCAGAATCCCGGACGAGCCCTTGATCTTTCGCGTCATTAACTGCGATCAAGTTGAGGCCTTGTGTCTCGCCGGGTAGTTCTAGCGACCCTATTGTCGCTAGGTGAGCGTAGCTTGACAAATGAGGATCAACTGCTTTGCAGAACAGGTAGGCTACTGTCGCCGAAGAGGCGTCTTTCTCGCCTGAAAAACCGTAAAGTTCGGGGTTGAGATTGTAGAGTGCTGGATCCTGAATTGACGATGTGTCGTGATGGTCCAATACTAGGATTAGACTTCTGGATCTATTTGCTTTGACCAACCAGTCAATATGGCCGGAGCCCAAATCGATGTAGGCTACGACACGAGGACTTGTCTCGATGTCCTCGACCACTTCCGGGTACAGCTTGTCAAGACAGATTAGCCTCGTCTCCAGCCCGAGATTTGATAGCGCTATCTTTGTCAATGCCGCGGAGGTGAGCCCGTCTGCTTCATCGTGGTGGAGAACAACGGCTTCTCGGATACCCGACTCCCGAAGAGCGGACGCCGCGGCATGTAATCTGTTCTGGAAACCCTGAAGACTTTCCATAGGTCCTTGTCTCAGTTCTTGATGAATCGGGCTATGAAATAGCCAGTCTCATGAATGTCGGGGTTGAACCTCTGCGTGAGATGATCTGGATCGAACCCGGTTTCAGCCAGGAACGGGGTTTGTTCTTCGAGCTTCAGCCCCAAATCTTTCTCGGCAAAGCCGACAACATCCTCGCACTCGTCCTTGCTAATTGTGCAGACACTGTACACAACTGTTCCATCTTTTCTGGTGATACCAGAAGCGGCTGTTAGAAACTGCTTCTGATAATCCGCTGAGTTCTCGACATTCCGCGCCCTAGTCTGAATTGCAAGTTTCGGGACTACTCCCAGGGCAGTGCAAGGAGGATCTACAAGCACTCTGTCGGCTTTGATTTTGTAATCAAGGTGCACGTATCTCGAGTCGTGCGATATCAACTGGTAGTTAGCACAGCCCATTCTTTGCATGAGTTCCTCTGCCTTCTGGATCTTCTGTTTGCTACGATCAAAGCCGATTATCCGAGCCTGATTTCCAGTTAGCTGGCTGATGTGACTCGTCTTGCCGCCGGGTGCACAATTGAGGTCGACTATTGTCTCTCCTGGCTTGGGATCTATGACATGGCTTGTCAGGATTGCCGGCAGCGACTGGAGATGGATTTGTCCATCAGCGTACCACGGGGTTTCCATTATGCTGGGTAAGCCTGTTCTGCTGATCTTGATCTCAACAGCTACTCCTTGTCGGTACATCAAGATGCTCGTCTCGCTCTGGTGGGAGACTCCAGAGCCTACCGGTGTCCCGTTTCCGTCGACCACGGTAACTTTCATGCCGGGCCGCAGCCCATGGCATCCTTTCACGCCCGGAGCGTAGAGGTGTGCGCCTAATTGAACCGCCTCCGCAGCAACCCTGTCCGCTTCAACGATGGTTCCGTCGGTTTCTATCTCTGAGGGACGAGGATGGAAGAATCCGGCATCTTCGAGTTGATCGTGCGGCTCGGCGTCCAGACCGTTGAACCTCATCGATCGGATGATGTCGTTTCGTCTAGCTTTGAGAGTGTTTATCCGAAAATAATATCGTGAAGGCATAGCGACCATCGCGGATAGAACGTCGTTGAGTCTTTGGCCGTAGGTTTCCCGGAGACTGCTCTCCAGTTCTGGATCGAGTTTTGGCCGTATCTCGGGACGTTCTAGGAGCAATGTGTTGTCGCTTTAGTGTTGGGAGGCTTTCTGGTTTAATTACCCTTGACTTTGGCTCGGGGAGAAGAAAAGGGTCTCGGGGATGGTTAGAGTCGTCTTGGAGCTTCGCTGCGTGAAATGCGCGGTCAAGTTTGAACGGACGTTCGAGGAGAGGAGAAGACAGCTCAACTATGCTGAGGGGGAAATGCTACAGCTTGATGAGAAAGCCTGCCCCAACCATTGCGGTGGAGACTGGTTCTTCATCGAAAAGTCACACCCAATTCGCAAGTTCAAGCGTCGATTCTGACCAGGACGCCGGTGCACGAGAGAATCGCCCATTTTCAGCCCTGATTCCGGTTTTGAAGCATCGCGAAATTTTCGTCTGGAAATCGTTCGGGAATCGCGTGACGAAGCAAGCAAACGCGATCTCATCTAAGCCCAGACTGTGCCCTGATCGGCTGGACTCACCCAGAATCGGTGCCAGACAGGAAATCTTCCAGAGAAAAAGGGGTATGTTTCAACCATCCCGCGCCGCAAGAGAGGGACTTCCCGAAGCTCTTTCGAACGATGCCCGTTTTCAACAACCGACGACGGGTCGGCCCACTCGCAAGCTCATTTCCTCGTATCCGCAGCTTAGTTAGACCCGTTACGTTCCGTGAGAGTTACTCAAGGCTTAAACCGGGTCTTTCGCAAGCTACCATTCGATACCCTATAGAAGAGACAGAATTCCGGGATATGGATTGAAAAAGACGGCTAAGAAGAGCCCTCAGCTACTCAACGGTTTTCCCCACATTCCATTCGACGAGTTTCCCCTGAAGAAGTCGGAAGACCTAGTTGTGGTACTCGAGAAGAACATGCCTGAGGGTGCGAAGGTGGAAGTTACACCGATGGACGACTCTCATCACTCCCCTTGCATGCAGGAGATGGTCGCAATAATGGTCCATAACATCGAGGAGGGAAAAGAAGCAGCTTCTGATATCTTCACCATCTACCAGTTCTGCCCATCATGCCACGTCGCCGTCAGAGTCCTGTAACCGGGACTATTCTAGATAGATCGCGGGACGATAAGGTTCAGACATTCTAGCACGTCCCTTAGGATCGTTTACGCTTTGATCTCCTTCTTTCCAAACATTGACTGAGCATTTGAATTCCCTTTGATAGAAGTCTACTGAGTCAGCGAAGATAGCGTTCTCGTCCGTGATCCCATCTCGCAAGCGTGCCTGTCTCATCTCGTCGGGCATCTGGTTTGCTTGTTGAATCGCCTTAGCAGCATAATCAGCAGCAGCCTTTCCTAGAGATCGTAAATGAAGATCTCCCATAACGTCCTTGATAAAATCGCCCTGTCTCATCTTTTCCTCGGCGGCTTTCAATGCCTTCAGGTAGGCCTGCCATTTCCAATCGGCCGCCGTGTAGTAGGCGATGCGCTTCGGGGTAATGCCTGTGGCTTTCAAGATCTCGCCAGTATCGTCCAGAACCTGTCGAATGAGCGCTTCTGCTCTGTCTGCCGCGGGACCTTTCTCGTTCTCGGTTTCTTCAGGCCAGTCCGCTTGGACGACGAATCCCTTGTTTCCGATACGGCTCCAGATCTCCTCAGCCGTATGTGGCGCAAGTGGAGCCAACATTCTTGTTCTCGTTTCCAAGACATTTCGTAAGATTCGGCCGCGATTATCTGACTTGGTCTTCTTCAGCCCCAGCCTTCGGTTATACCAAGAAATGTCGTTATCGAGTTGGTAGAGAATGATGTTGATCGCCTCCCTGACTCTCAACCTGTCCAGCGCGTTTGTGGCAGTCTGGACTGCGTAATTCAAGCGGCTGATCATCCACCGATCGAGCATTGAGAGCTTCGACTTTCCGGCTGTTTTCTTCACGCCTAGTTTTCTCGCCTGTCCTATTAGACCTGCAAGCCTTTCTCCAATCGACGCGGCGAGCCCTTCACTGAAGTCCACGTCCTGCCCCAGTTCCGCCGTGGCCATGACTCCGACTCGGACCGGATCGGCACCAAATTTGGCGATTCCCTGGCGAAGGGGTATGATGTTCTGGAGGGATTTTGACATCTTGCTTCCTTCCATCAGGACGAAACCGTTGGCCACAATTCCTCTTGGCCATTGTTTCTCAGGGAAGAGAGTCGAATGGTGAAAGATGTAGAATGATAGATGGTTAGAGACCAGCTCTCTCGCGGAGTGCCGCATGTCAACAGGGTAGAAGTACTGAAACTCGCTTCGGATCCCATTCAGGATTCTCTTGGGAATCCCGGTCTGCTTGGCAACCGAGTCAACGGTTCCTTCTCCGAGCAGTGTGAAGTTGAAGAAGGCGTCAGGTAACTTCGAGGTGTCTTTTTCGAATTTCTTGAAGACAACCCAGTCCTTGGTGAAGTACTTGGATAGTATGTAGTAGGCCATGTAGACGACCGAGTCCGACAAGGCCTCTATAGTCCAGCTCTTGTCCCACGGAAGCTTTGTCCCTAATCCCACTGCGCGCGCGCATGCCCTTTCTCTCAACCAGTCTATCGTGTAATTGAATTCTCCTCGCAGTTCTTCGGGTAGGATAGCCATCTGATCTAGGCATTTGTGAGCGAGCTTCTTCCATTCCGGGTCACCATAGTTGATGAACCACTGATTCTCTAGAATGTGAACCAGGCATTTGGTTCCGC
The DNA here is from genome assembly GCA_001918765.1 of Crenarchaeota archaeon 13_1_40CM_3_52_10. Lineage (GTDB taxonomy): Archaea > Thermoproteota > Bathyarchaeia > 40CM-2-53-6 > 40CM-2-53-6 > 40CM-2-53-6. The sequence continues at coordinate 51,253 of MNGO01000004.1, forward strand.
AGCGGCAGACGACAGGCGCGTTTCTCAGTTCCAGTAAGGTCTCAATTTTTCCCTCTTTTGCCAGTTCTTGGACGATGGTCTCCCTCGCCCTCGCGACGGGCATTCCCGAGTAGCTGCCTGTGTTTTGTTTCATTATGCCGTCGTGGAATTCTTTCGAGTACAGTTCCTGGGTTGCGTGCTCAAGATGGGGATCGTTCTGGTCTTTGACCTTGAATTTCCCGATAAGATCGGCGGCCGGTAAATCGGAGAATCCCTCCAGCCTGATGATCGACACCGGTTCTACTCGTAGCATTATCTGCCCCTCCGGTGAATTGGCATATCTCTTCTTGAGATCGGTTAGTGCTTGGTAGTCGTATGGAGCATGTCCTGGAACGGACATCACAACGCCAGTGCCGTTGTCGGGTTCCACGAAGCTTCCAGGTAAGACCGGGATCTCATCGCCAGTGACCGGGTTCCGGACAGTCTTCCACAGCAGCTCAACTACCTGGAATTCGCGTTCTACAGTGATTTTGCGATTCTGGTGTTGAAGTTTCTCGATCGCTTCTTGGCTGACGACCCAAGGCTCGCCGTCTACGATTGCTCTGACATAGGCGGCTTCTGGATTGATCCATAGGTTGGTGACACCGAATACAGTCTCGGGCCTCAGAGTCGAGGTCGGATAGACTACTCCGTTTTTCTGGAACTTGACCAAGTAGGACTCTCCAATATCCGGCTCCACATCACCCATCGTATCCACGACTCCTACCGGGCTCTTGTCGTTGGGACACCAAGCAACCGGATGTGTTCCCTTCGTGATCAAGCCCTTCTGATTCAGAGTCTGAAAGTGCCACTCGATGTAGCGGCTGTAGAGCGAGTCAATGGTCGTGAATTCTCGGCGCCAGTCGATAGAGAACCCGATCTTCATCATTCCTTTCCTGATGTCTTCGCGGAAGTAGGAAGCCATCGCCTTCGGGTCTTTGAGCTTCTCCAGCGTCGTTTCGGAGATACCGTAGATCTTGGTGAAGGTCTCAATGATCTCTGGGTCGCCATCTCGTAGGCGCTTGCTCATGGCAAAGAGCGGCGTGCCTGTGTAGTGGAAACCCATTGGAAAGAGAGTGTTGTAGCCTTTCATCCGGTGATATCGGGCGTTAACGTCGGCGATGGTGTATGTTCTCGCGTGACCGATATGCTGTGGAGAGTTGGGGTATGGGTATGCCGCTGTTACATAGTACTTGGGCTTACGAGGGTCCGGGTCCGTCTCGTGAATCTTGCGCCAGTTCCACTTCTTCTGCCACTTTCGCTCCAGGGCGTGCCAGTCAAGCTTGGCCGGCGTGGCTGATTCCCTCCGCTGGGACCGCTATTCTGAGCTGTCTGGTGACGATTTGTTCTACGATCTTCAACGCATCGTCTACTTTGTCTTTGGAGGATCCACCTCCCGTCGCGAAGAAGGGTCTACCTCCTCCGCCTCCACCTAGAACTTTCGAGACTTCTGAGACGATCTGGCCTGCGTTGATACCCGCTTTGACCGCCTCATCGCCAGCCGCCGCCACTATCTGGACGCGCTCCGATGCTTCGAAGATTATAGCGATCATGTTGGGGTCGGATGCTTTGAGCCGATTGGCGACCTCGACCATCTCGATACCTCTTCTCTTTGACGTCTTCACCAGTACGAGTCTGACTGTTCCGAGACTGACTGCTTTCTTCCCAAGCTGTTTGACATAGGCGTCGGTAGTCTTCGCGTGGACCTTTTCGAGTTCTCTCTCTAAAGAGTCTCTCTCAGCCACAATTGCCTTGATAGACTCTGGAAGTCTTTCGGGTGTTGTTTTTAGGAGCTCGCTCGCCTTTGCAAGTGCTTCGCTCTGTTGACTAATTCGTTTCAGCGCGGGTTCTCCCGCTGAGAAGATAATTCTCTCTACGCCGTCTTGCAGTTTGCTGGCTTTCTCGATCTTGAAAACTCCAAGTTCCCCGGTCCTCTTGCAATGGGTTCCACCGCAAGCTTCCGCGTCCCATCCCTGAATTCTCACTACACGGATCTTGGATCCAGGAACGGCTCCGCCCTGGTAGAGCCTGTACCCGTACTTCGCCTCTGCCTTCTCACGCGCCATCCATGCTACTTGGACCGGTAGATCGCGCAGGATGACTTGGTTGACAAGCCTCTCGATCCGTTCCTGCTCTTTCGGAGTAATCTCCCGGTAGTGCGTGATGTCTAGCCTGCTGGACTCCACTTCTTTCTGTGCGCCAGCTTGCCAGACGTGCTCGCCTAGGACGCGACGAGCAGCTCCGATTAGCGCGTGAGTGCCGGTGTGGTGACGCATCAAGTTCAGGCGCCGCTGCCAATCGATCTCGGCCTCAACCAGATCGGTTTCTTGAATGATAGGCTGGTCTAGGAAGTGAACGATGACGTTTCCTCTTTTCTGGACGTCTGTGACTTTCAGCTTCTTGTCGTTGGTTCGCAGCTCGCCGTGGTCGCTGGGCTGGCCTCCTCCCTCAGGGTAGAAGCATGTCTGGTCTAGCACGACAGCGTTTTCCGTGACTCTTGCTAGTATCTTCGCTTGGAAGCTGGTCTTGTAGGCATCATCATAGTAGAGTGCTCTTGTAGCTGGAAGATCCTTTAGCTTCGGTTCCCATTCAGGCTGGGCTGAGGATTCCCCAAGCCCAGTGGTCGGCTTCGAATGTCTCTCCGCGACCAGCGTCAAGAAGTTTTCAGGAACGTCGACCTCTACTCCGACTTTCTCCGCGCTCTCCTTAACGATCTCCGGAGCCAGACCTTGAGAATCGTACAGCAGAACGAGTTGGTCGATCGGAATCTTTCGAATGCCTTGGCTCGAGAGTTCCTTTGAAAGTCGGAGGACTGCATCTGAGCCCTTGTTGATCGTCTCCTCGTACTTCTCTACCTCAATCTGTAATCCGTCCAGTATCTCTCCCTTCATATCCCGAAGGAGATGGAATTCTCCGCCCCACAACTTGACCTGTCCCTCGATAATGCCGGGAAGCTCCTGAAGGATTCCCAGTTGTCGCGCTAGCCTCGCTGCTCGTCGGATGATTAGTCGGGTAAGGTACCCCTCTCCAACATTGGACGGAACGACACCTTCGGCCAATAGGAAGGAAATCGCCTTTGTGTGGTCGGTTATTGCAAATGCGGCTTCTAGTGTCTGGACGATGGCGCGAAACGCTTCCTTGTCGCGACCAGTCTCCAGCGCCGTCGCTTCGATGTAGGCATCCCTGGAAGCTCGACTGGAGGCCCCGTAGATTCCTGCCGCTCTCGTAAGTGATGATAATGTGTTTTCGTCGAGGTCAACCTTCGCTAGATCCATGACCTGTTTGAGCAGGGGCCCGTATACGGCATGGAATCCACTAGGTGAGCCTTGAGACAACCACGCCCATCTCTCCATCCCATAGCCCGTGTCAACCGTCCTGATTGGCAGAGGGGTGAGTTCTTCTCCTTGTACCTTGTACTGCATGAAGACAAGCGTCGATATTTCCAGTCCTGCGACTATTCCCTCGAGGTCTGGACCAGCGTTGCCTCCCCCTGACCAGAAGTGTTCTTTGTAAGTGATCGATCCAGAGGGGACTCCCATCACATCGGTTAGGAGTTTGTGGTGGTAGCGGACTGTATCGTCTTTCCAGTAGATCTCCTTGTCTGGATAGTTGAACGCGTGTGCTCCGCCCATTTCGAAGATGGACATGTGTCGGCCCGCAGCACCAACTTGCTCGATGTCTGTAAACCGAATGCAGGGTTGGCTGATCACGAGTGGGTTTGCAGGCGGGGGCATCGTTCCCTCTGTTACGTAAGGTTGGAAATCGTAGATCGATGCACCTACAAGGTATACGTCGTTACGCCAGCGAGCCACGATCGGATATGGCTTGATCCTAGTGTGTCCTCGTTCGGCGAAATAGTCCATGAACTGAATACGCATCTCCGCCAGGCTGAATGCTCGCTTCGTCGGAGGGGTTCCTATGAACGAGTAAGGCGCACATGGGACCTCGCCGCATGTCGTCTGTTCTGGAACCGCCCAGTAATTGCTTCTGCAGGATGGACATTTTCTCCGAATGAAGCCTAGTTCCTGGAAGTACAGTAGCGCAAATTCTTGTTCGTTTATCTCTGGCGTCTATCGTATCCCTCCACGATTGCTCTGGAAACAGATAGGACTGAATGGGGAATTGCTTTAGAGGGTTGTGG
>MNGO01000018.1 GCA_001918765.1 Crenarchaeota archaeon 13_1_40CM_3_52_10
TGAGCGATTTAAACATGTTGTCAAACTGAGAGAAATTATCAAATTCGACGACAAGATATTATACATCAAGATTCCCAACTATCTTAGATAGAGAGTTGCTCGAAGCACCGTACCTGTTGCGTCCGTTCCGCCCGGACGATCTCTCATCAGTTATCGAGATCAACAGGGTCTGCCTACCAGAAAATTACAGCCCCTACTTCTTCCTGGAAGTCTACAAGAGCTGTCCCGAAGCGTTCATTGTCGCTGAAAAAGAACGCAAAGTCGCGGGATACATCATGTGCAGACTGGAGTTCGGCTTCTCGGACGTTCGAAGGTTCCGGATGGTTCGAAAAGGACACGTCGTCTCCGTAGCAGTAATCCCCGATTTCAGGCGACAGGGAATAGGAAAAGAACTAGTCCTCGCCGCAATGAAAGCCTTGGAGTTACACGGGGCCGAAGAATGCTTCCTAGAGGTTCGAACGGCTAACGAGGACGCTGTAAGGCTCTACAAGAACATGGGATTTGAAACGTCTAGAACGGCTACCCACTACTATCACGATGGTGCTGACGCGTACGTCATGAGCATCAAGCTACCTCATAACCCATCTGTCAACTAACTGAACTACTAGCACTTCTCCGCCTTCTCGCCAGAAACGGCCCGATAATCAGGACCGCCGTCGGCAAGTAAACAAACGAGATATTGAAACTAATCGCGAAAGGGTTTACGTTCAAGACATACGCTAGGCTCGCGACCACCGATACTGCTACCATTGCCGCGACAGCGGCTTTCAACGAAAATCGCTCGTCCTCCGCGTTTACTCCGGTCGCGAGGACCGGCTCCTCGGTCGGCTGAATGGCTACTCGTCTTCCTTCTTCGAGCGAGGCTTCTTCTCTTCCTCTGCAGGATGAAGGAGCCACTTCAAAGGAATGTTCTGACTCGTCCCATCAGGTAGTGCGCGACGGATGCTGATAGGAAGAACGCCCTCATCCAGTTCCAAGAGAGCCACGTCAATCGGCGACAGTCGATCCTGTTTCAGATCGAGAAGAACGGGAGCTCCCATTGATATCTGGAGAGCCCTAGCCCCTACTACTCTCGCTTTCTCGAAGCGCGTGAGTTTTGGGGGTCCGATCTCGATGCTGTCGGGCTCTCTAGTAATCGCCGCTTCCCTCGTCGTCACCCTCGTCCTTTCCCTTCGGTCCGCCTGGACCACCAGAGCTAGACTTTGCAGCGGCGATCACGTCGTCGATCTTTAGTATCATCCCTGCTGCTTCCGCAGCCGATTTTATCACTTGTATCTTCACACCTATCGGTTCGAGAATACCTTTCTCCCGGAGATCAGCGACTTTGGACTCATTCACGTCAACCCCGGCCCAGAGCTGTCCCTTCTCGTGAGCGACTCGTAGTTGGACGAGAATATCGATCGGGTCCATCCCCGCGTTCTCGGCCAGCGCCGTAGGCAGAGTTTCGAGAGCCTCGCCGAAAGCTATCACCGCCAATTGCTCTTTCCCAGACAATTTCTGCGCATGTTCTCTGAGGCGCCTTGCGACTTCCGCTTCAGGGGCCCCGCCACCTCCAACGACTCTTGGATCAAGCACGACGTCGCGCACAACGCATAGTGCATCATGAATAGCTCGTTCGGCTTCATCGACAATTCTCTCTCCCCCACCACGCACGAGGATTGTGACAGCCTTGGGGTTCTTGCTCCCTTCAACGAACGTCATCTTGTCGTCTGCGACCTTCCGCTCTTCGACTAGCTTCGCGAATCCCAGATCTTCGGGCCTTAGATCGTTGACGTTGCTGACGACTTTTCCACCTGTCGCCTTGACAAGTTTCTCCATGTCGGATTGCTTTACCCGTCTGACCGCGAGTATCCCTTTCTTTGCGAGATAGTGTTGCGCGACGTCGTCTATTCCTTTCTCACAGAGAAGGACGTTCGCTCCGGAGTTTGAGACCTTGTCTGTCATGTCCTTGAGCATTTTTTCTTCTTCGTCGAGGAAAGCCTTCATCTGTTCCGGATTCTCAATATTGATTTTCGCATCGAACTCGGTCTTTTCCACTTCTAATGGTGCGTCGACCAGTGCGATCTTTGCGTCTTCCACCCTCTTCGGCATCCCGGGATGAACGATTTCTTTGTCGAGAACTATTCCTTTGATAAGAGCAGTATCAGTCAACGACTCGCCGGGCTTCTTCTCGACCTTTACATCATCGATGTCCACCTTGTATCCGTCAGAAGTCTTCTCGGCAACTTGGAGAATAGCATTCACGGCGAGTTCTGCCATTGCCTCCTTGTCTTCGGCGAGAATCTTGCTCGCCAGTGAGACCTCGGCTACTCTCCTAAGAGTCGCCTTGTCAGTTGGATCGATCTTGATCGCGATTTGATCGAGCACTTCCAGAGCTCGGTTCGAGGCCTGCCTGTAACCATCAACTATGACCGTTGGGTGAATTCCTTGGTCGATGAGTTCTTCGGCCTTTTTGAGGAGCTCCCCGGCGACGACGACGGATGTCGTGGTTCCATCTCCAACCTCATCGTCTTGGGTTTTTGCAACTTCTACCATCATCTTTGCGGCCGGATGTTGTACTTCCATCTCGTCGAGTATCGTCGCTCCATCGTTGGTGATCGTTACATCTCCAAATCCATCAACCAGCATCTTGTCCATCCCTTTAGGTCCCAGAGAGGATCGGACGGATTCTGCGATTATTTTCGCAGCCATAATGTTCGCCTTAAGTGCATCCTGGCCGCGGCTTCTCGAAGTCCCTTCTTTTAGAATAATTATTTGCTGACCTGCCAATTCTGCTGACAATTTTTCCATATCTCCAAGTGTCGAATGAGGCGAGACATTTCGCGTGCAATATAAAATTTATCAAGCGCTAGGGCTCCGAAACCGGAAGCAAACATGCCCTAGGCGGGTAATGCGGCGCTAATTCCTTGTTATAGGCTCATTTCCGACGATTTGCGGCGCCTCTGATCTCCAACTCTAGACAAGAGAGATCGATAGTCATGCGCTCGCGAAACGTCTGTTCTTGCGAGATTGTCCTTCCGTTTTTGCAATCTGCATTTGAGAGAAATTTGCTATGAGGTTTGTTTTGGGCCAACTCTTTTAGGCAATAGAGCCTAGGACGCCGACAGACAGCTGGGGAAAGCTGAACAATTGAGGGAACTGATCAGGATCAACCAACCGTTTCTTGGAAAAGAAGAGATCGATGCGGCTGTCGAAGTCTTACGCAGTGGAATCCTGACAGATAAGAGTGGGATGGGGCCTCGAGTTCTGGAGTTTGAGAGGAGCTTTGCCAAATTTGTCGGCGCGAAGCATGCTGTGGCAGTAGTGAACGGGACAGCAGCGTTACACGCCTCGCTGCTTGCTGCAGATGTTGGCCCGGGTGACGAGGTAATTCTTCCTTCGTTCACTTTTGTCGGCGCCGCCAACGCCGTCGTGCTCACTGGAGCAACCCCGGTTTTCGTGGATATCGATAAGGACACGTATTGTCTCAGGATTGAAAGTGTCGAGGAGTGTGCATCTCGAAAGACGAAGGCGATCATTCCCACAGATCTCTACGGCCTTCCCTGCGATATTTCTGGAATAATGAACTTTTCCCGTGGAAAAGACATTGCTGTAATTGAGGACGCTGCCCAGGCTCACGGCGCCCAGTTCGACGGGAAGAAAATCGGCTCCATCGCCGACATGACCTGTTTCAGTTTCTACGCTGGCAAGAACATTACCACCGGCGAAGGAGGGATGGTTACGACCAACGATGATGGATACGCTCAGGCTCTGAGAATGATTCGTTCTCACGGAGAACAACGTCCCTACTGGACGGTTAGAGCGGGTCACAATTATCACATGACTGAGATTGCTGCGGCAATCGGGTACGCGCAGCTGAAGAAGCTACCTTCTTTCCTTGAAAAGAGACGGAAGAATGCCGAGCTGACTACTGAGAAGTTGAACATGACCGGAAAACTGCTCTTGCCTAAGGAACCCGATGGTCGAAGGCATAGCTGGTACTTGTACACTGTCCGGTTGAGAGGTGTGAACGCCGCGAAACGGAACAAGATTGTGGATAAGCTGTGGAACAAGAACATTGAGGCCGGCGTCTACTACTCATCCCCAGTACACTCTACTCCACTTTACCGAGACTCGAATATCGCTCGGAGAGGGCGGCTTCCTGAAACTGAGAAGGCCTCTAGGCAAGTCTTTTCGTTGCCCGTTCATCCCAGGCTGGGAGAAACCGAGATAGAATACGTGGCTGAGACGTTGCGAAAGACGATTGCCTAGCTGCAACCTAATCTAGATGATCCCTTTGGAGTGGAGAACGTCCCTGATATCTGGTTTAGTCTGCTCCTTCAGCTCGTAGCCTACTCTAACAGTCGGCTTGGGGAACTTGATGATTCTCCTAATGTCAGCCGGCGTCGCTATCATGATGGTATCGCAGTCTACTCGAGCTATGGTTGCCTCCATGTCCCGGATCTGTTGGTTACCGTACCCGACAGTTGGCAGAACCTCCGTGACATGAGTGTACTTTCTGAAGATGTCTTTCACGATTCCTACTGCATACTTGCGCGGGTCCACGATTTCTTTGGCGTGGAAGGATTTCGCGGCAACGTATCCCACTCCATAGGCCATGTCGCCGTGAGTGACGGTTGGACCGTCTTCTATGACTAGGACTCGCTTTCCTCTGACTAGCTCAGGCTTGTCCACCGTAACCTCTGACGAGGTCTTGATCACTATAGCTGTTGGATTCAATGCTTTCAAATTTGACTCCACTAGCTCTATTTTTTTCGGTTCTGCGACATTGACCTTGTTGATGATCCCCACATTGGCGATCCGGACGTTGACTTCACTCGGATAGTGTGTGAGTTCATCTCCGGCGCGTAGTGGATCTAGGACTGCAAAGTGGACGTTTGGCTGGATGAAGGGTATGTCGTTGTTTCCTCCATCCCACAGGATTATGTCAGCTTCCTTCTCAGCAGAACGTAGGATTTGTTCGTAATCTATGCCCGCGTAGACGACGAACCCGTGTTCAATGTGCGGTTCGTATTCCTCTCTCTCTTCGATCGAGCAGTCCGCTTTGTCTAGGTCTTCGAAGGAAGCGAATCTCTGAACTCCTTCTTTGGTGAGGTCGCCGTAGGGCATAGGATGCCGAATTACTACGACTTTTTTGCCAGCGTCTCGAAGAGTTAAGGAGATTTTCCTCGACACCGTACTCTTGCCAGCCCCCGTTCGGACGGCGCCAACAGAGACCACTGGCAATCTTGAGCGAAGCATGGTGTTTCTGGGGCCAAGCAACTGGAAATCCGCCCCCGCAGCCAGTACCGACGACCCGATGTGCATGACATCTCCGTAGGAAAGGTCGCTGTAGGACAATATGGCAAGGTCGGCTTTCAGCTCCTTGATAAGGCGAGGAAGTTCTTTCTCCGCGAATATGGGTATTCCTTTCGGGTATCTTGGTCCAGCTAGCTCCGGAGGGTAAGTTCTTCCTTCTATTCCGGGGATCTGAGCTGCTGTGAACGCGACTACTTCATGGTCGGGCGAGTTCCGGAAGACCATGTTGAAGTTGTGGAAATCTCTGCCGGCTGCCCCAATTATGATGACTCGTTTCATTCGAACTCGCTTTGTCGGCGAGGCGACCTGAGCGAGCTATATAACTTGGTTCACCGGGGAATGCAGGGAAATGTCACAGGGACCAGCATCAGAAGTTTCGCGGCCCAAAGTCGCTTTTTCTATCGAAGGATTGGGCGAGGCTCAAGGAGAGTTCTTCAGATTCGCGGCCCCTCGAACCTCTGATGCTCTGCTTCGCAATCTTCCAGTTAATGGTCGGGCGGTTAGGTACGGGGAAGAGATCTATTTCCAAGTTACAGTGAAGGCTCCGGGGGAGAAGCCTCGCAGCAATATGGAGGTGGGATCGGTGGGCTATTGGCCGCAGGGCGATGCGGTCTGTGTCTTTTATGGGCCGACGAGGCCTTACAGCCCTGTTAATCTCCTGGGCCGCATAACCAGCGGTTTGGAACTCTTCAAGCGACTGAGGGAGGGTACGGTGATAACGATACGAAAGGTCTAGGCAGCGGCAGGCTGATAGATTCTAATTCTCGCGTTGCCGCCCACAAGCCGCACGAGCCGTCTCTTCTCCAAGTCCTCCAGCAGATCCTTTGCCACACTCAGCCTCAGATTGAACTGTGACGCTATAGAGAACGGGGTAATTGCTCCCATCTTCTGGACTTCCGCGAGGAACTTGGGGTCTGAGATGTCAGGACTCTGCAATCCACGAGGCCTCTTTTCGACAACGGTCTTCCCCTTGCTCTTCTTTGATCCAGGTTCATCCTTCTTGTCCGTCTGGTCCTGAGTCTTTTCCATCTGTGCCATGCTTTTCTTCTTAGCGCCGCCCATAGTTCGTCAGTGCGTCCCTACGGTTTTGCTGGATAAATACGTTATCGGAAAATCGGGGAAACCCTTATTCCTCTTAAGCCTCCGAGGACCCTTGCTATTGCCTTGAAGCTAGTCACCGTTAAGCTTCCCGAGAAACTGATCGACGATGTTGACCAGCTAGTAAAGGCCGGAATCTATCACAGCAGGAGCGACGCCATTAGGGCGGCGGTCCGGGATCTCCTGCGACGCGAGCTCTGGCAGCCCGGCCAAGCCTAGTTGTTTAAGACAACAGAAGCTTTTGCGAATTCCTCCGCGGCGTTCCCTGGGTTCTTCGCTGTTGTGATAGATCTTCCGATTATGAAATAGTCTGTTCCTGCCCTTAAGGAGCGGGATATTTCCCCGCCCTGTGTCCCAACGCCGGGTGAGAAGATAGGCACGCTCGTCCCCAGTATTTCTTTCGCTCTCCGGACTATATTGGGCCGGGTTGCGCCCACAACTGCTCCGTCAGCCTTCCACTTGACTGCTCTCTCGGCAAAGATTTCGAACTCAAGTTTGGTCTTCTTGGATCCGGCTTTTGACAAGACTTTCTGACCATATCCTTCAGAGGCTCCAGGGTGGCTCATGTAAACCAGCGCCAGTAGTCCGATTCCACGCTCGTGGGCGAGCTTGAACGTGGTTTCGAGGCCTCCTTTCCATCCCGTGAAAGGGTTGACTGTTATGGCGTCGAATCCGAGATTGTGATAGGCTCGCATAATCGCCGTGTTTGTCTCGTCGATGTCGTTGAGCTTGTCGTCTATTATCGTTGCGAGCCCATGACCGTGTATTTTCCTTAGAAGTTCAGTGGTTCTTTCTGGGCCAATGCATAGGATTGTCTGGCGTCCGATCTTCACTGCGCATATCGACTTGCGGGTTTGTTCAAGCAGATCGGTTGCGCGGTTTGTCAGTTCTCTAGGTCGGCCATTGTTGACATCGATGGCGAGAACGATCCGGCTTCTTTTGGATCGTGAGGATTGTAGGATTCGGTCTTTGAACGGTTTCTGGGTGCTCTGCCTCAATTCGGCCTTGGACCCTTCGGCATCCAGCCCAGCTCTTGGTTAAGGTTTTCCAGAGGTACGCGTCGCGGTGGTGCTTTGAATCCGTATGATGAGACCGCGTTCAGTGCTCCGGTCTGACCTTTCTCCTCGGCGAGCTTCACCATCCGTATGATGTCCGTTAGAATACCCGCGCACGCCGGTCCGTCTTCGAGCGAGATGCGCATGTCAAGGGTGAAGTCTGTTCCTGCGAAGTATTCGCCTTTGATCCAGAAGTAGCTTGTCCTGCGGTTCTCCATGAAATCCACGAAATCAGAGGATCCTGCTACTATTGGGAACTTGTAAGGTACTGCGGCAGCTACAGCGGCGGTCTTTATTCCCCGCTTGATCTCGTATCTCTTCTTGTCAAGAGCAAGTTGTGATTCTGTTCCGCCGCCTATGTCGAGCTGGTATGTTTCTCCGATCTGTGTCCCCCTATCTACTAGTAAGGATAGGAGGTTCTTGTGGAGGATAGTTGAGCCAATCTGGTCCATGATGTCATCTCCGACGACGAGGACTCTTTTTTTCTTGTATCTGGCTTGCCACGTCTTGTTTGAAGCTATCTTTGCTGGTGTAGCATTGATGAATGCTCGGCCAGCTTGCAGCGCCCCTTGGGCGTACATATCGCTGGCTTTTGAGGCTCCCGTTGGAGTGAGGTTAACCAGCACATCAGTCTTGGTGTCCTCTAGAACCCTAGCAATGTTAGACGGCTTCGCGTTGCTTGGCTGCACCTTGTCTCCGGCAATGGGGGATATTCCGTCTAATGGTTGGGCCATCTGGACCTTGACTCCAGTGGGGCGCACCTGAACAATCTTTCTTGTGTTGTTTGGTTCTGCGTAAACGGCTTCTGACAGATCCTTCCCAACTTTTCTCTCGTCGATGTCAAACGCGGCAACGAACCGTATGTCTGATACTTTGTAGGGTCCAACTTTCTCGTTCATCAGTCCGATTTTCTTTTGGGCGGTGCGGTAGAATTCTGTTCCTTGGACGAGGCTTGAGGCGCAGTTTCCGATTCCGGCGATAGCCACTCTGATTTCCCTTGGCAAGACGATACCAGCGGTGCTGGAGAGAATGTCTACTGCTGAAAAGTCTTTGGCCCTGGTCTACTTCGGAAAAAGTGGGAAGTCGATGACGTCAATGACCTTCGTGTAGAAGTATTTTGCATCCGTAGCGGCATTCGTGAATTCAAGCCTCTCGCCGTGTGGTTTTGCTGCCAGATACTTGAGAAACGGTCCGGAGGGCGGAGTCATAGTCGCGGTGTAGAAGAAGATTGGGAGAGCGTCGGAGTCGTAGTAGTGTTCGAAGGGTATGCAGTTGCCAAGTATGTGTCGGTCTCCTCTGCAGAAGTGCCATAGAGGAAAGACGTTGCCATCTCGCATGGAGAGTGTGAGCAGAACCCTCGCCAAGGACTTCGCGTCTTGAAGCTCCGTGAGAACGGGATCAGGGGCATCAGGAAAATCGCCCTCGATACTCTTTGCGAAAGCGTCAGGCAGGTTTTTCACATTGATTATTGAAGCGTATTTGAATCGGGTATCGTCGGCTTCGTCGGAGAACTGCCATTCTTCCCCTTTGGGAGAGTCGCTCTTGTACGCAAGGAAGGGTTTGTTCTCGTCAAAATCAGCCTCCGTGTAGGCCAAGATTGGAATGTCCCCATCCCAATACATGTATGCGGTGAAGAATGCTAGTATGTTGCTGGATTTGTGTTTGAAGCTCCAGATCATCTGGGACCCTTCTGTTAGGCCTAATGCTAGGCGCGCGAAATTTTGGATATCGCGGACGTGTACCGGCATCGGGGGTTTGATCGGTTCCATTGTCAACTCTCTATCATCCTCCCGATCTATTCCCGGCATCATTAAGACTTAGCCAGTTGCCGAGATAGCCGGACTTATCTGAATAGGTCCAGTTCTTCGGGTCTCAGAAGGTCCTTGCCCGTTCCATTGCCTCGCCTGAATCTGTATCCTCTCACAAGCGCAACTGGGACCTTGTCGGATTTGTTCATTACTAGTTCACCCGCTGAGGCGAGTTCGTCTGCGATTGCAATCTCAGTCACGTGAAGCGTGTGACGATACATGTCCCTGGATCCCCTATAGTCATGGATTGGTTTCATCCCTGAGATTCCTATTGCGAAGTTGACCTGGCCCATCCTCCAAGCCCTGCCAAACGTGTCAGTTACGATTACGGGCACGGTTTTTCCCGTAAGCTTTCTGATGGTCTTGCCAATGCGGTCGGCGGAGGCGTCGGGATCCAACGGCAACAGTGTAACAATATCCTTCCCTCTTGCGACGTTCGAGGCGTCAACCCCGGCGTTCGCGCAAATGAACCCGTGCCTCGTTTCTGTAATCAGATGCCCCGCTTTCATCCTAATGATCTTTCGAGTCTCTCGAAGGATAATCTCGACTTGGCGCGGGTCCTTTCCTGCTTCTTTGGCAACAAAGGATGCGAACGGTGAAGGCGTCACCTTAGACAGATTTACGACTTGGCCCTCAGCTTTAGACACAACTTTCTGAGAAACTACCGTGACATCCCCATTTTGAAATTCTTCTCCCTGATCCTTCAACCTGGCAACAATTATCTCGCCTAGATTGTCCCCTGATTCAATATCTGGAATCCCTTTCACGGGAATTATCGTAAGCAAAATGATGCTAAGCTCCAGAAAAGAAAGATGTCAGCTTCTTTGCGCCGGTGAGCTCCTCGTAGTCAAGGCCCACTGCGTCCAGAACCTGCTCGAACGTGGATCGGAAATACTCCATGTACTTCTCAACGTCGATTTCATGGATTTTGGCTTGCGACATTGGTTTCACTCCTTTGCCACCTCGAACCTTGACAAAACGAACCAGATCCCCCGCACCCACTTCTGTTTCTAGATCATCTTTCGGCAGCGCTTCTCGCTTATCCACGTCTGAATCGACATAATGGGACAGCTCAGACCCTTGTTCGGTGGGTTTCCCTCGAGAAAGGAGCCTAGCTGCCTTGACATGTTGTGGAGTTGTCTTCGTGTAGCTAGCGATCGACTTTCCAATTACGATACTAAAGGCCAACTCGTCTAGTGTGAAATCCATGTTGCGGAGTTTTGCATACGTTGACGTGACTAGATTCAGTATCCTTATCCGGGCCTCCTCGAAGTCCGCATGGGTTTTCACCTCGCCCAAAATCTCGATGAGCTGCACAAAGGTTGATTTAAGAAATTCTGGTATGTGCCTCTTCTTGCCTGTAAGTCCTTTGATGTCGACTCGATTGTCGGGGTGAACTCCAAGGTAATTCTTCTTTCTGTTGCTTAGGGCCACGTACCTGTACGTCTTGTCGACTTCAAGTTCCATGCCAAGGGCTTTCTTTGACCATTGAATTAGCGCGTCCAGCTTAGCTTGACCGGGGAAACCCAAGAAAATGGAGTCGGTGTCCCCGTAGAATACCTCAATTCCAAGTTTCTGAGCTTCGTCAATTGTCTGACTTATCGCGTATCTTCCTATCGCCGCGGTTGACTCTGCTAGTGGGGGGCAATACAGAGCGAACCGATCTGACCCAAAGACACCATAACTTGCGTTCAATACAACTTTCAAGGCATTCTGTACAACTTGATACCAACTTGCCATATCCGGAGATAGCGTTCGCTCTTTCGAAAGTGGCTTGTACCATTTGATCCTGATATCGCGCAATGATCCGACTAATTCGCTCTCCATTGCCTTCTTGTGTGTGCAGACCCAATGCTTGGTGTCCGGAATCTTGTTCGTTTTGCAATCGAGATGGCTACAAAGAATCGTCTCATAGCCTAGGTTCCATGTCTTAATAATGGAAGGATAAAGCGAAGCGAAATCTAGCACAGCGACTGAAAAATGGACCCCTGGAACGGGTTCGATCACCATGCCGCCCTTGTACTTTTTGCCCTTGATTATCGCGGTAGTCTCAGTCTCGCCTTTGGCTTGTTTTATCTCATCAGCGCGAGGAATCAGGTACTTCCTTTCTCGGTGTTCTTTGTACATCATGCTTTTGATCCAACCAGACACCCCTTGTCGAGACATGTCCTCCATGGGAAGTACACTTATGCGCGAAAGTGCATTGATCAATTTCATCACAATCTCGCCGTCGAAAAGTGTGAGTTCCATAACAAGCTCCGAATCGCGGAAGCAATAGGAGGCGAGTTCGTTGTAACTAAGATTCGAGATCGATGCTGATGTCTCTAGCTTTCCTTCTCCGAGAAGTGAGTCAGCGATCGCATCAAGAGTCACTTCCCTGTACTTATTGCCAAAGGCGTAAACTTGGACTGACCTGTTGAAGAAGAATCGGTAGAGATCCAAATGAACTCCGTATTTCAAACTCGCAGCGTCTCTACCAAGCTCTATGGGAACTTGGCCTCTAACAAACCCCAACTCAGGCCTCAAGGCGCGGTGATAGAGATACCTTAGATCGAAGTCATCTCCGTTGAAAGTGAATACAAATGGATAGTCCATCAACGTTTCAAATATTGCAGCAAGGAGATCGTATTCTCTGTCATAGTATACAACGTCCAGTCCTTGGACTTGATTTGATGATCCATTAGCTACGCCGGGCCTTCTCAGCAGGAGGACCCGTCGCGCATTGTCCGAACCACAGAAGCTTGCAGCTACGACTTTGTAGTCGGCCATTTCGGGATCAGGTACTCTAGTTTCAATTGGAGAGAACACCTCAATGTCGAGCGCCACTCTTCTATAGTTTGGAACGGGCGATTCAAGAAGACGCAGCCATCGGACCATAAGTCGACTATATTCAGCATCCTCTTCGGGCAGAATTTCCTTAGCACTCTCTGGAATCGAGGTCAGTTCGGACGCGTTCAGTTGACCGTTGCCAATGGAGTAAATCATTCCAGGTTCAAGATGGCGATCGTAAATGTAGTTCTCAATATATCGAATATCAGCTTCCCAAGCGCGAGTCTTTTCCCTTATGCTGTCATCTTTGCCTCCGATAGACAATGGGTCTCCAGCATGAATGAGAGTAACAGGAATCTCGGCAGCGTTGAGCGCGTCGTACCGGCGAGAAGTCTCAAACCTGAGGAAGCCGGGATGGTTCACAATTTTCTTCTCTCTCTGGAGTGACTCTACGGAGTCCTTCGAGATGCAGTAAGGCGTATGTCCAGTGTTATCGTACCAGAAGTGTATCTTTTCGGTTTTAGGATCGTAAAGTTTGAGGAATACTGCTCTTCTCTCGCCGTCGTATCCAGCTCCGACAAAATATGACTGAGCCATGTCGCTTGGTGTCTCGGGCTTGAACTCGAGTTGCGCCTTCGCCGGAGCCTTGGGCTTTGGAGGATCCGGCTCAGGCTTTGTTAGATAGTGGTCAAGGCTGGACATCATATGGGGCCCAAAGCCGAAAGGGCTTATCGGTAAATAGATTACTGTCAAGCGTAACCTTTCATTCTGATCGGGCTAATTTTTGGAAAGCAGAACGCTGAAAAAGAACGCAGAAGAAGAACGCAGTCCTTCCGGGAAATTTTCCTTTTCAGATCGTTGACCCTAGACGGTAGTAGCCGGAAAGAAAGGGTAGGATCTTGATACTTGGAGACGTGAACGTCTCAGCCCCTAGTTGAACGTATACAAATGCGATGCTTGCGATTGGCATGAAGAACATGTGGGCCAATCAGATTGCAGAGAAGCCCGAAGACTTGGAAGGCAATACAGTCCCTAGTGAATCCGAAAAAGACCATTTGAGATGAGCAGTTCAAAAGGTTAGATCAGCTAGGAAGAAAGTGCACGGGAGAGGGCTCCGGACCGAGTTGTTCCGCCTACCATCGCCTCTAGGGAATCGAACCTGTGATTCTTTTCCCAAGCAGGAACCAAACCCCTGGCTCTCGCTTCGAGAGAACGGTTCCTAAGCTCGCTCACGTTCCCGCACTTTGTGTAGGACGTACCCAGTGACGTCAGGCAATAGTGTTCCTGAGGGGACATAAACCGAACTCTTTAAGACACACGCACTCAATCGAATTCGGAGTCTTTTGCCATCAACCTGGCAGGAACTGCTTCTTGAAGAAGACAAAGGGCTGACCCGACGAGAGGAGAGACGGGGAGAAGGGCTTCAAGAAATCGCCTGGAAGGTCTCAAAGAACAAGATCAAAGGGATTTTCGACAAGGACATACTCGTCTACGAGAACGAGAGGGTCGTACTTCTCGTCGATGGAGCTGTCCAGAGGATTCTCGGCGCCGGAGTGTACACAGTAGGAGGACTAATCAACGACGTCAAAACGG
The DNA here is from genome assembly GCA_001918765.1 of Crenarchaeota archaeon 13_1_40CM_3_52_10. Classification (GTDB taxonomy): domain Archaea; phylum Thermoproteota; class Bathyarchaeia; order 40CM-2-53-6; family 40CM-2-53-6; genus 40CM-2-53-6. Next base: position 13,622 of record MNGO01000018.1, read on the forward strand.
GCGCGATACTGTCTCGAATCAAGCTGGGACACGCCGAGAATGTTGATGTCGTTTTCATCAACCTTTCCGATATCGACCTCAAATGGGGCCTACTCGACCTATGGACTCAAGATGGCACCAAGCTGCCGGGAGCAAACGGCCAGATCCGCTTGAAAGTGGCAGAAGCTGATGCGGGCAAACTTTTCGCTAACATGATGGACATGACCACTCCAAGGATAACGCAGAATGATCTTTTCAACAGAATAAGACTCGAGCTCCTTGGATCCGTCATAGCTCCAACAATAAAAACCCAGAGAATTGACGACCTGTGGGGAAACAAGACAGTCGTTGAAGACTGCTACAACGGGATCGAGACAGGAATGCGAAAAACTCTCTCCCGATGGGGATTCGAACTTATTCAGTTTACAATCGACTTTAAGTTTCCTGATGACTGGATAAAATGGAAGGAGCAGATTTCTGGTCGTCCGCGACAAATCGACCAGATCAAGTTTCCACGCGAGATCAGGAGAGCAGAAATCGTAGCAGACTACGACCTTACACTACTCCAAAAGCAACAGAGGGATGAGGCGGGTCTGCTCGATAAGAAGTACGACCTTGATGCGCAACAGTACGATCTTGCTAAGGACCAGAATAAGTTCTCGCACGATCTTGCCAAGGACCAAAGTGAGTTCGCCCAAGGCTTGGACATGAAGAGGCAACTAGACAAGCTCAAGCTGGATAGGGAGACTGGAGAGGTCCAGGTCAGACAGTCCGAGAGGGACATGGTGCACAAGAGGGTAATCGAGAATGTCCGCGCAGAGCAGGAAGGACGCGCGCAGACACTGCAGATTCTCGCAGGGACCGGCGCTCCCGAGACCATTGTAAAGGCATTGGAAGCAGAGACGCTTCAGAAAATTGCTGCACATGGGGGCGCCAGCGAAGCGGCAAGCGCTATCGCAGCAAGATACAACTTGGAGATTCATGAAAAGTCTGAGGCCGCTGCATTCAAAACGGCGTCAGATCTTGTTGGAGTGGCTAAGACGCCGCCTCCCCAACCAATTGTCATCACTCCCTCGCCTTCTCCGGTAATAGTGCCCTCTTCCCCTCCGGTGCAGACGACGAAGCTCATCCAAGAGATGCCCCCGGGGAGGACTGCGGAGCTAGGAAAGACTTGTTCGAAGTGCAATGCGCAGAATCCGGGTGTGGCTAAGTTCTGCATCTCATGCGGCGAGAAACTGTGAGGGTTGTGCGATGGCTGAATCCAATCTAGCGAGACTTGTTCCCGGATATGGATACGGCGAGACTCGAAAGACACTGGACACAGACCGCAGAGTTCGGGACATTCTCAGAATAGAGCTCGGGAAAGGTGTGATGTCCATGCAGGAGGTTGTAGATGTTGCGCAGAGAGCGAATCAGCGAAGCATGGTTGAGGAGGCGAGGAGGGTCAAAGATGAGATAGAACAATTCATCGACGACATACGGACAGCCCCGGCCGCGTTTCACCGTGATGTTAGGAAGGACGAGGCGGAGAGACTGGTCGAGTTTGATACCCAAGTTATACGCCAGTGCAAGGAAGTAGTTGTTGCAGCGAGCCTCTTACACGAGAAGTTTCTGAAGAGCGAACCTCAGGACATCATAGGCGAGGTTCCGTCCGTCCGGAAACTAGTCAGAGACGCCCGAGGAAAGTACAAGGACAGGGAGGCGGTCTTGAAAGAGGTTCAGGGTGCCGAAGCATATGTCTGAAACGACCAGGACATATGCCTGCAGCAGCTGCCAGACTATCTATCCGACCCCGATCTCTTTTCGGGGAAGATGTTCGGCGGCGGACTGTCAACAACCCATTTGCGAGAACTGCTGGCTGAACGGGATTCGGCTATGCGCTAAACACCAACCCCAACAAGTCGCATCATTTCCAAGGCTCAAGACCGAGGCAGGCCCTAGCATAGCGGATTTTGCGAAGCTGGAAGTGGAGAAAATGGCTACTGAAGAAGCGCTGGGAGTCGGGATGGTGCGAAGAGTGGGCCAAAAAGCGACCCAGGGAACCCAACTCTTGAGGCCGGAGGTGCAAAGTTCGCCCGACGGCACAATGCTCTGGTGCAAGAAGAAGAGATTTTTCAGGCGAGCAATTATCATCGAGGCCGAGTATTCGTCAAGTGAGAAGGGAGTAAGCGGGCTGAGAGACCAGGCTCTCAGATCTGCGGAAAAAGCGAAAGCCGACAAGAACTTCGTGCTCAAATGCTTCACCTGTCCAAAGCCCAGTGAAGACATGGTAACGTTCGCGCAAGACTTTTCGGACCCGAAAATGTCTCTCTACCTGATGGAAGGTCCAGCAACAGTCTACTATAACATGGACGATCGCAGAGCCCAGCATTATCTAAAACTCTTCAGCCTGGCGCACCCAAATGTCTCAAGGTCGTAGCTGCTCTAATTGTGGTGCAACTATCGACCCAGAGACGTACCATTGTCCACTCTGCAGATCTCCAGTAAGGTTCAAGCCTGTCACTCCGCCTCACATTACTCCTCCGCATACAGCACCTCCCCGTGCGACCGACAGGTCGGATGTGTCCATTCCTGAGAAGTTTGGAGCGAGGCTGAGAGAAGGTGCAAGGGCGGAACTAAGACGGGAGCTCGAGGACTCTCTTCATGATGCTGCACAACCGAGCTCCTCAGCGGGCTCGTCTGTGGGTTTCTCCACGACTACGGTTATGCCTCTTGCGATGCCTGAACAGAGAGAGGATTTCAAGAGCTCTCAACTCAGCATTATCTCCTATGGACAAGCCTATCCGTACGTAGTTGAGTATAGGCCGGGAAAGCATTCGCCCGCAGAAATTGTCGAAGGCCGACCCATAACGGCCGGAATAAAGTCTGAAACCATCAAGGAACTGGAAAATGTGTACATTGAGAAAGTTCTGAAAACTATGCGAAAAATCGGCGGGATACCTCCAGAGCAGGGCGGAGCTAGAATGAGGCTGCTGGAAAACTTCCACGACACGCTGGTATCTTTCGGAAAATTTCTCACCGATGCTATCGGGGGAGATGTGATGAATGCAATCTTCAACTCGCCCCAAGGGTCCAGGCTACAAATGAGACTCGACGAATCAGCCCTTGGAATACCATGGGAGCTGGCTAACCTGGGAGAAGAGAACAGTATCTTGGGACTGCAGTATTCAATTGGGAAGACTGTTGTTTCGAACAAGCCCACAGCAGAAAACAGGCGCGGTCCCCGGAAAGAGACAAGGGTATTGATGATCGCTGCTGCCGCAGAGCCTACCTCTAGAGGTCTACCGGTTTTGAAGGGATTCGTACCTGTGCTTGAGAGACTT
>MNGO01000013.1 GCA_001918765.1 Crenarchaeota archaeon 13_1_40CM_3_52_10
ATATGGAGTTCCTCAAGCCGCGGGTTCAACGGTCTCCAAAAATGGTTGAAGCTCACTATCATCCGAAGGGCGAGATGAAACGTCATGTCCGTGCTTTCATCTACGTAGCTGCGGTTCTGGGAAAAGAGTCGAAGGTTGCGGACGCTTTGTTCAAGCTCGCCGAGGTCAAAGAGGTTCATGTGATTCCTGGCCGACACGATATCGTGGCCGTTGTCGAGGTTCAGAGAAAACTTCTCGAGCCTGACGCCCAGAGCATCTACTGGTTCATTCTTGAACGTATCAAGACGATCGGGGATGTCACGGACACCGAGACTTTGATTCCGATCGTGTCAGCGTCGAAATGGTCTGACTAGCCGCTCGACCGCTCACGCAGCGCAAAGGTCGGTCGCTAAGACCCCCTAATTTTCTGGAACATTTTCTGTCCTGTAGTGATAATGGGCGAGACGGAACGATCAAAGCACAATCCGGCCTCTTGTCGATCGGGAATTATCCGCGTTTACAGCACGAAATATCGCATGTCCTAGACGTGCCCGTTCAAATCGCGGATCAGGGCTGATAATAGCCGATATTACTGGCTCAGAACTTCCGGGAAGACTGTTCATGCGACACAAAACCGCTGTGCAATACCCCCCTTTTTCCAGAATCGTTTCCTGTCTGGCAGTGATTCCGGGCGGGTCTGGCTGATTCAGGCATAGTTTGCGCTTCGATGGGACAAGCAATATCGCGTTTTTCAGCGTGCCTCGTCCCTTGAGTGTTCGACCGGCCTTTCAGATTCGAGATCTGGGCTTGTTTCGGGCGAGTCTGACAAGATTTTCGCTTGATGGGTTTGCGGCGCTCTTCAGAAAGCGCTCGAAGGGTCTAGCTTTGGGGTCGCTCGTTTCTTCGCAGCTTTTTTTGTTCCACTAGGGCTCGGTTTCTTTTCTTGAGAGCTGTTAGTCTCGGTTTCTAGTTCGGAGGCTACCGGATCAGGATGAGCAGGATCCGGCTAGCGAGGACGGCTTCAACAAAGGCGTCCCTTGGCTCAGTCGCGTTTGATACTTGAGGTTGGGAGATAGTTGTCTGTCTACCCTCCATAAGGTATCAATGCGAATGTTGCTCTATACTCATGATAAAAGGCGCGCCGACGGTTTCCACCTAATTACCTCAGTTTTCTCCTGCGGATTCTGTTAGGAACCAGAAGGGGATCATGGATTCCACAAGCCTCGATGATGCCACATTGTGCGTTCCTCGGGCTGACTTCGATTTCAGTGGAGATGCATTTCTTCATCTGGGCGAGGTGCCCTCTGTGCAGGTCAGTCCACATCATTGGCGTGTTTCCGATTCTCATCGGCAAGACTCAATCTTTGGAACGCCGATCAGCATGTCTCCCCAGCGGTATATTGGGTTTAGCGGCGACATTCAATACTTGGCTGACAAAGCCTTAATGGATCAAGGATTAGAAACCGGCAAATCTACACGGGGTTTTGATCCATTGCAGAATCCGAAATACGTCGCACCCAGCTGGGACGACGTCTATGGAATGCTGGTGGACCTTGCAAGTGAGATTCGGCTCTCAGGATACAATCCCCAGGTCATCGTGGGAGTATCACGAGGCGGTTGGCCTCCCGCTAGGGTCATGAGCGACCTACTTGAGAATCCAAATCTTGCGAACATGAAAGTAGAATTCTACAAAAACATCGGAGTGACAGCGAAAAGACCCAAGATCACCCAGCCTGTCACCTCTGAAGTTTCTGGGAAGCGCGTACTCGTAGTGGACGATGTCGCCGATTCAGGACACAGTCTGCGCGTTGCGTCCAAACATCTAGCGAGAAAGGGCGCACAGGAGATCAGGGTCTGTACTCTGTATTTGAAGCCGAAGAGCGTCTTCAAACCAAACCATTTTGCAAGAACAACCTCGAAGTGGGTGATCTTTCCGTGGGAAAGATTGGAGGCCGTCAATCTGATCAAACGGAACCTCCGGTCAGACGGGAGAACATACGAGGTAATTCGGGAGCTGAAAGGCAGTGGATTGAGTGGCCCGCTCATTCGAAAACTCCTAGCGTTGGACCGATGATAACTGAGAAAATCGGGTCATATTCCCTGTTTGTCCAGGGATTCAGAGATGCCAAACTAACAGACTCGGAGAAAGCCTTGAGGGAACTGAGAGGATCGTTTCAGGGAATTGATCTTCAACTCTTGCGCGCCGATAGAGTGGCTGGGAAGGAACAAATTATTTTCGCGGCAAGGAATGCAATTGACTCCTTCCAAAGCAAGGATCAAAGAGCGAAACACCTCTCGATGGAGTTCCTCCTGTTCGCCTCGGGTGAGCACCAGATCATCGAAGCGATCAAGCTTCTCGGCGTAACCGCGTCTAGCAGGGAACTCGCTTTTGTGGGGCTTTCCGAAACCAGTCTCGATGCGAGCCTGTTGAGCAACATAGCAATGGAATACGTCAAGGGAATACCTGATGATACAGTCTTGCAGATTAAGACCCAGAAAAAAGTGGAAGATCTGAAGAGAGCCTACAATATTCCCGATAAAGAACTGAATGCATCGAAGATGCTGACTGAGGAAAACAACAGCGTATTGAAGAGACTGATCATCGAGCGCTCTGCGCTTTTGGCCCTGGAGAACTAGGATACTCTCTTCTCGCGTTCTATCCCCAGAACACCATTAGGTCGGATGACCGCAATTCCAGCCACCCTGCCAATGATTTCGACCAGGACGATCTTTCCGGGGTCTCGCAGGTCAACCTTCCTGGGAATCTTCGCTGCAATCGCGTCAATGATCTCCTTTGAAGAAACATCACTCCGGCGCTTCTCGATGGACACACGAAACGTTTCGCCGTCTCGAATCGACCTGGATCTCTCAGAAACCGCGTTCCCGATAGCCTCAATCTCACAGGGTACAACTTTCTGAACCGGTTTGACCTTGAGAACGTACCGAAACTCCCAAGGCTTCTCCTTCAGGATCAACCGAAGATTCTGTATCACTTTGAGTGGGTCAAGGGACGTCTTAGCAACAGTAAGGCCGCTCACCGGGGTATAGCTGGTCTCAGCCGAACGGTCCCCAAGTTCGCCAATCAGATACACCAGTTCCGAGTTTGCCTCGCGCTCATTGCCCCTAGCACTGGAGACGAGCAGGTTGAAGTCGTCAAGCAATTTGAATCAATCTCGATGTTCGACTTTTTGCCTTGAGAGTCCTTACGATCTCTTGTCGGCTAACGGCTCCTTCTCGCAGAATATCGACATGTTTGCCCGTTACTCTGACGACCGTTGACTCTGGCCTTTTGGAGAGGGTCCCTCCATCCAGAACTAGATCGACTTTGCCTTCAAAGGTCTTCAATGCTTCGTTTGCACGCCTTATCGAGGGAGTGCCTGAAATGTTTGCGCTTGTACCTACTAGAGATCCTCCGCACATCGCAATGAAGTCCAACGTATCCTTTCGTCTCGGGAGCCTAAGTCCGATCATGCGGTCAGTACCAACTATCGGGGGAGGGAATTCTGCTCTCGACGAGACTACGATAGTCAGGGGTCCGGGCCAAAATCGCAAAGCAAGCGTTTCGGCGTCGCCGTCGACTTCGCCTAATTCCTTTGCCTTCTCAATTGAGCTGGTGAGCACTGGGAAGTTCCCTTTGCTTCTTCTCTTTACATCTGCCACCTTGTTGACCGCTCCCTTATCGAATGGATGGCATCCAAGTCCGTACACGGTGTCCGTTGGGTAGACCACGAGTCCACCCTTGAGGATCGCTGATGCAGCTTCGCGAAGCGATTCATTGGCAATCCTAAGAAGCCTCGTCAACGTTGATGCAAGCATCGAGGGCAAGTCGACTCTTATATCTGGTTAAGATGGGACGCCATCGGACTCAAAATTGGCCAATCCAACGATCATCGTTCATGGCGGAGCCGGCAACTGGCCCAAGAACAAGCACGCAATTGGCCTCGCCGGAGTTAGGAAGGCTGCTACAAGAGGATTTCAGATCCGCCAACAAGGCGGGTCCGCAATCCAAGCGGTCGAAGCTGCAGTCATAGAAATGGAAGATAATCCGATTTTCAATGCTGGCAAAGGGTCCACGCTGAATCTTGCGGGCAACGTAGAAGCCGACGCGGGAATCATGGACGGAAAGACACTGGGCGGGGCGGGTGTCGCGCTCTTACATCACATGAAAAACCCGATTAGCCTCGCAAAACTCGTTATGGAGAAAACCGACCATGCTCTTCTAGCAGGCAAGACTGCCGAGAGGCTCGGAGAAGCCTACGGTCTACCAGTGGCGAACCTAAGGATTCCAGAGCGAGTCCGTCAATGGAAGAAGGCAAAGCACGAGTTGGAAAAGAGGAGAATCAGCGACTTTCCCAGAAACTTGAAACTCCTTCAAGACAAGAGGGGATTCTTCCTTCGGGATACGGTAGGAGCGCCCGCTCTGGACCAGAAGGGAAACTTGGCCGCGGCAGATTCTACAGGAGGTGTCTCCTTGAAATTCCCAGGCAGAATTGGTGACAGCCCAATCCTTGGCGCTGGATTGTACGCGGATAACAGACTGGGAGCCGCCACAGCAACGGGCGTTGGTGAGATTGCGATGAGGCTGGTTGTATCCAAGTCAGCCTGTGATGCAATGCTGTCATTAACCGCACAAAGCGCGGCCGCTAAAACGGTTAGAGACGTGACAAGGTTAGCTGGCAGAGGACTAGGGATTGTATCTCTTGACCGAAAGGGTCGATATGGAATCGCTCACAATACCCCACACTTGTGCTGGGCCGCATTGACCAAGGACGGGGGGCTTGTCTCGCAGATGGTTGGTAGGCGCTAGAAGCTATTCTCAATCCTAGAGGCTTGCTCCGATGTTTTTTCGCGCGTTTTTCGGAAGCCTTTTAAGAAGGTACAATTCGCGGTAACCCCTAGTTTTCGGAGACGATCAAGTGTTACCCTATACCAAGGGGGAGGAATGGGGCGAAGACGAGGACTGGGGCGGCGAAGATGAATGGGGCGAAGACGACGATTGGGGCGGCGGAGATAACGGGGCCGAGGACAACTAAGAACCCGATCTAAGCAAGACCACCAAGCGCTCGCAACTGTTTCTAGAAAGGCAGTGAACCGGTAACAGGAGTTCTATCTTCCTCTGAATGGGAAGCAAGTGTCCAACGAAGGAAACCAGAGACTATGCTCACTTCCATAAAGATCAAAGCGTTACCCTTAATCGCCCTAAGCCTGTTATTCCTCGTTCCCTTCGGGCTCCATCCTACTAGTGCCGACACCGTAAGCGACAACGATTTCAACAGCCAATCCTACTCCAAGATCGTCGACTGGTACAGCTACGTCCGGGCCTACGCCGCTGCCCACAACCTACCCGCACCACCCACAACAGAACATGCGTACATCTACGCGAACTACATCAACATCGGCGGCTTCCAACTCTTCTACGCCGGCCTCGTCAACGCCACGCACAACGGAATGAACGTTACAGTCCCACTGCAGACATTCTTCGAACACTACCACACCATCGGCGGAAAAGACGCGATCACCACCTCAAGCTTCCTCGGCCTCGTTAGCTTCCGCGAAAACACGACCTCAATCTTTCCCAACTCCCCAGACAAGAACGACACGGTCTACGCTAGCTTCAGCCTTGGATACCCTCTACAAGCAATGGGCAGCCGCCCATACACGTATCTGGCAACAAGCTCCCCGATTCCGCTAGCCCACCCCGACGCAACCCACTGGACCTGGGGCCTAAAATACACCAACCTTAACGCAGTTTGGTGGAGAATCAACCCGGACCCATATGCAATCATACCCTGGGACTCAAACACCCCTCGCGGATTCGCACAATACAACGAACTAACCTTCAACTATGCACTCAACATCGACCCAACAACTAGGACAGCAAACCTCACAACCACCTACACCATCGGACGGATGACCGATCTATACATCCTCGCCCCGACACCCGTCCTCCACCTGACACCCGCCGGAACATACTACCTCAACGGCACCCAAGCCAGCACACAAACATTATACCAATTCCTACAAGCAAGACAGTTCAAACTCTCGCTGGTCCTCTCCTACAAGGCGATACTCGCCAGCCCTATCAGTGACAAAGACGACAGCGGTGCCAGCGTCGACAGCGACAACTCCACGGACGTCTCCAAAACAGCAGTCACAACCGCTACCGCCGACAACGACAAAGTCTTCCGCGCAGATTTCGGTGTCAAATCACAATACAAGCTCTACAACTACACCTTCGACAGCACGGAGAACACCGCATCAACATACAACGTCAACGTCCGAACAGTCAGCGTCAAAGGCTGGGGGGCAAACCCAGTCTTCGCCTTACAGAACGCGTTCATGGGATTCCTACCGCTCTTCGTCGCCAACGTCGACCCCGGACTAATACAACAATCAAAGGCAGGGGATGTCCAGTTCAGCACCGCCAACTACCTCTATATCATCAGCTACCCAACATGGGGAGGATACAAGATAGTGCACGACCCTGATTACACCGCGTTCTACACTCCAGCAAGCAACGTTGGATTACTGACAGCGATCTTCCTGGCAGTAGCTGTCGCTGCGGGAGTTGGTGGTCTATTCGCTTTCCTATTCAGGAGACGAAGAGCTGCCGGTTTGGCCGTTAGTGGAGCCGGGACAACTGGTCCAAGCCCGACTCAGGATCCGACACCGTCGGGTCCCCTGATTCCCGGCCGATAGCCTGTACGATTCCTCTCCCTTCTTTCTCTTTCTCATTCGCTTAGGGAACAGTGAGCTAAACTTCATCTCCAAAGCTGATACCACAACGACCCGGCCTTGACAACCACCGGTTCTGCGATTGATGTTTCGCATCTGACAAAGACTTATGGGGCTACTGTTGCCCTCAACGATGTCACACTATCAGTTGGTACTGGTGAAGTACGGGGCCTCCTTGGACCGAACGGGTCCGGAAAATCAAGCTTGATGAAGACGATTATGGGCTTGACAAAGCCATCCTATGGTTCAATCCAGGTCCTCGGCTACGACGTTCGAATGAGTCCTATGGAAATCAAGAAGATTGTCGGCTACGTCCCCGAATCGCCGCGCTTGTACGAATTCCTCACTGCGACCGAATATCTTGATTTCATAGCCGACGTTCGAGGACTACCGTTCGAACAGAAAAAAGAGCGCATCGCCAGATTCGTTGACGCCCTTGACCTCGAGGGGAAACAGGGAGATATGATCAGCAGTTATTCGCAAGGCATGAAGCAAAAAGTCGCGATCATAGGAGCACTGCTCCACAGGCCTCGAGTCTTACTCATGGACGAACCGCTCAACGGTCTGGATCCAAAATCAGCCAGATTGGTGAAGGAGCTTATCCACGGACTAGCTAGGGAAGGCGTGTCTGTGGTTTTCAGCACACATATTCTCGAAATAGCCGAGGCCATTTGTGACAAGCTAACCATACTTCAAGGCGGGAAGATTCTTGCCGAGGGAACCTCGAAGGACTTGAGGGAAAACGCTGGGCTTCCTGGAAGCGGTCTGGAAGACGTGTTTCTCAAACTCACTGGAACGAAAGGAGTCGAAGATATCGTTGAGGCACTGATCAGATGAGACTTTCCGTTCTGCTCAAGTTTGCGAAAGTCCTTATGATTTCACGCCTTCGGAGTACAAGGCGCTCGATTGTTTCCAAGAGCATAACAAGCCGGCCAATTCTCATTGCGCTGATAGGGAGCGTTCTTTTTGTCGCCGGGCTGTTCTTTGGTTATGAGACAACAGTCTTTCTTGGCTCCGGCACGTCGCTAACCGGGCCAGTCGCGCATCAACTGGTTGTTACGATTTTTGGAGGAGTTCCTCTCTTCCTCGTCGGCTTCTACTTTACTATGGGTCTTTTGTGGGAGGTGAACGCCTCAACTGAAGCCGAGAGCACTGACGCGATTAACTGGCTGCCTATCACACCGGGGGAATACGTTGCAGCCTCGGCTCTTTCAACTAGCTATACGTACTCTCCACTTCTAATGGTCGCCTTCGGCTATTCTCTCCCCATAGGTGTTCTCACAGGGAATCTCGCTGGATTCCTACTGCTTGTTCCCATCGCTCTCTTGTCCACATCTGTTGGGTCGGTTAGCGTAGAGATTCTAAGGTCAGCATTAGCTAGCGCGTCAACAGCGTTCAACCGGCTAGGTGGCCGAATTACCGTTATCATGCGAATCATCGGAATAATCTTGATACTCCTTGTCACTCAGCTTCTCTTCAGCGGAGTTTTCCTAATCCAGATCATAAGCTCTCTCGTGGGAACTGCCGCGGCCGCCAGCTTCGTCCCCGTCTTTTGGCCAACGCTCACTATAACCAAGGTGCTTCAGTCCGACTTTCTGGGAGCCGCAGGATTTCTAGGCCTGAGCATCGCGCTGTTTCTGTTGCTCTCATATGTGGCTCTAACCCTCCGGGCGAAATACTGGGCGGTGACGCCAGCAGCCATCCATTTCGCCGGAGCTGGATCCGTATCAGGCCCAAGCCGACTGGGCTACTTTGGCCTCAGTTCCCCCTCGATTGCAATGCTCAAGAGAGAGATAAGGTCGGCAACACGAAGAAAGGAAGTGGTCAGATTGATGGCAATACCGATTATCATGCCCATCATGATATCGTTTCCAGCGATCTTCTCCCCAGCGCCATCATCAACGTCTGGACCCGCTCAAATTGATCCAATTTTTCTAGTTATTCCGTTTCTGTTTGGGATCGGATTAGGCTCGTTGTTTCTTGGCATGACCTCGATTGGTCAAGAGGGGAGAAGGTTGTGGAACATCAGCACGCTACCGGTCTCTGCTAGGATGCTCGTGAAGAGCAAGTTACTATTCACATCACTTGTCTCAAGCATTGGACTCGGTCTGGGAGCCGTGGTTTCGGCCCTTCTCCTACATGCCTCGATGTTCGTCGTTCTCGGGTTCTTAGGCCTCGGAATAATCGTGATTCTGGCCGAGTCAAGCCTTGGGATCGCTATAGGGTCCAGATTCCCGGATTTCTCAGATGGCCCGAGGCCAAGATTCGTTACAGTTGTTGGCTCTATAATCGGAGCTGTTTTGGGTATTGCAGAGATGGCTATAATGGCCCTACCACTCATCCTCTCATTCATCCTGAGGACTTTCTTCGCGTTATTGATACCCCTACAATTTGTACTGGCTCTTTCAGGCGCAGTGGGAGGTCTTCTCGCCTGGATAGCCTACGTCCTTTCGGTCAAGCCTGTCGATTCTATTCTTGCAGAGCTGCCCAACTAATTTAAAGCTAGAATCTAACCAGTCTCATTTTGTCGATTGATTGACCTGGAATAATTGTTACCGTCATTTGCACCGCGCGTTTGACGCTGACCGGTTGCCGCGGCCGTCTCGATCGCGTCCAGCATGCGATGGCGCGTGACCGCGTCGTCGAACGTAGGGCACAGATGCGTTCCCTCTCGATAATCGCGGGCGAAAAGCGCGTACGCTTGGGCGACGTTGGTGGAGGGGCCTTGCCGCGGCGACCACCAATACTTCTCTGGCAAGGGCAGCAACTCGAGCGAGGACTGCGCCTCCTTGCCGCCCTGTACGGTCATCTCGAAGATCTGGGCCTGGCCGCCAGCGGCGGTGAGCTGCAGATCGCCCTCGGTGCCATTGACTTCCCAGAGCAGGTTTGTGCCGCGCGAAACGCCTCCGCGATAGTGGATCGAGAACGCGGCCCCACCCTCGAGCAGTCCGTTGACCAACACCTGATCATCCGCGTTCATGGGCTTCCTTTCGCCCGTCCCCGTGATCGTGAAGGACTTTCGGCGCACGGTCATGGTGGCCGAGAGCTCTCGGACCTCGCCGAGGCAATAACACAGAGCATCAGCCGCGTGGCCGAGCGCGATCGAAAGCATCGTCGCGCCGTTTTTCTTCTCATTGAGGTACGCGTTGAACGGCTCCACCGTCGGCCCCCAGCCCATTCCCGAACCGATCAACGACGTGGAGAGCACCCTCACCGACGTACCCTTGCTTGATCAGGTCACGTACGTAAGCCACTGAGGGCGCAGAGCGGGCCTGCAGCCCTGCCACGGTGAGGACGCCTTTTTTCTTCGCCAGCGCGGCCAGGGTCTCCGCCTCTTTCAAGCCGTTGCCGAGCGGC
>MNGO01000048.1 GCA_001918765.1 Crenarchaeota archaeon 13_1_40CM_3_52_10
AGGGTCGGGAGTTCAAATCTCCCCCGGCCCACCAGAATAGCTTGGCTACTTTCGAGTAGCCCTCTTCTTTCGTTTCTGCGCCGCACGTCCACTGAGCGACTTACTTCGAGCGCGCTTCTCATACTTTGGCTCGTACAATTCCACATCAACATCTCCAGGCATTCGAAAGTGAGTCAGCAATCCCCACCCCTCATCACTGATGCCCGAAGTGAATTCTACGCTTCGCGACTTCAATTCTTCAACCGTTTTGTGGATGTTATCGCAATAGAAGGAAATTGAATGAAACACTCTGTCGGACGGATGGCAACCCAGATCAGCCTCAGGCATGTCGAAGATCAGCCAGCCTTCGCCCGTGTCGGTGAAAGGGAACCCAAGCTTGTCGCGAATGAACGCACGCAACTCCTCCGGCTTAGGCGTATACAGTAATGCATGAAGACCCTTGATCAATTTCTAATCTTCCATTCTTGCCCCAGGCGTATCGGGATCGTTCTAGTTACCCTTGGACTTGGAACAGATAAAGGCGTAGCCTTTGCTAGAAGCCAGCTGTTACTGCAAGTCTTCGTCTCTTGAGATGATTCGAACGTGCTCCTGGGTGTTTGGGCGAGAATTTTTCCAATCTCTTGATTGCTCGACGAATCGTCTCTGGTTTCTTTGAGAAGGAAAACCTGAACCTTAGCCTCCCATGCGAGGGGTTGTGGAAGAAGCTTGACCCTGGAACGCCCCCGACCCCTACCTTGGTGATTAGGTGCATCGCTAAGTTTCGGTCGTCCTTGAAACCCGTGTCATTTGTCGTAGTCCACACATAGTATGCTCCTTCGGGCTTGAAGACTCCGAATCCCGCATCTTTCAACGAATCCACTAACATCTCTCTACCTCCGCGATAGTTTTCTCGTAGGTGCTCATAATATGATTCAGGAAGCTGAAGAGCGGCTTCACACGCTTCTTGTAGAGGCGTTGGAGCACAAACGGTGAGGAAATCATGAACCTTTCTTATCGCCGAGGTCAGAGGCTTTGATGCGACGACGTATCCTACACGCCAGCCTGTTACACTGTAGGTCTTGGAGAACCCGGAGATCGTGATTGTTCGATCCTCCATTCCTGGGAGGCTCCCAATACTCACGTGCTCGTGTCCATCATATAGGATATGCTCGTAGATCTCGTCGGTGATCGCGAAGGAATCATAGTCCTGGCAAAGGTCACTGATCAAACCCAACTCTTGACGTGATAGAACCTTTCCCGTGGGATTGTGAGGTGTGTTGATGACGACCGCCTTTGTTTTCCGATTGAACACTTGTTTGAGAGATTCTTCTTCGATCTCGAAGTCGGGCTCCTTCATTCTGACGTATCGACATTTTGCGCCTGAGAGAATCGCATCGGGGCCATAATTCTCGTAGAAAGGCTCGAAAATCACTACCTCCTCTCCTCGATCTAAGAGTGCGAGTTGTGAAGCGATCATCCCTTCAGTTGTTCCGCAGGTAACCGTGATCTCGTCTACACTGCAGTCAATGTGGTTGTATATTTTCATCTTATGCGCGATAGCTTTCCTCAAACCAATGGTCCCGTGAGTGGTGGAGTACTGGTTGTATCCCTTGGAGATGGCGGTTGCAGCTGCTCGTTTGATGCTGACTGGCGGATCGAAATCGGGAAAACCTTGGGCAAGATTTACTGCCCCATAAGCCAGGCAGAGCCGAGTCATCTCTCGAATCACGGATTCGGTAAACCTGGAGGCTCGTCCGGAGGGCCCCTTTCTCATAACGGGGCCTTACCCATCGAGGCTAGTAAGGATTCCCTTGACGACCACCCTCTGCTCCGGGTGGAGTCTAAATAAGCCATCAACCAGAAGATGCCCACGCTGATGGTCTACTGCTCCGTCTTCCTTTACCGAGTCCCGAAGCGGAAAGCGGAGGCTTTCATTCAGGCGTTGAGGCCAATAATGAAATTGTTCCTGGACTCAGGAGCGCTCTCGGAAGAACTTCTCCAGCCCACAGAGATGGAGGGAAAGTTTGGATCAATGAGCCTTCCACCGGCCATTGGCATGTCCGGGGACGAGGACCTTTGGGTTGAGATAGCTCGTTTCAAAGACGCATCACACATGAAGGACGTTCACTCCGTAGTATCGAAGAATCCTCATCTGGAAAAACTCCACTCTCGGTTTGACCTGCTCATTACCGGGAAACAGGTCTACCACGCAGAGTTCGAATCGGTCCAACAGAAATAGCGGGACCAACAATCTGTGATTGAGCAGAAGAAACGTCTACCGTGCCGGGCCTATTTTTCTCGACCACGGCAATGGAGATGCACGAATTCAGGCACCTCAAGCTAGAATCCCGGTATGGCTGGAGACTTTCGAAGAATGTAATATCTTGCAAGAAGCATTCTCTTAGGAGCAGATCTTGCAATTAGACGCCGATGTTTGCATTGTCGGTGGAGGAGTGATGGGTGCCGCCACTGCGTATGCTATTAGCCGTATGGCCGAGAAAAAGATCGTTTTGCTCGATCGATACGGTCTCGGCAATGAATATTGTAGCTCCAATGATGTCAACCGGGTCTTTCGGTACGCGTATGGAAATGATCAGTATTACACCAAGATGGCGATTGAGAGTCTGAAACTCTGGAGAGAGATCGAGAAAGAGTCCCGCCAAGAATTATTGATCCCTACGGGCCTTTTGATGCTGGAAGGAGAAGACCAGCAGGCCAACAAGTTCAATGAATCCAGCTTCAGGACGCTGACCAAACTAGGGCTTGGCGCGAAGCTCTACGAGGGACCAGAGCTGAAGAAGCGTTTCCCTCAGTTCCGAGCCCGCAGAGGATTCTTCGACGCCCACGGAGGAGTTCTCTTAGCATTGAAGAGCCTCGAGACCATCTCGTCCCAAGCCCGGGCAAGGGGAGTAAGGATTCTTGAAAAACGCGTGACCGCGTTCCGGGACAGATCGGGCCTCGAAATAGAATTGTCAGACGGACAAACAATCCGACCCCAGAAACTTGTCGTGACAGTCGGACCATGGTCTGGCGACTTCTTGAAAGATGGGCTCACAAGCATTACTCCGATGAGACAACAAGTCGTCTATCTAAGACCCTCTCGGAGCATCGAGAAGTTCAGGCCGACCTCTTGCCCTGTCTTCTTTACGGATCACCACTACGGCCTCCCGGCTGCAGGTATCGACGGAGTCAAGATTTCTAACAAGGAATTGATCGACCCCGTCGATCCTGAAACCGCTAGGGGATCAGTTGATCAGGACGAAACAGAACAATGCAGAGTCGCGTGTCGCAGATTCATTCCCGACCTAGCAGATGGAGAGGTTGTAAAAAGCAGGGTTTGTCTCTATGATATGACGGCGAATTCTGATTTCGTCATTGATAGAGACCCTGACGATCATGACATTGCCTACGGTTACGGGTTCTCGGGGCACGGGTTCAAGTTTGCTCCTCTCATCGGTAGATTGTTGGCGGAGCTGGCCCTAGATCGAGATCCTAGCCTCGACCTTGCTCGATTCTCCTCCAGAGAGTCTCAGAGGAAGGCGCAACTCACGAGAGGGCAGCTAGGCAAGGGCGAGTAGCACAGCCAGCACCAGCGCTCCCAAGATCGCTTCGAGATGCATCAGCCTAGCCTTGTGCTGGTCCAGCCTCTTCCACTCCTCAGACCCTACCTTCATTTGGGTCTTGGACTTGCCGAAAGCCATCCCGCTAGGCTCGTGTAGATCATACTTGCCTCTAGAGGCATGAAGCACGCAAAACGACATCGTTCCCTCCAAAACAGCCAGCAAGCCGACGTAGAACGGGATGAACAGGAAGAGCCGGAGAACGGGGGAAACCGACCCTAAAGCAACAACTCCAAAGCCAATGAATATCGCTATTATCCCAAGGCCTGTGGCCAGTCGTATGGCCCGTCCCCGGGCTCCGATGTTGCACTTGCCAGGGGCATATTCGGGGGGCATTTCTATCGACTTTTTGAAAAGAGTAACAAGCTTCATTTGTGGCCCCCGACACCCATATGGGTACAGTTGGCGGGCACTTCCACGGTCTCACCGGAAAAGGACAACCAGCTTTCCCCAGACCGGACCCCGCAGACCACCTACTCTGTTGGAGGGTCTGTCATGAGCCGGAGGAAGACTAGACCCCGAGACGAGGTCGGACATTACGTCTGCCCTAACTGTGGCAGCCCCAGCTTGGTCCGAGACGCTGAAACTGGCGAGGTCATATGCACCAACTGCGGCTTCGTTCTATCCGATCCTACTGAACAGTACGCGGCCCCGGTTCCCAGACGAACCGAGGAAGGACTCCTTGAGAGCCAGTCAGGACCTCCAGGACGATTCTCCGCTTTTGACAAGAACCTCTCCACAATCATTTCCAGGGCGCAGGCTTCCAACCGGTCGCTCAGCGCCGACGAGCGGCTACAGCTCTGGCGGCTCCGAAGGACACAACTCCGCGCGTCCGCAGGATCATCAACCGCTAGAAATCTATCTAGAGCAATGAGCCAACTCCGAGGACTGGCCGGACGACTCAACCTGCCCGAGGTTGTCACCGAACGAGCAGCGTTGATGTACCGAAGAGCGCTCAACAAAGGCCTTGTCCGAGGCCGACCGATAAACGGAATGGTTGCAGCCTCAACCTACGCAGCGTGTCGATTGACCGATGTGCCTCGCTCTTTGAGTGAGATCGCAAAAGCCTCAGGAATGAGCAGGAAGCTTCTTGCCCACTACTACCGAGCCCTAGTCCGATCTCTCGACGTCACCATGGCAATTGAAGACCCATTGAAACGGGTCTCGAAAATAGCATCTCGAGCTGGAGCAGACTCCCCGACAGAGATGCTGGCCGGGAAGATCCTGCGAGAAGCCATCAGACTGAGAGTCAACGTCGGAAAGGACCCGGACGGCTTGGCAGCAGCAGCACTCGATCTAGCGGCAAGAATACGAGGGTCAATGGTTATGCAGAGAGACCTCGCTAAGGCAGCAGGTGTCTCCGAGGTTACGATTCGAAGCAGGATGAGGGACCTGAAGGCAGCGGCGAAGTCTCTCGGCCTCCCTGACGTAGCGTAACAGTCACTCCTCTAGTTCTACTCGGGTAACACGAGTCTAAACCCAGTTCGGCCTTCGCCTAGGCTTCTGCAATAGGAGGGTGTTGAGCCAGCGTAGACGCTGGCGTAGGACAAGCCTAGAGGGCGGAAAAAACGGAGCCTTACGTAGCCGCGACCCTAAACATTGGAACAATCATAGTAGACGCTCTGATGATTCTGGTCATTGCTAAAGAGCCACTCTCCTACTTCCGACCCTACAAGACTTATTTCCTAACGATCTACGCTTTCTTCAATGCATTTCCAATCTCACAACTAGTCCTGATATTCTACCCTGAGGCAAATCTGATCAGACTTACAACTCAAGCCTTCGCTGCCGCTGCAGCCATCATTGCAACCCTATGGGGATTATTGGTAACCAAGCTTTACTTCTATCCTGAGAAATTCTCGCTACGCTCGGCATTTGCCAATCCCAGAAAGCCAATTCACCTTGCCTTCCTTCTCTACCTAGTTCCGATGGTCTTACTGGTCATACTGACCATTGTGGATGCCCCATCTATAGATCCGAGCCCGAATCGGCAAGCATTCTATGTTCTTGACAACACGTCCTATCAAGCGGTTGGTCTGGGTTCTTTCCTACTCACCATCGCAGCAATAGTGATTTCGTCATTTACTCTCTACTCGTTCGTAGTCCTATCTAGGCTTAGATCCCAACTGAGGGACCGCGAGGTCAGAGGCGCACTAAGAGTCATCGCGAGATGTTTCGCAGCGGTCTCAGCACTATTGCTGTTTGGATATGCCTCAGCAAGCTTTGGATACAGTTTACTTGGGGTAGTGCATTTTGCTTCCATGATTCTTCTGCTCGTCGCAGTGACAGCCTTCAAGAGGCCGACTTTCTTGCGAGCGTTCCTCGGACTGGTTCCCTCCCTTGGTCCCAACCCGGCAGTGATGCGAGGAGATCAAATTGTCCTAATCTACGAAAATGATGAGGCGAAAATGACCCCTATTGCACGGTTTGTTAATGAGGGGGTCAACCAACAAAACCGAGTCCTCTATTTTCACTCTCATGACGAGGGGACTGCCCGGGATGAGCTATCAAGGAACGGGGTGGATGTTAAGCATAACCTGACTAAGGGAAATCTCCGACTCCCATCTCTTGACAGTCTTTACCAAGGCGAAAACCTTCTCGATGAAGAGGCAGCAATCGGGCAATGCCAAGAACTAGCCATCGAGACAAGAGCTTTGGGCAAGAACGGGCTACGGATAGTGATAGACTACAGCGATAGAATAAAGCGTCCGTTCCAGAAGTTCGTCAACCATATCGCTGACTCCAGATGGGCCACTCCAGACCATTATGTGCAAGTGATGATGACTTTTGCCGACCGTGCCTTCGAAAATGAGCAGGCAACCCTGGACCTTTTGAAATCAAAGGTCCCTGTCATTGACCTAACTGAGTCGAGCGATGTATTCTCTCGAACAGTTGGACTGTCCCATGATGAAATCGCCGGACGGAAAATCCTACTAGAATACGACCCGCTCTCAGGCTATGAAAAGATACTCAGATCATTGGCCACAGAAGCTGCTTCCAATTTCGAACGAGTAATTCTGTTCACAAGAAAGGAGAGCCCAATTCATTCAACAATGGAAGATGAGCCTGGGTTGAAGATGTTCGTTCTAACATCAAGAGTTTCCTATCCGAAGGAGGAGAGCGAGAACGTGGTTCTCATACCAGCTTTCGATAGCTCCCTTATTCTCGACTCAATGAACAAGACAATCGAAGCCTATGCCTCTACCCCCTTCACCATGATTTTCGACAATATTTCGCACCAAATCTTTACCCTCGGAACCGAAAGAGCGCATTCATTCGTTCGTCAAGCCCTTGAACTAATGGTTTCAAATAGGATCACAGGCGTTTTTCTGCTAAACTACCCAGCGCACGACATGAAGACAGTGTCGATGTTTGAGAATCTCTTCGATCTCGAACTGATGTCGAGGCAGGGGACTCGTATCCCTGAGGTCAGGAAGAAGCTTAGTCTGTCAGCTCAATAAGCAATTCTTTACGAGAAGCGGTATTTCCTAACCCAAATTAGTTACCGGAGTGACCTGCTGCCCTCGAACTTGTCAATTAGCTCAATGAGGAAATCCGAAAAGCCTCGGAGATTAATGCTGCGAATCTCTTTCTCGCATTCAGCAACTTTCCGGATGTAAGAGTGGGCTCGACTCTTGAAGACCCATTCCAGCTTGCTGAGTTTAGGAACAGTTGATGCAACGCCAAGCTCGTCGCGTCGGATGAGACCTTTCCTCAGGGCAAGCGAGATTATTGGAGATGACACATCGCTCTCCAGAACTTCGCTCGGATAGGTTGTCATCATGTTGCCCACATGGGCGACTTTCTGAGCCAAGCAAGCTATCGTTCGGACGAGCCCAAGTTCCCTCATATCGAAGGCCGGTGAACACATAAGGTCCATGTCTATTGCTACTTCTACCAGGCACCCGTAGGAAGAATAGAAGCTCGTCTCAATCGGATTCTCGATTCCCTCAGTATTGGCAAGATAGCTGTACATCATGGAGGAAAGGACCTGGCGAAGGTCAAAGTAGAAGATTCTCTCGAACTCTTTAAACCTAGGATAGCAAGACACCGAAGAGAGAGAATCCTCCCATATCCTTCTTCCCGCATCAAGGTACTCGCTTGTCTCGGCCGTTTGAGACTTCTCCTTCCACGGAATCTCAGCTAGTTCCTGTAGAAGGGAAAAACTTCTGGTCGTGTGGTTGTCCGCGAGATCATCGGCGAGAATATCAAAAACCGTTAGCTTGGTCTTATCCTCGCTCAGGGCACTCTTCCATTCGAAACTAACGCTGGGTAAAGTAATCCACGAGTAAACATCGTGGATCCATGCGAAATAGTCGATATTCCTTCGACCTACTGACTTGTAGAGGTCCATCACCTCGGAAAGCTCGAGCAGTCCAACTGATTCGGGCGGGAAGGCTTCAGGGCCTTTCTTCCTTTCTAGAATCGTCCCCGCGACCGACAAACCCATTAATCCTCCAAGCTTTGCTTCTGTTTAGTTTCAGCTATGTCTCTTGAATATAATCGTCACCTACCTTTCTCGTGAAAAAAACTCTACGGCACTTTATAATCGCCGAGTCTACCTTTTGA